>NZ_CP053836.1:1268273-1585341 GCF_013201825.1 Halarcobacter ebronensis
TGGAAGAGAACTTTTGAAAAATGCTGGTAAAATATCTCATCATATAGCAAAAGAAAAAAGTGAATTAGAGTATAAAAAATATAAAGAAAACAAAAAACAAGTAGAAAAAGTACAAAGTCTAAAAGAGTTAGAAGAGGATATAAAAAAACTAAAATAGAGGATATTTTATGGCAAGTTTAGAAACAGTTGATACAAGTGAAAGAGGATTTCAAAAACTTATTTTAAAAGAGCTTACCCAAAGTCAAGACTATGAACTCTCATTTAGTAGTGATTTTGATAAAAGTTTATGTATAAATCAAGAGCATCTTTTTAGGTTTTTAAAACAAACCCAAGAAGATATATATGAGATGATACTCTCAAAAGGCAAACAAGCTTTTTTAAATAGAGTTGATAAAAAAATCCAAAAAGAAGGTATCGTAAACACTTTAAAAAAAGGTGTAAAATACTTTGATAAAACTGTAAAACTCTTCTATTCAAAACCTGTTAGTAAACTAAATGAAAAAGACAATAAAAACTATGATGAAAATATCTTTAGTGTATGTGAAGAGTTGATTTATACTACTGAACATAAAAACAGAATTGATTTAGTGATTTTTCTAAATGGTTTTCCTATTATAACCTTTGAACTTAAAAACGCTTTTACAAAACAAGCTGTGAAAGATGCCATAAGACAATATCAAAACGATAGAGACCCAAAAGATAAGATTTTTAATTTTAAGAGATGTTTTTTACATCTTGCTATGGATACAGATAGTGTTTATATGTGTACTAAACTCTCTGGTAGAAAAACATTTTTCTTACCCTTTAATAAAGGGCTTAATGATGGAAAACCATTTGAACCTTTTGGAGCAGGAAATCCTGAAAGTGAAGATGGGATTAAAACAAGTTATATTTACAATGAAATCTTACAAAAAAATAGTTTATCAAATATTGTAGATAAGTTTGTAAAACTAATCGATGAAGAGGATGAAGATACAAAAAAAGTAACTCAAAAACTAATCTTCCCAAGATACCACCAACTAATGGCAGTAAGAAATCTTTTAAAAGATGTAAAAGATAACGGAATAGGAAAAAGATATCTTATCCAACACAGTGCAGGAAGTGGAAAAAGTAACTCTATATCTTGGTTGGCTCATCAGTTAGTAGCACTTCATAATAGTGAAGATGAAAATATTTTTAATAGTATTATCATAGTTACTGATAGAACAGTTTTAGATAAACAACTAAGAAACAATGTCATAAGCTTCGCAGAAAATCCAAAAGTAGTAGGTGCTATTATGGAAAATGGTGGAGATAGTAAAACAAATCAACTTCAAACAGCTTTGGCAAATAAGAAGAAAATAATTATCTCTACTATACAAACTTTTCCATATGTATTAAAACAAATGGATAGTATAACAGATGGAAAATTTGCAATTATTATAGATGAAGCACACTCTTCACAAAGTGGAGAGACTAGCAAAAGTTTAAATGCAGTGTTATCAGATGTAAACTTAGAAGAGATAAAAGATGAGTTTGGAGAGATAGACAATGAAAAGTTAATCTCTGCACTTATTCAAAATAGAAAAATGCTTTCAAACGCTTCATATTTTGCTTTTACTGCAACACCAAAAAATAAAACATTGGAAATATTTGGTGAGAAAAAAGAGGATGGAGGCTTTTATGCTTTTCATACATACTCTATGAAACAAGCCATACAAGAAGAGTTTATTTTAGATGTATTAGGAAACTATACAACATACCAAAGCTTTTATAAGCTTGTAAAAGCAGTACAAAACAACCCAACATTTAATACCAAAGAGGCACAAAAAAAACTACGAAGTTATGTAGAAGCACATGAATACTCTATCAAACAAAAAGCTAGAATTATGATTGACCATTTTTTAAGTGAAGTAAGAACTTTAATAAATGGAAAAGCAAAAGCAATGGTAGTAACAAAAAGCATAGAATCTGCTATAAAATACAAACAAGCTTTTGATGAGTATTTAATTGAGTTAAAAATGCCTTGTAAAGCAATAGTTGCATTCTCAGGAAAGAAAACATATAAAGGTATAGATTACACAGAAAACTCGATGAACAGTTTTGAAGATGGTAATAACAATATCCCAAAACAGTTTAAGAAAAATGAGTTTAGATTTTTGATTGTTGCAAATAAATATCAAACAGGCTTTGATGAACCACTTTTACATACAATGTATGTGGATAAAAAACTAGATGGAGTACAAGCTATACAAACTCTATCAAGACTAAATAGAGCTAAAAAACCATATAAGAAAGATACTTTTGTATTGGACTTCTTTAATAAAACAGAAGATATAAAAGAGGCTTTTAAAAACTATTATTCAACCACAGTATTAAGTGAAGAAACAGATGTAAATAAACTAAATGATTTGCAAGATGATTTAGAAAATACACATGTTTATGAAGAACAAGATTTAGATGAATTATTTAGTGTCTATTATGGAAAAGAACAAGATAGAGGTGCTTTAGAAAAGATAATCAATAAATCAGTTACTTATTTTGATGATGAGTTATCACTAAAAGAAAAAGTTGAATTTAAAAGCAATGCTAAATCATTTTTAAGAACTTATAGTTATCTATCTAAAGTTATAGATTTTGAAAACCAAACTTGGGAAAAGATGTGGTTATATCTCAAACTATTGGTTACAAAGTTAAAAATAGATGATGATAAAGAAGAAGATGAGAATATTCTAGAAGCTATTGATATGGATAGTTATAAGCTAATTGATGAAGGAACAAAAAAAATAGCTTTAGATGATAGCATAGGAGTTATAGAACCAGTTCCTGTAAGTATTGGTGGTGGATTAAATGAAGAAGAATTAGATACATTAGACAATATTCTAAAAGCCTTTAATGATAGGTTTGGGAATATCCCTTGGGATAATCCTGACAAGGTACAAGAAGTATTAGTAAAAGAGATACCAAATGAACTAAGAAATAATACTGCAGTAATTGAAACAATTGCAAATAGTTCAAGGGATAATGCAAAAGATGCAAGTGATAAAAAAGTAAAAGAGATAATGCAAACTTTTATACGAGCAAATACAGAGATATTTAAAATATACATGAACAATGAAGGTAGTTTTCAAAATAGATATAATGAATATATATTTGATATTTTGCTAGAAGAAGCTAAAAGATATGCAAATAATAAAAAATATAATTATAACCAATTAGTAGCCCAACCTAAACCAGAGTATAATTAAAAGTTTTGTTATAATATATTTCAAGGAAAAATATGACAAAAAAAGTATTAGACAAACAAAATATAAAAAAGATAGTAGATACTACCCAACATATTGAAGGATATTCTGAAGCTTCAAAAAAAGTAAAAGATGAAGCTAAAATTGTGAGAAAAAAGTATGGCATCAAAGTATCAGCTAAAAGATAACTCTTTTTACTATGAAGGTACTGATATACCTAAAAACAAGTTTGATATTAGAAATAGTGAACTTATCCATGAAATAGAAAAAGAGCTTATAGAAGATGCTTATAATATTTTTTATGAAGAATTAACAGAAAAAACACTTTTTGATGAAAACTATTTTATATCTTTACATAAAAGAACTTTTGAATCCTTATATGAGTGGGCAGGGGCTTATAGAGATTTTAATATGGCAAAAGGTGAAAGTAGATTTTGTCAAGGCTCTTTTGTAGAAAGTTCATCAAAAAAGATATTTGAAGAACTTAAAAATGATAACTACTTAAAAGATTATGAAAATAAATCCAAACAAGAGTTTGCTAAAAAAATAGCTTATTATAAGTGTGAAATAAATGCATTACACCCATTTTATGAACTAAATGGAAGAATTACAAGAATGTTTTTTGATATGATTGTTGCATACAATGGATATAGATTTATAGATTATTCGACCGTAACACCAAAACAATATATTGATTGTGCTATTGAGTGTGTTCAATATGCAGATGAATCTGGATTTGAAAAAATAATTTTTAATGGGTTAAATAAACTTAATTTGTAATCCAAAATAGTCAACCAAAACAAAAATATAATTAAAAATATTACATTTTGATATATATTTTTATAAAAAGTTGAGAATAGGTTAATATCTTTTAAAATTTTAAAAGATAGACTTATTGACAAAGTGTATCTTATAGGATACAATCATGACATATAAGATTAGAGAGACTGAGTATTTTAGTAAATGGTTGTATAAACTAAAAGATATTAAAGCAAAAGTAGCTATTCTTCGTAGAATTGAAAGAATGAAGAATGGAAACTTTGGTGACCACAAAAGTTTATGTGATGAGCTTTCGGAGCTTAGATTTACACTTGGTGCAGGATATAGAGTATATTATACAATTAGAGATAAAGAGATAATTATACTTCTACTTGGTGGAGATAAGTCAACTCAAGCTAAAGATATAGAAAAAGCAATAAAAGTGCTAAAGGAGTTAAAATGATAAAAGATTTTGATATCTCTAACTATTTGGATTCAAAAGAGATTATTGCAGAGTATTTATCACAAGTTTTACAAGATGGTGATATGGATGAACTTCTAAATGCCATAGGATATATTGCAAAAGCAAAAGGAATGACTGAAATATCAAAAGATACAGGACTGGGTAGGGAGAGTCTATATAAAACATTTGCAAAGGGTTCAAAGCCAAAATTTGAAACAGTACTAAAGGTTCTAAACTCTTTAGGAATAAAACTCCAAGCCGTGGCTTAAACCACACTAATTTACTCAACTTTTATCTTTGATTTAGGTCATTTAACTTTAATAAAAATCTGCTATTATTATACATATAGATATGAAAAAATATTACTAATTTACTAAGGATTATTATGAGTGAGATGCATGAATTTTTCAACAGACAGATAAAACTTTGGGGTGAGCAGACGCAAGATTCATTACAAGATAAAAAAGTAGCAATTATAGGAAGTGGTGGTTTAGGGTGTTCTTTAGGTATTGCCCTTGGTGCTTCTGGAATTGGTGAGTTTATTTTAGTGGATTTTGATGAGGTTGGCGTTCACAATATTCACAGACAAATAGGTTTTAAAGTTGGTGATGATGGAAAATATAAAGCTGATGTGCTAAAAGAGCTTATGGAAAGTAGATGCCCTTATACAAAAGTTACAGCATATAAAGAGTCTTTCCAAGATTTTGCAAAAAGAGATTTGACTTTTGATTTAATCATTGATGCAACAGATAATCTTCCAACAAGAGCAGCCATAAATGAATATTGCATAAATAAAAATCAACCTTGGATTTATGGTACAGTTGAAGAGTTTCATGGGCAAGTTTGTTTTTTTGAAAAAGCCTCTTATGAAGCAATTTTTGTTGTAAATGATAGAAAACCAAATGGTATCGCTTGTCCTATTGTTATGCACATAGCTTCACTTCAAGCAAATCTAGCTATTAGACATCTAACTGGACTTCCAGTTAAAAAAGATATTTTATATTATCTTTCTTTTACAGATGAAGGTGTTTTAGAGAGCAAAAGATTTAAACTTCCAACTAAATAAATCAGTATCAAAAATAGATACTGATTTCACTCTTTTTCTTCTTTTCATCTAACAAAAATTTAAGGGCTTATTGGATATACTATGCGGATTTTTAACATGGAAATTATAAGAAATATACGGGGAACTTAAATGCCAAAAAGAGAAGACATAAAATCTATTTTACTTATTGGTTCGGGGCCAATTATTATTGGGCAAGCCTGCGAATTTGACTATTCTGGAACACAAGCAACAAAGACATTAAAAGAGTTAGGGTATAGAGTAGTTTTAATCAACTCAAATCCAGCTACTATTATGACTGATCCAGAGTTTGCAGACAAGACATATATTGAGCCTATTACAGAAGAGGTTGTTGCAAAGATAATTGAAAAAGAGAATATTGATGCTATTTTACCAACAATGGGAGGACAAACAGCACTTAATGTTGCAACTTCAATGTACGAAAAAGGGATGTTAGAGGGAGTTAAATTCTTAGGAGCTCATCCTGATGCAATTAAAAAAGGTGAAGATAGACATCTTTTTAATGAAGCGATGATAAAAATTGGTATGGATTTACCAAAAAGTGCAAATGCATATACGGTAGAGGAGGCAATGAGAGTTGCAAAAGAGATTGGTTTCCCAGTTATCTCAAGAGCTTCTTTTACTCTAGCAGGTGGTGGTTCTGGTGTTGCATACAATATGGAAGAGTTTGAAGCTTTAGCAAAAGCTGGTATTGAAGCATCTCCAATTAATGAAATTGAAATTATGGAGTCAATGCTAGGATGGAAAGAGTACGAAATGGAGGTTATCAGAGATAGAAAAGATAACTGTATTATCGTATGTTCTATTGAAAACCTTGATCCAATGGGAGTTCACACAGGTGACTCTGTAACAATAGCACCTGCACTTACTCTTACAGATAAAGAGTATCAAGAGATGAGAAATGCTTCATTTGCCATTTTAAGAGAGATTGGTGTTGATACAGGAGGTTCAAATGTTCAGTTTGCAATCAATCCAGAAACTGGAAGAATGATTGTAATTGAGATGAATCCAAGGGTTTCAAGATCTTCAGCTCTTGCATCTAAAGCAACAGGTTATCCTATTGCAAAAATAGCAACACTTCTTGCTGTTGGTTTTACTTTAGATGAAATCACAAATGATATTACAGGAACTGCTGCATCTTTTGAGCCAGTTATTGACTATATTGTTACTAAAGTTCCAAGATTTACTTTTGAAAAATTTCCAAAAGCTGACTCAACACTTACAACAGGTATGAAATCTGTTGGTGAAGCTATGGCTATTGGTAGAACATTTAATGAGTCTATTCAAAAAGCACTTTGTTCTATGGAGACAGGAATTGTAGGATTTGATCCAATCTGTACAAATATTGACAAAATCAAAGCTGAGATTAGAAGACCAAATGCTGATAGATTAAGATACTTAATGGATGGTATGAGACATGGTTTAACAAATGAAGAGATTTTTGAATTATGTGCTATTGATCCTTGGTTCTTATCGAAATTTAGAGAGATTTATGAATTAGAAAAATCTATTGATGAATCTATTTTAACAGATGAAATCAAAATGAGAAAAATCAAATCAAATGGTTTCTCAGATAAGATGATTGCAAAACTTATAGGAAAAAAAGAGAATGATATCTATGAAGCTAGAAAAGTTTTAGGTGTTGATTTTGAATACAATGAAGTTGATACTTGTTCAGCTGAGTTCAAAGCTTTAACACCATATCTTTACTCAACTACAAATATCACAAAAGGTCTTCCAACTAGAAAAACTGAAACAGATAAAAAAGTTTTAATCATTGGTGGAGGACCAAACAGAATTGGTCAAGGTATTGAGTTTGACTACTGTTGTGTTCATGCCTCTTTTGCACTAAATGAGATGGGTGTAAAAACAATTATGTACAACTGTAACCCTGAAACGGTATCAACAGATTATGATACTTCAGATATTCTATATTTTGAACCTATTGATTTTGAACACGTTAGAAGTGTTATTGAAAAAGAGAATCCAGATGGTGTTATTGTTCACTTTGGTGGACAAACTCCTCTTAAACTTGCAAATGCACTAACAGAAGCAGGAGCAAAAATTATAGGAACTACAGCTGCAACAATTGATTTAGCAGAGGATAGAGAGAAGTTCTCAAGCTTTGTTACAAAAGCTGGACTTTTACAGCCAGATAATGGAACAGCAGTTGAAGTTGAAGAGGCAATAGCAATAGCTGAAAGAATTGGTTATCCAGTTTTAGTTCGACCATCTTTTGTACTTGGTGGAAGAGGTATGAGAATTGTTTATACAACTTCTGAGTTAAAACAGTATATGGATGAAGCAGTTTCAGTATCAAATGATGCACCAGTACTTATTGATAAATTCCTTGATAGAGCAATTGAACTTGATGTTGATTGTATTTGTGATGGAAAAGAGGTTTATATTGGTGGAATTATGCAACATATTGAAGAAGCAGGGGTTCACTCAGGAGATTCAGCTTGTTCTTTACCACCTGTATCAATTAGCGATGAGTTAATCAAAGAGCTTGAAGTAAAAACAAAAAATATGGCTTTAGGTCTTGGGGTTGTTGGTCTTATGAATACACAATATGCTATTCATAAAGGTCAAATCTATCTAATTGAGGTAAATCCAAGAGCATCTAGAACTGTTCCTTTTGTATCTAAAGCAACAGGTATGCCATTGGCAAAAGTTGCAACTAGAGTTATGTGGGGAGAGAGTTTAAGAAATGCTCTTGATACATATAATGCTGATTTAGTATGGGAAGATAATGGAGTATTAAAACCTATTTTAAAAGATCATATTGCAGTTAAAGAGGCAGTATTTCCTTTTACAAAACTAAGCGGGTCTGATATGATATTAACTCCTGAGATGAAATCAACTGGTGAAGTTATGGGTATCTCTGAGAGTTTTGGAATCTCATATGCAAAATCTCAAAGTGCAGCTAAAAATGACCTTCCACTTGAAGGAAAAGTATTTATCTCTCTTTGTGATTTAGATAAAGAGTTTGCAGCTCAAATAGCAAAAGGTTTAGTTGACCAAGGTTTCAAAGTGGTAGCTACTGGTGGAACATACAAGGTTATAAAAGATGCTGGAATTGAGTGTGAAAAAGTTCTTAAAATAAGTGAAGGTAGACCAAATATTACTGACTCAATCACTAATGGTGAGATTGCACTTGCTTTTAATACAAGTGATAATAAAGAGTCATCAAAAGATGATGGTAAAAATATTAGAAGAGCAGTGTTAAAAGGTGGAATCCCTTATGTTACAACAGCAGCAGCTGCTTTAGCTTGTGTTGAAGCTATGAAAGCTTTAAAACAAAAAAATGGAGTAGGTGTTAAATCTATCCAAGAGTTTTTAAATGACTAATGGACAAAAATAGCGTTTATTTAATACAGACAGACACTACTGTAGGTTTCTCATCAGCTAATGATGAGAAACTCTCAAAAATAAAGCAAAGACCTCTTTCTCAAAAAATGCTTCAAACTGTTGATAGTTTTTCAACACTGAATAGCTTAACAAGAGTTCCCAAAGAGCATAGAAAAAGGGTGAGAAATTCTATGAAAACAACTTTTATTTATCCAAATTTAAAATCATTTAGAGTTATTGAAAAAGATGGTGCTTTTTATGATTTTATGAAAAAAGTAGGTTCTTTATATTCAACTTCTGCAAATCTTACTGGAACTAAATTTGATGAGAAGTTTGCTTTAGAAAATTGTGATACTGAGGTTTTAACTAAAGATGGATTTAGTGAAAAAATCTCATCTTCAATTTATAAATTAAACAAAAGAAAACTAAAAAAAATTAGATAAATACTATTTTGAGATACTTTTAAACAAAAGTGCCAAAGATAGTCTATCTTTTTTATCCAATTTCTTAAAAAGAGAACTAATATATTTTTTTACACTAACTTCTGCCAAATCCAAAGTTTGAGCTATTTTTGCATTATTTAACCCTTGGGCAACTAGCTCTAAAACTTCCAACTCTTTAGGTGTCAGCTCTTTTAAAAGTTCTTTTTCATTTTGATTTTCAACAGGCACACTTGAGATTAGAAATTGCATTAATTCTGGATACATCCAAATATTTCCATTTGAAATAGCTTTTATAATATCTTCAATAATATTGATATTTGACATAGCATGAGCATAGGCTTTAAAACCTTTTTTTAAGAGACTACAACCTTCAATATTATTTGTATTGTTTCTAAAAATAGCAATTTTGATATTTTCAAAATCCTCTTTTATCTCTTTTAAATTCTCTTCAGAATTATCATCACAATCAATATGATAGAGTAAAATTGTATTTGAATTCAAGGTTTCAAATAGATTCTCTATTTTATTAACAAAAGAAAAATCCTCTAAATGAATAGATTTTTTTGCCTCATTTACCAAAAATGATTGTTTTGAAAAGAGAACTATTTTCATATTTCTAGTGACCTTACTATTGGTTTTAAGATATAATCTAAGATACTTTTTTTACCTGTTATAATATCAGCATCAACTGACATACCAGGTTTTATCTCTAATTTTTTATTATTATTTAAATATTTAGTATCTGCTTTAATATGTACAATATAAACCTCTTTTTTCTCATCTGTTTCATCTTTTAATGTATCAGCAGAGATATAACTAATCTCTCCATTTACAGCTCCATAAAGTGAGAAATCATAAGGTTTAAGTTTAAGTCTTGTTGGTTGCCCTATATATAAAAATCCAATATCTGCTGGGTCAACTTTGACTTCTGCAAGGGCATATTTACTTTCAGGAATAATTTCAGCAATTACAACTCCAGGGGAAACAGCTTCACCTTTTGTTTTTGTATTTATTTTATTTACAACACCATCATTTGGTGATTTAATAAGTGTTTCAGTGATTTTTTCAGATAAAAATTTTAGGTCTTCTTTCACTTGATTTAAGTCGTTATATGCAACAACTAACTCATCTTTTGAACTTGAGTAGTAAGTTTGTGTTGTCTCTTCAATACTTCTTTTAATCTCATTAATTGCTGATTTAAGTGTAGGGATAGAACCTTTGATTTTTTTTAGTTCAGCAATTGTGTCGTTTCTTTTTCTTTTTAGATCCAAAAGCTCAACTCTTGAAATAATCATCTCTTCAACAAGAGGTGCTTTTATTTTCATCTCATTCTCTATAAGTTCATAATTGCTCTCATTTATCTCAAGATTTTTATAAGCATCAGATAAATCATTTTGTTTTTGTGTAAGTTGCTCATTTAGTATATGAATTGAAGCTTCAAATTTTTTCTTATTTGTATTAAATAGCTCAATCTCATTTTGCATAATTGAGTTATCAAATGCAACAACTTCATTATTAAGCTCTATTTTTGTACCTTCTGATTGAGCTTTTAATCTTGCAATTTTTGCTAAAAGTGCCATTTGATTAAATCTGTTTTTATCAAAATCTTTTTTATAATCCAAATCAGATAGTTTGAATAATAGGTCACCTTTTTTTACGTGGTCACCTTCTTTTACATAACTCTCTTTAAGTACTCCACCATTTAGTGAAGAGATTGTTTGAATATTTGTGGTTGTTATTATTTTACCTTGGGTTTTTACAATATCATCAATTTTTGAAAAGTACGACCAAGCTAATAAAAACAGAACAGTAAATGAGATTAACCATAATACTTTATGTAAACCACTTGGAGTTCTAAGAAGTACAGCAGAAGAGAGTGAAGGCATAAAATCAAGAACAACCCTGTCATGTTTCTTTTTTAATAGGTTCTCTTCATTAATTCTTTTTAATGTTTTCTCTTTTGTTATATCTTGGCTTGCTAGAATAAATCCAATATGTTCATTATCATCATTGAATAGTGGAGTTATAACTGTATCTGTCCAAATTGTTGCATCTCTATGTGAGGCATGTTTTAATTCACCTTTCCAGATAGTCTTTAATACTTTTTCATCTTCAAATTGGTTATTGAAGTTAGTAATTGAGTCTTTTTTTATTAAAAAAGTATAAGGCTGATTCAAAATTTCAGAGGGTTTATAACCAAAAGTATTACATAATTGAGTACTTACGTGTTTAATCACACCATCTTTGTTTGTAACAGCAAGAATAACATAGGTGTCAAGAAGCTCTCTGTTTTGAAATCTGAAACTTTTTGTTAGTTGTTCATCATATAGTTGATCCACTTCTATCCTTAAGGTTAGATAAAATTATTAAAATATTAAAAATATCAAATAATTTTATAAAAAAATATATAAAGATTTGGTAATATCTATTACAATTTTGTAGAGTCTTGGAGGTAAATGTGAAAAAAGTCATTCTAATTTCTACTATATTTCTACTAAATCTAACAAATGCATCTGCTTTTAGTTTAAAAGATGGTTATTTATTAGCTATTGAAAATGATATGGACTCAAAAGTAAATGAGAACAATTTAAAAAACATTGAGTATGATATTGATATTGCAAATTCACTACTCTATCCAACTTTAGACTTTACCGCAAATGCAAAAACAACAAAAAGAACCGAAGACCATAAAACCCCAGGGGATGGCACTTCTTCAAAATCTGATGAGTATAAATTTGAAGTAACTCAACCAGTATTTGACGGTTTTGAATCAAAATATGAGAAGCAACTACAAAAAAAGACCTATGACTCAGCGGTATATTATTTAAAAGAGAGCCAAAATAATTTGGCACAAAATTATGTACAAAGTTATATAAATGTTTTAAGGGACAAAGATCTTCTTAGTGCAACTAATGAAGGTGTTACAATTAGTGAAGATATTTTTAAAAAAGTTTATAAAAAAATTGAATTGGGTTATGGAACAAAACTTGAGTTTGACCAAGTAAAAGGAAATTTGGCTGAAAGTAGGGTGAATGTTGATACTCAAAGAATAAATTTAAAAGAGTCACTAGAAGGACTTAAATATTATATTCAAAAAGATTTTGACTCTTCTGAGCTTATAAAACCCTCTTTTTATACCAAATTACCAGAGAGTTTAGATGAAGCTGTTACAACAGCTTTAAGAGAAAATCCTACAGTTAATGTTGCAAAAGCAAATCTGGATGTAGCCATTGCAGAAGAGAAAAAAGCAAATAAAGAGTTTTATCCTACAGTAAATTTTGTGGGTACATACAATTTAGACAATTCTCAACATGCAGAAGATGACCAAGAGTATAATGAGTATTCATTGGGATTTGAACTTAGTTACAATCTTTATAATGGTGGAAGAGATACAGCTGCTGTTAAAAAAGCTTTACAAAATATAAAAGAGAAAAAATATCTTATTACAAAAAGCGAATATCAGATTAAAAATAGTGTTAGACTAGCTTGGAATAGTTATAAATTAAATAGAGAAAAAAACAGAAGTCTAAAACAGTATATTGTAGTAAAAAAAGATATTTTTGATTCTATGTTAAAAGAGTTTGATTTAGGATTAAAAGATTTGAATACGCTTCTTGAAGAGTATATTGAGTATATAGATGTTAAAAAAGATTTGATTTCAAATAGTTATGATTTGCTCTATGCAAAATATAATCTTTTAGCTAGTATTGGAAAACTTCCTGATTCTTTGATGGATAAACTTCCAACTCTAAAAACAGGAGAAGAGTATGATAGTGAAACCTTGGATATCTTAAAAAATCCAAGTTATAACTATGATGATGATTCACAATTGGATTCAAATAAATATAAGATAATAAAACCACAAGTTAAAAATGTTGATATGAAAGAGGAAAAAGTACCTCAAATAGAAAAAAGTTCTTTTAGCCAAGAGTTAACACAAAGTGATTTTAAAGATAGATTTCTAAAGGCTTCAAAAGATAAATATACTATTAATTTGGCTCTTGCTTATAGTGAAGCAAATGCACAAGGATTTTTGGATAGATATGATTTAAACTCAAATGCTTTCTATTTTAGTTTTGGTAAAGAGAATAAATATATTAAGATTATGATGGGAATATATGATAGTGAAAAAGAGGTACAAGAGGCTTTAAACAACTTAAATGCTTCATTAAAAAGTAATATGCCTAAGATTGAAAAAATCTCTATAAAACAGAAATTATATAGTAAATATCATGGAAACAATTTACCAAAAGAGGATAAAGAGTTTTTTGCAAAAAGTAGAGAAGCACAAATAAAAAGAGTTTCTTTTTCTAAAGATGAAACAGAAGAAAAAAGAGAAAACATCTCTTTTAAACAAAGATTTTTATTGGCTTCAAATGGAAAATATACTATTAATTTAGCCCTTTCAAATAGCCAAAAAAGTGCACAAAATTTTATTGACAAATATAATATAAGTAATAGTGCTTTCTTTTTTAGTTTTGGATATGAAAACCCTCTTCAAAAGATTATGATGGGAATATATGAAAATGAAAATGAGGCTCTTAAAGCTTTAGATAACTTGCCTTCTGAGTTAAAAAGAAATCAACCAAGAGTTGAAAGAGTGAGTATAAAACAGAAATTATATAAAAAATATCACCCAGAAGATTATAATAACTCTATTCAAGCAGGGAGCATTTAATAAAGTATGCAAAGTAGTGACGAATTAAATTTAAACTCTATTAAAGAGTATAAAAAAGAGGATTCTATTTTAGATTGTTTGGCAATCTTTTGTAAAATGAATGGAAGACCTTATTCAAAAGACTCTTTAATAGCAGGACTTCCTGTGGAAGAGGGAAGAAATACTCCAATTCTTTTTTCAAAATATAACTCGCGTTCTCTTTTTTCAAGAGCAGCAGCAAAGGCTGGATTTAAAACAAAAGTTTTAAGAACAAAATTAGAAAAAATAAACCCTTTGTTATTACCATGTATTTTACTTCTTGATAATGGTAATAAAAATGATGAGTTGGAAGCTTGTATTCTTTTAGGTTTTGATGATGAGATGAAAAATGCAAGAATAACTCTTCCTGAAGCCTCAAATGTTGAGAGTGTTGTTCCAATTGAAGAGTTAGAAAAAAGATACTATAACTTTGCAATTTTGCTTAAAAAAGAGCTTGAGTTTAAAGAGAATGATTCAGCCCTTTCAAGTATTAAAGAGAGCCACTGGTTATGGGGAAGTGTTAAGATTGTAAGAGATGTTTACAGGGATGTAATTATTGCTTCACTTCTTATAAACCTTTTTGTACTCTCTACTCCACTTTTTACAATGAATGTGTATGACAGAGTTATTCCAAATAATGCAAAAGATACCCTTTGGCTTTTAGCAATAGGAGTTTTGGTAATCTATGTTATTGATATTGCTTTGAAATTTTTGCGTTCATATTTTTTGGAAACTGCTGCAAAAAAGACAGATATTATTGCTTCATCAATAATTTTTGAAAAAGTTCTTGACCTAAAAATGTCTTCTGTTCCAAACTCAGTTGGGTCACTAGCAAATGTATTAAAAGAGTTTGAGAGTATTAGAGGGTTTTTAACCTCTTCAACAATTGCTCTTTTGATTGATATTCCTTTTATTTTTATCTTTTTAACTGCAATCTATTTTATTGGTGGTGCTCTTGTAATGGTGCCAATTTGTATTATTGTAATTATTTTGATATATACTTATTATGCAAAATTAAAACTTGCAAATAGTATCAAAGAGTCTTATGATGCAGGTTCAAATAAAAATGCAGTTTTGATTGAGAGTCTCTCTTCTATTGAGACTATTAAGTCTCTTGGTGCAACTGGATATTCACAATGGAGATGGGAAGAGGCAACTTCAAAAATTGCTGATAAGAGTATTAAATCTAAGATGATATCATCATCTATTACCTCTGTTACCTCTTTTCTAGTTCAGTTAAATACTGTTGCTCTTGTAATTATTGGAACATATATGATTGCAGATAATAATCTCTCTATGGGAGGACTTATTGCAACTATTATTATCTCATCAAGATCAATCTCTCCTATGGGACAAGTTTCATCTTTGCTTTCAACTTTTCAACATACAAAAACAACATATGAAGCACTTAATGATATTATGAATCTTCCTGTTGAACACCCTCAGGGTAAAAAGTTTGTTGCAAGACCAGAGTATAGAGGGAAAATTGATTTTAGAAATGTATCTTTTACCTATCCAAATGCAGATAAAAGTACTTTAAATAATATCTCTTTTAGCATTGAACCTGGAGAAAAAATTGCTATTATTGGAAAAATTGGATCAGGGAAAAGTACAATTCAAAAACTACTTGTATCTTTGTATCATCCAGATGATGGTTCAATATTAATTGATAATATTGATATTAAACAGCTTGACCCTTCTGAACTTAGAAAAAATATAGCCTATGTATCTCAAGAGAGCCTTCTTTTTGATGGAACAGTAAAAGAGAATATTGTATATAGAACACCACATATTGATGATGATAAGATTTTAGAAGCAGCAAATATTAGTGGAGTATTGGATTTTGTTAATAAACATCCAAAAGGTCTTGATATGCCTGTGGGGGAAAGAGGTTCTTATCTTTCAGGAGGACAAAAACAAGCGATTGCAATTGCAAGATCAATTTTATTGCCATATCCTATAGTATTGTTTGATGAACCAACAAGCTCTATGGACTCTTCAACGGAAACAAAATTTATAAATAGCATAAGAACCTATCAAGATGATAAAACTGTAATTTTAGTAACGCACAAGACTTCTCTTTTAAGACTTGTAGATAGAGTAATAGTTTTAGAAGATGGTAAAATTGTCCTTGATGGCAAAAAAGATATGATTTTAAACAAACTTAGTAGAAAATAGTACTCTTTCTACTAAGTAAAACTAATAATTTAACTAACAATTTATACCAAAGTATACTTTACAAAAATAGCCGATTCTTATAACATATAGTAAGAATAAAATAGAAAGGATCTATTATGGCTATTGCAAGAATCACAGACATTAGAGGTTTAGTAACATTAGATGGTACAAATGAGGAAATTTTAAAAAACAGAGATGAAATTTCTGATCATGGTGGAATACTAACAATTCATGAATTTGCAAAGATAATCTTTGAAGATGGAAGAGAAGTAGAAGTAACTGGACCAGTTACCTTTAATCTTGATAGTACATTTTTTAATGAAGGAACCTTTGAAGAGTCAATAACACAAATAAGTGATTTAGCTAGCCTAGATTATATCAATAACCAACTAGAAGAAGTGGTATTAAATGATAATTTAGCTGAACAAAATAATAATGTTGTTAATTTAGAGAGTGAACAGTTAAATTCAGCTATTACTAACAATAATTTAGAACTTGATTCTCAAGCAGCACCTAGTAGTGGAGCAGAAGAAGTAACAGCAGCAACTGGAAATAATAATACTGCTATAAATAATGAAGAGACTCCAACTGAAGATACAACTCCAAATACACCAGAAACTCCAGATTTAGATACATCAATTGCAACACCTACAATAACTATTGAAAATGCAGATTTAAATGGTGATGGAATTTATAATGCTGAAGAGTTAGGTGAAGATGGAACTGTTAGTGTAACAATTTCAGTAACAGGATCACAAATTGGTGATACTTTAACTTATACAATTAATGGAGTTGAAACAACTATTATTTTAACTGCTGATGATATAGCAGATGGAATAACTTTCAATGTTGAACCAAATACAACAATAACTGCACAATTAAGTGATGCTGCTGGTAATGTATCTGAAGAGATTAGCGCTACATCATTAAGTGTAGATTTAGAAGCAGAATCAGGAACAGTAACAGTAAATACAATAGCAGGTGATGATGTAATCAATGCAAGTGAATCAGGAGCAGAAACAATTGCAGTATCAGGGACAGCAACAGGTGGAGATATCCAAGCTGGAGATAGTGTAACAGTAAGTGTAAATGGGACAGATTATACAACAACAGTACAAGCAGATGGGACATATAGTGTTGATGTAGCAACAAGTGATTTACTAGCAGATAATAGTGTAGAAGTAGATGTAGTATCAACAGATGCAGCAGGTAATAGTGTAACAAGTGAAGGTTCAAGAGATATAAGCGTAGATTTAGAAGCAGAATCAGGAACAGTAACAGTAAATACAATAGCAGGTGATGATGTAATCAATGCAAGTGAATCAGGAGCAGAAACAATTGCAGTATCAGGGACAGCAACAGGTGGAGATATCCAAGCTGGAGATAGTGTAACAGTAAGTGTAAATGGGACAGATTATACAACAACAGTACAAGCAGATGGGACATATAGTGTTGATGTAGCAACAAGTGATTTACTAGCAGATAATAGTGTAGAAGTAGATGTAGTATCAACAGATGCAGCAGGTAATAGTGTAACAAGTGAAGGTTCAAGAGATATAAGTGTAGATTTAGAAGCAGAATCAGGAACAGTAACAGTAAATACAATAGCAGGTGATGATGTAATCAATGCAAGTGAATCAGGAGCAGAAACAATTGCAGTATCAGGGACAGCAACAGGTGGAGATATCCAAGCTGGAGATAGTGTAACAGTAAGTGTAAATGGGACAGATTATACAACAACAGTACAAGCAGATGGGACATATAGTGTTGATGTAGCAACAAGTGATTTACTAGCAGATAATAGTGTAGAAGTAGATGTAGTATCAACAGATGCAGCAGGTAATAGTGTAACAAGTGAAGGTTCAAGAGATATAAGCGTAGATTTAGAAGCAGAATCAGGAACAGTAACAGTAAATACAATAGCAGGTGATGATGTAATCAATGCAAGTGAATCAGGAGCAGAAACAATTGCAGTATCAGGGACAGCAACAGGTGGAGATATCCAAGCTGGAGATAGTGTAACAGTAAGTGTAAATGGGACAGATTATACAACAACAGTACAAGCAGATGGGACATATAGTGTTGATGTAGCAACAAGTGATTTACTAGCAGATAATAGTGTAGAAGTAGATGTAGTATCAACAGATGCAGCAGGTAATAGTGTAACAAGTGAAGGTTCAAGAGATATAAGCGTAGATTTAGAAGCAGAATCAGGAACAGTAACAGTAAATACAATAGCAGGTGATGATGTAATCAATGCAAGTGAATCAGGAGCAGAAACAATTGCAGTATCAGGGACAGCAACAGGTGGAGATATCCAAGCTGGAGATAGTGTAACAGTAAGTGTAAATGGGACAGATTATACAACAACAGTACAAGCAGATGGGACATATAGTGTTGATGTAGCAACAAGTGATTTACTAGCAGATAATAGTGTAGAAGTAGATGTAGTATCAACAGATGCAGCAGGTAATAGTGTAACAAGTGAAGGTTCAAGAGATATAAGTGTAGATTTAGAAGCAGAATCAGGAACAGTAACAGTAAATACAATAGCAGGTGATGATGTAATCAATGCAAGTGAATCAGGAGCAGAAACAATTGCAGTATCAGGGACAGCAACAGGTGGAGATATCCAAGCTGGAGATAGTGTAACAGTAAGTGTAAATGGGACAGATTATACAACAACAGTACAAGCAGATGGAACATATAGTGTTGATGTAGCAACAAGTGATTTACTAGCAGATAATAGTGTAGAAGTAGATGTAGTATCAACAGATGCAGCAGGTAATAGTGTAACAAGTGAAGGTTCAAGAGATATAAGCGTAGATTTAGAAGCAGAATCAGGAACAGTAACAGTAAATACAATAGCAGGTGATGATGTAATCAATGCAAGTGAATCAGGAGCAGAAACAATTGCAGTATCAGGGACAGCAACAGGTGGAGATATCCAAGCTGGAGATAGTGTAACAGTAAGTGTAAATGGGACAGATTATACAACAACAGTACAAGCAGATGGGACATATAGTGTTGATGTAGCAACAAGTGATTTACTAGCAGATAATAGTGTAGAAGTAGATGTAGTATCAACAGATGCAGCAGGTAATAGTGTAACAAGTGAAGGTTCAAGAGATATAAGCGTAGATTTAGAAGCAGAATCAGGAACAGTAACAGTAAATACAATAGCAGGTGATGATGTAATCAATGCAAGTGAATCAGGAGCAGAAACAATTGCAGTATCAGGGACAGCAACAGGTGGAGATATCCAAGCTGGAGATAGTGTAACAGTAAGTGTAAATGGGACAGATTATACAACAACAGTACAAGCAGATGGGACATATAGTGTTGATGTAGCAACAAGTGATTTACTAGCAGATAATAGTGTAGAAGTAGATGTAGTATCAACAGATGCAGCAGGTAATAGTGTAACAAGTGAAGGTTCAAGAGATATAAGTGTAGATTTAGAAGCAGAATCAGGAACAGTAACAGTAAATACAATAGCAGGTGATGATGTAATCAATGCAAGTGAATCAGGAGCAGAAACAATTGCAGTATCAGGGACAGCAACAGGTGGAGATATCCAAGCTGGAGATAGTGTAACAGTAAGTGTAAATGGGACAGATTATACAACAACAGTACAAGCAGATGGAACATATAGTGTTGATGTAGCAACAAGTGATTTACTAGCAGATAATAGTGTAGAAGTAGATGTAGTATCAACAGATGCAGCAGGTAATAGTGTAACAAGTGAAGGTTCAAGAGATATAAGTGTAGATTTAGAAGCAGAATCAGGAACAGTAACAGTAAATACAATAGCAGGTGATGATGTAATCAATGCAAGTGAATCAGGAGCAGAAACAATTGCAGTATCAGGGACAGCAACAGGTGGAGATATCCAAGCTGGAGATAGTGTAACAGTAAGTGTAAATGGGACAGATTATACAACAACAGTACAAGCAGATGGGACATATAGTGTTGATGTAGCAACAAGTGATTTACTAGCAGATAATAGTGTAGAAGTAGATGTAGTATCAACAGATGCAGCAGGTAATAGTGTAACAAGTGAAGGTTCAAGAGATATAAGTGTAGATTTAGAAGCAGAATCAGGAACAGTAACAGTAAATACAATAGCAGGTGATGATGTAATCAATGCAAGTGAATCAGGAGCAGAAACAATTGCAGTATCAGGGACAGCAACAGGTGGAGATATCCAAGCTGGAGATAGTGTAACAGTAAGTGTAAATGGGACAGATTATACAACAACAGTACAAGCAGATGGAACATATAGTGTTGATGTAGCAACAAGTGATTTACTAGCAGATAATAGTGTAGAAGTAGATGTAGTATCAACAGATGCAGCAGGTAATAGTGTAACAAGTGAAGGTTCAAGAGATATAAGCGTAGATTTAGAAGCAGAATCAGGAACAGTAACAGTAAATACAATAGCAGGTGATGATGTAATCAATGCAAGTGAATCAGGAGCAGAAACAATTGCAGTATCAGGGACAGCAACAGGTGGAGATATCCAAGCTGGAGATAGTGTAACAGTAAGTGTAAATGGGACAGATTATACAACAACAGTACAAGCAGATGGGACATATAGTGTTGATGTAGCAACAAGTGATTTACTAGCAGATAATAGTGTAGAAGTAGATGTAGTATCAACAGATGCAGCAGGTAATAGTGTAACAAGTGAAGGTTCAAGAGATATAAGCGTAGATTTAGAAGCAGAATCAGGAACAGTAACAGTAAATACAATAGCAGGTGATGATGTAATCAATGCAAGTGAATCAGGAGCAGAAACAATTGCAGTATCAGGGACAGCAACAGGTGGAGATATCCAAGCTGGAGATAGTGTAACAGTAAGTGTAAATGGGACAGATTATACAACAACAGTACAAGCAGATGGGACATATAGTGTTGATGTAGCAACAAGTGATTTACTAGCAGATAATAGTGTAGAAGTAGATGTAGTATCAACAGATGCAGCAGGTAATAGTGTAACAAGTGAAGGTTCAAGAGATATAAGTGTAGATTTAGAAGCAGAATCAGGAACAGTAACAGTAAATACAATAGCAGGTGATGATGTAATCAATGCAAGTGAATCAGGAGCAGAAACAATTGCAGTATCAGGGACAGCAACAGGTGGAGATATCCAAGCTGGAGATAGTGTAACAGTAAGTGTAAATGGGACAGATTATACAACAACAGTACAAGCAGATGGAACATATAGTGTTGATGTAGCAACAAGTGATTTACTAGCAGATAATAGTGTAGAAGTAGATGTAGTATCAACAGATGCAGCAGGTAATAGTGTAACAAGTGAAGGTTCAAGAGATATAAGCGTAGATTTAGAAGCAGAATCAGGAACAGTAACAGTAAATACAATAGCAGGTGATGATGTAATCAATGCAAGTGAATCAGGAGCAGAAACAATTGCAGTATCAGGGACAGCAACAGGTGGAGATATCCAAGCTGGAGATAGTGTAACAGTAAGTGTAAATGGGACAGATTATACAACAACAGTACAAGCAGATGGGACATATAGTGTTGATGTAGCAACAAGTGATTTACTAGCAGATAATAGTGTAGAAGTAGATGTAGTATCAACAGATGCAGCAGGTAATAGTGTAACAAGTGAAGGTTCAAGAGATATAAGCGTAGATTTAGAAGCAGAATCAGGAACAGTAACAGTAAATACAATAGCAGGTGATGATGTAATCAATGCAAGTGAATCAGGAGCAGAAACAATTGCAGTATCAGGGACAGCAACAGGTGGAGATATCCAAGCTGGAGATAGTGTAACAGTAAGTGTAAATGGGACAGATTATACAACAACAGTACAAGCAGATGGGACATATAGTGTTGATGTAGCAACAAGTGATTTACTAGCAGATAATAGTGTAGAAGTAGATGTAGTATCAACAGATGCAGCAGGTAATAGTGTAACAAGTGAAGGTTCAAGAGATATAAGCGTAGATTTAGAAGCAGAATCAGGAACAGTAACAGTAAATACAATAGCAGGTGATGATGTAATCAATGCAAGTGAATCAGGAGCAGAAACAATTGCAGTATCAGGGACAGCAACAGGTGGAGATATCCAAGCTGGAGATAGTGTAACAGTAAGTGTAAATGGGACAGATTATACAACAACAGTACAAGCAGATGGGACATATAGTGTTGATGTAGCAACAAGTGATTTACTAGCAGATAATAGTGTAGAAGTAGATGTAGTATCAACAGATGCAGCAGGTAATAGTGTAACAAGTGAAGGTTCAAGAGATATAAGTGTAGATTTAGAAGCAGAATCAGGAACAGTAACAGTAAATACAATAGCAGGTGATGATGTAATCAATGCAAGTGAATCAGGAGCAGAAACAATTGCAGTATCAGGGACAGCAACAGGTGGAGATATCCAAGCTGGAGATAGTGTAACAGTAAGTGTAAATGGGACAGATTATACAACAACAGTACAAGCAGATGGAACATATAGTGTTGATGTAGCAACAAGTGATTTACTAGCAGATAATAGTGTAGAAGTAGATGTAGTATCAACAGATGCAGCAGGTAATAGTGTAACAAGTGAAGGTTCAAGAGATATAAGCGTAGATTTAGAAGCAGAATCAGGAACAGTAACAGTAAATACAATAGCAGGTGATGATGTAATCAATGCAAGTGAATCAGGAGCAGAAACAATTGCAGTATCAGGGACAGCAACAGGTGGAGATATCCAAGCTGGAGATAGTGTAACAGTAAGTGTAAATGGGACAGATTATACAACAACAGTACAAGCAGATGGGACATATAGTGTTGATGTAGCAACAAGTGATTTACTAGCAGATAATAGTGTAGAAGTAGATGTAGTATCAACAGATGCAGCAGGTAATAGTGTAACAAGTGAAGGTTCAAGAGATATAAGCGTAGATTTAGAAGCAGAATCAGGAACAGTAACAGTAAATACAATAGCAGGTGATGATGTAATCAATGCAAGTGAATCAGGAGCAGAAACAATTGCAGTATCAGGGACAGCAACAGGTGGAGATATCCAAGCTGGAGATAGTGTAACAGTAAGTGTAAATGGGACAGATTATACAACAACAGTACAAGCAGATGGGACATATAGTGTTGATGTAGCAACAAGTGATTTACTAGCAGATAATAGTGTAGAAGTAGATGTAGTATCAACAGATGCAGCAGGTAATAGTGTAACAAGTGAAGGTTCAAGAGATATAAGTGTAGATTTAGAAGCAGAATCAGGAACAGTAACAGTAAATACAATAGCAGGTGATGATGTAATCAATGCAAGTGAATCAGGAGCAGAAACAATTGCAGTATCAGGGACAGCAACAGGTGGAGATATCCAAGCTGGAGATAGTGTAACAGTAAGTGTAAATGGGACAGATTATACAACAACAGTACAAGCAGATGGAACATATAGTGTTGATGTAGCAACAAGTGATTTACTAGCAGATAATAGTGTAGAAGTAGATGTAGTATCAACAGATGCAGCAGGTAATAGTGTAACAAGTGAAGGTTCAAGAGATATAAGTGTAGATTTAGAAGCAGAATCAGGAACAGTAACAGTAAATACAATAGCAGGTGATGATGTAATCAATGCAAGTGAATCAGGAGCAGAAACAATTGCAGTATCAGGGACAGCAACAGGTGGAGATATCCAAGCTGGAGATAGTGTAACAGTAAGTGTAAATGGGACAGATTATACAACAACAGTACAAGCAGATGGGACATATAGTGTTGATGTAGCAACAAGTGATTTACTAGCAGATAATAGTGTAGAAGTAGATGTAGTATCAACAGATGCAGCAGGTAATAGTGTAACAAGTGAAGGTTCAAGAGATATAAGCGTAGATTTAGAAGCAGAATCAGGAACAGTAACAGTAAATACAATAGCAGGTGATGATGTAATCAATGCAAGTGAATCAGGAGCAGAAACAATTGCAGTATCAGGGACAGCAACAGGTGGAGATATCCAAGCTGGAGATAGTGTAACAGTAAGTGTAAATGGGACAGATTATACAACAACAGTACAAGCAGATGGGACATATAGTGTTGATGTAGCAACAAGTGATTTACTAGCAGATAATAGTGTAGAAGTAGATGTAGTATCAACAGATGCAGCAGGTAATAGTGTAACAAGTGAAGGTTCAAGAGATATAAGTGTAGATTTAGAAGCAGAATCAGGAACAGTAACAGTAAATACAATAGCAGGTGATGATGTAATCAATGCAAGTGAATCAGGAG
This sequence comes from Halarcobacter ebronensis, assembly GCF_013201825.1. NCBI lineage: Bacteria > Pseudomonadati > Campylobacterota > Epsilonproteobacteria > Campylobacterales > Arcobacteraceae > Halarcobacter > Halarcobacter ebronensis. Next base: position 1,292,731 of record NZ_CP053836.1, read on the forward strand.
CAGAAACAATTGCAGTATCAGGGACAGCAACAGGTGGAGATATCCAAGCTGGAGATAGTGTAACAGTAAGTGTAAATGGGACAGATTATACAACAACAGTACAAGCAGATGGGACATATAGTGTTGATGTAGCAACAAGTGATTTACTAGCAGATAATAGTGTAGAAGTAGATGTAGTATCAACAGATGCAGCAGGTAATAGTGTAACAAGTGAAGGTTCAAGAGATATAAGTGTAGATTTAGAAGCAGAATCAGGAACAGTAACAGTAAATACAATAGCAGGTGATGATGTAATCAATGCAAGTGAATCAGGAGCAGAAACAATTGCAGTATCAGGGACAGCAACAGGTGGAGATATCCAAGCTGGAGATAGTGTAACAGTAAGTGTAAATGGGACAGATTATACAACAACAGTACAAGCAGATGGGACATATAGTGTTGATGTAGCAACAAGTGATTTACTAGCAGATAATAGTGTAGAAGTAGATGTAGTATCAACAGATGCAGCAGGTAATAGTGTAACAAGTGAAGGTTCAAGAGATATAAGCGTAGATTTAGAAGCAGAATCAGGAACAGTAACAGTAAATACAATAGCAGGTGATGATGTAATCAATGCAAGTGAATCAGGAGCAGAAACAATTGCAGTATCAGGGACAGCAACAGGTGGAGATATCCAAGCTGGAGATAGTGTAACAGTAAGTGTAAATGGGACAGATTATACAACAACAGTACAAGCAGATGGGACATATAGTGTTGATGTAGCAACAAGTGATTTACTAGCAGATAATAGTGTAGAAGTAGATGTAGTATCAACAGATGCAGCAGGTAATAGTGTAACAAGTGAAGGTTCAAGAGATATAAGTGTAGATTTAGAAGCAGAATCAGGAACAGTAACAGTAAATACAATAGCAGGTGATGATGTAATCAATGCAAGTGAATCAGGAGCAGAAACAATTGCAGTATCAGGGACAGCAACAGGTGGAGATATCCAAGCTGGAGATAGTGTAACAGTAAGTGTAAATGGGACAGATTATACAACAACAGTACAAGCAGATGGAACATATAGTGTTGATGTAGCAACAAGTGATTTACTAGCAGATAATAGTGTAGAAGTAGATGTAGTATCAACAGATGCAGCAGGTAATAGTGTAACAAGTGAAGGTTCAAGAGATATAAGTGTAGATACAACAGTTGATATTAGTTCTGACTTAGATGCTGCAAGTGATACAGGAGTAAGTAATAGTGACAATATCACAAGCGACAATACTCCAACTATAAATGGTACAACTGAAGCTGGAGCTACTGTTGTAATTACAACCGCAAGTGGTATTATTGTTGGAAGTGTAGTAGCAGATGAAAATGGAAACTACTCTATTACAACAACTGAATTACCAGACGGAGAGCAAGCATTAACAATAACAGCTACAGATTTAGCAGGGAATACTAACTCAACTACAGAGACAATTACTATAGATACAACAGCAAGTGATACAACTAATTTAGAGATTACAAATATCATTGACAATAATGGTGATTATTCATCAGTAACTATGGTTGGTACTGGCGCAGAAAGTGGGAATACAATTACTTTATATGATGAAGATGGAAATGCAGTCGCATCAACAACTGTTCAAGAAGATGGAACATGGAGTGTAGATATCTCAAATCTTAACAATACTAAAGTGAATGATAATGAGTTCTTTAGTGTAACTGAGACTGATGCAGCAGGTAATGAAACAGCGCAAACAGACACTACACACTATTGGCATGGTAATTGGTCAAATACAAATACAGAATCAGCTGATGACTTTATTATGACAGGAGCTGGAAATGATACAATCAATACTGATGCTATACTTTCTGGAACAAATGAAAATGGAACAGTTACAAGTGATAATAATGATACAAATGACTCTTTAGTTATTGATGCTGGTGATGGTAATGATACTGTTACTTTTGGTGGAAATATGTCTAACTATACCCTTACTACAGATGCAAATGGAAATGTAATTGTTACAGAAAGTTCTGCTAGTGACAGTAATGGCGATGGTATAGGTGACACAATTGAGCTTAGAAATGTAGAAACAATAGAGTTTGAAGATGGAACTTATGATGTAGGTAGCGGAACTTTTACCTCTTTTGATACACAAGCAGACTCTTTAACTGCTTCAATAGAAGTTAGTGCTGCAACTAATGTTATAGATGAAGAAGAGGTTGTAGATACATCTGCAAATGAAGCAGAAGGAATCTATGAAAGAGATGGTAACTACTATCAAATGCAAGAGACTTCACAAATTGATACTGCAGCTCTAAGAGAGATGGGATATACAATTGATAGTAATGGAAACTTCTTTAAAATAAATGAAGATGCACCAAAAGTTCTTGTTGAACAAGAGATGACAAGAGAAGTTACTCGTGTAGTTGATGTTGAACCTATTATGAAAGTTGCAACTGAAACAACAACTTTTGAAAGTTTGGGTCAAGAATTTACTCAAGATGTTGGTGTTGTGCAAACTTGGCGTCCAACAACAATTGAGTTAGATGAACCAACAAAAAATATTGAACTTGATTTTAACAACTTTAATAGTGGAACTCTAAAAATAGAGTTTTTAGATGAAAATGGTGATGTAATAGGAACAAGAACTACTTTCCCTGCAGGTGATGGAGAGAGAGGTTATGGTATTGGTGAAGAGTTTAGCTCTGTTAGATTGACTTCATATGGTTCAAATGTTGAAGTTGAGTCTATAAGTGGAAGAGGTTTACCTGAAACAGTTACTGTTGAAGCTGGAGGGTTAGTTCCTGATTATGAAGCAATGGCAGATGCAGGAATCACTTGGAGTTCAAATGAGTATCAAGTTATAACTCAAACAGCAGATATAAACAATATTGGTAATATTGGAAATAGTAAAGTTGATGGATTTAACCCTGAAGACCATGAGACAAGTCAAGTTTTTGATTTTGGTCCTGATATGGCAAATAGACTTGTAACTATTACTGTAGATTTGACTGTAAAAGGAAGTTGGGATAACAATGTAACAAGTACAAATGACTACTTTAGTGTAAGTGCAAATGGTAAAGAAATAGATGTAAATTTCTACTCAAATAATAGCAACTCTTCAACATATGAATCTGATGATGTTAGTTATATAGGATGGGATAATAATGAAAGCTTTACTTATGAATATCAAGTATATTTAGATGATAATGGACAAGTTCAACTTGATTTTATGGTTGCTTCAACTGCAGATGACGAAGTAATAGATGTTAAAAATATTCAAGTTGTATATGAAGGTGAAACTGGATGGACAAAAGAGGTTACAGAGACTGAAACTTATACAGAATCTGTTCTTGTTGATGCTCCAGCTGAACAAGTTGATCCTTCTGAAATACCTGGTGAAATTCCTTATATATCACAAGAAGTAGAAGTTGAGCCAAATATGACCAGCGAAACTGAAGTAGTAGGACATGCTTACTCTGTAGATATAAGTGCAGCTTTATCTGATATAGATGGAAGTGAAACTTTAAGTGTAATTATAACAGGAGTACCAGAAGGTGCTACTTTAAGTGAAGGTATTGATAATGGTGATGGTACTTGGACTATAGTAATACCACAAGGTGATACTTCAATTGCCGATTCCTTAACACTTATTGTTCCTTCAGGAATAGATGATTTTGAATTGGGAATTGTTGCAACAGGAACAGAAACAAATGGTGGAGATACAAATACTGCAACTGATAGTGCATTGGTTGATGTACCAGATTTAGTTGATATTCCTACTTTAGATATGAATATAGGAGATGTAACTGTTGTTGGTGGTTCTCTTGGTGATGCGCTTGAAGCAAATGGAACTAATAATTTTTATAATAATTCATTAATTGATGGAAGTTCAGATAGTACTGTTGATTTTAAAGATGTACGTTCAGCGGGAATATATATGAATGGAGGAGATGATACTCTCACTGCTGCAAGTGTTAATAATGCAAACATTAACATGGGAAGTGGAGATGACACAATATATGTGGAAGGAAATGTTTCTCAAACTACAATTGATACATCTGGTATTTGGGGATCAGATAATGACAAAGTTATTATTGATGGAAAATTAAGTGGTGGAAATATTAATACAGGTTTAGGTGATGACTATGTTCAATTAGGAGATGTAGGAAGTTCAAATATTAATCTTGGATTTGGAGATGATGTCCTTAAATTAGAAGGTAATCCAAGCGATTATTATGTAGTAGATTATGGTTTTGGAAATTATAGAATAGTATCAGGAGATTTTCAAGTAATTGACAATGGTTATTCTAAATGGGTACAAGGTGGTGAATGGAGTACAGTAACAAGTGCTGAAGCAATAGTTTTTGGAGATGGTTCTTATATAGGTGATGGTTCCCTTGCAGAACAATATCTAAACGCTTCACAATCATACCAATATACTATTGATTTAAATGCCAGTTTAGAGGATGGAAGTGAATCACAACTAGGCGATATAACCCTTAATAATATACCTCAAGGTGCAGTTTTATTAGATAGCAATGGAAATGAAATCCAAGCAAATGATGATGGAAGTTATACAATTCAAACTGATGCTAACCATGATGCTTCTGTAACTTTAGTTAGTGATACTGAATTGGCTCAAGACTCTTTAAATGATATTAATGCAAGTGTTACAGCAACAAGTGGGGACGATACAGCAAGTGTAGTTGTAAATAGTGAAGGACCTATTGATACAACAACTGATGTTGATTTCGATAACTTAGAATTAGATTTTGATAAAGTTGCTGATATGTCAGAAGCTGATGATGGAAGTTTAAGTCAAGATGATGGAGATATTGATAATATTGAATTGTCTGATATGTTACAACAAGATGATACAGATGAAAGTCTGTCAAATCTTTTAGGTGAAACAGAAGCAGATAGAATGGCAGCAAATTCATCAGACTCACCATTAGGTGATTCTCAATCTACAGATGATGGAAGTTCAAGTTCTACAAATGATTATGATCCATTTAAAGCATTACAAGAAAGTGGAGACAATCTAAGAGCAGATATGGATATGAATGATAGTTCATTTGATGACTCAAATAATCATCATCAATAGAGAAAAAAAGGTCTTTTTAAAGACCTTTTTTATATAATTTCAATCTTTTATTTAATGACCCCGTCGTCTAGAGGCCAAGGACGTCAGGATTTCCTCCTGAACACGGATGTTCGAATCATCCTGGGGTCGCCAATCTAAAATTACTATAGAATGGCTATTTTATTCATTTATCACACTGACAAAATTATTTAAGGTTTATTTGAGTGACATCTTTGTAAGAATTATTATATGTTATAAAAAAGTAAAGAAAAATAGAAGAGACTATTTTAGGCTATAAAGAACCAAGATATTTTGGTTTTACATGAACATATATAATATTAAAGTATAAAAAAGCTTGAATAATATATAATAACATTGATAATCATTATTATATAAGGACTCTTATGTCAATTTTGTTAGAACGCAAAGTATATTTAGATAAAATGGAAAAAATATATCCATTAGATATAGCACAAAAAAAAAGTATAAAATTTAAAAACAAAAATTTTTTTGATAACTCTCTTAAACATTATCGAACAAGTTTTGGTATCTCTTATATGTTATTCAAAGCATATTTTAAAGATGACATCATTTTAGAATCAAAACATGAATTTAAAGATGTAACTTTTATAATGTTTAATGATTCTTATAGTAGTAGCAGTATCCAAGAATTTGATAAAAATAATGAATTCATTTTTAAACCTAAACACTATGTAATTGGAAAAATTAGTGAAAATTTTGAATCACTAAATAAATATTTAGCAAACAAAAAATATTGTACACACTATGTTTTATTTGAAAACCAGATACTTGATGATTTAATTATAAATTATTCATCTAAAAAAACATTATATGACGTAGATGGATTTTCAATAAAATTTGAAATGCCTATTAGTATAAAACAAAATTTAATTTTAGAAGAATTGCCAACATTATTTTTTTTAGAAGGAAAATTGCAAGAATTGTATTTAGAATCAAAAATTACTGATTTGATTTATACAACAGTAAATAGCATAAAAAAATTACATTTAGAAGAAAATATTTATTTTAGTTCTAAAGATATTAAATCTTTGTTTAAAGCAAAAGATATTTTAACAGAAAGCATTGCAAATCCTCCTTCATTAAAAATGATTGCGCATCAATCTGCAATTAATGAATACAAATTGAAAAAGGGGTTTAAAAAGCTTTTTGGGAACACAGTATTTGGGTTTTTGCAAGAGTATAGGCTCAATGAAGCTAAAAAAATACTTATGAATAATGAAATAAATATTAATGAAGTCTCTTACATGGTTGGCTATAAAAATGTTAGCCATTTTAGTAAAATTTTTAAAGAACATTTTGGATTAACTCCTGCACAAGTAAAAAAAAATCAAAAAAAAGTTTTTATTTAATATATTTATATTATGTTTTTCCATTCAGTAATCCTAAAATATTTGTCTGTTTTGATTGTATATTTTGAAATAAATTATTTATCTTTAAAAGATTAGAAGTTTCCCTCCTAATCTTTTTAAAATGTATATTTTATGCCCAATCCAAAAAATCTTGGATCTCCAAAAGATGCATATGAAAAATAGCTATTGGTTTCATACATATTTATATATTTTTCATCAGTTAAATTTTTACCAAATATATAGATATCCCAATCAGAAAATTTGTAACCGATTTTGGCATTAATTAAAGTATAACTGTCTTCTTTGACAAAACTTTTATTTAAATCATCATAAAAATACATTGATCCCTGATTCCTTACATCTGTACGTGCATAAAAACCACTTGGGTTATTGTATATAATACTCAAATTTGCAGTATGAGATGGAGTTGTTTCTATTTTATTCCCACTAAAATTATAATCCCCTACATTATAAGAATCATATTCTGTTTGTATAATACCAAAGGCCCCTGTAATTTCTAAATTAGAAGTGGGGAAATAGTGAAAATCAAATTCAATCCCTTGTGAATGTGCTTTATCTGCATTATCTGTATAAACTTGCCCAGATGTTAGTCTTCTATAAACATGAATATCTTTTATATCCATTCTAAACAAAGAAGCGGTAAAGTAGAAATCTTTAAAATCTCCTTTTATTCCCATTTCGTAATTTGTTGATTGTTGTGGCTCAAATGTATTATCATCAATATTTGAAGTAGTGGCAGCTGTATTAAATCCACCTGGCATATATCCTCTAGAAATTGAAATAAATGGTGAAAAATTATCATTTAATTTATAATCTAATGCAATTTTAGGAATAAAAGTATTCCAAGTTTTTTCGCTATTATATCCAAGTAGTTTAACATTATTGTTATAATATTCATAATCTATTTTTTTCTTAATCCTTTGATATCTTGCCCCTAAAGTTAAGTCAAATTGCTCATCTAAAGGTATTATAGCTTGACCAAAAATTGCTTGTGTATCACTATCTAAGTTTGATTTCATATTAGTTTTCCCTATGTCAGTACCATACATTATAGTATGAGTTCCATATGGATCATAATTTTTATCTTCTGTATCTAAATAAATACCTCCTAACCAACGAATACCATTATCTTGTTTATTTGATATTCTAAATTCTTGTGAATAATTATCTGCAGTTTCATCATTGAACATAGTTGAATTATCTAAATAAGTACCATTTGTGTAATCCGCATCATATTTACCATTTACATTAGTTTTACTATGTGTTGTAGTAGAATTAAAAGTGTAATTTTCATTATCATATTTTATACTTAGAGCTTGAGAATTAATAGTATATTTTTCATATGATGACATTTCAAAACCATGATTTTCTGCAGCATCTCTTTTAAAATCAGAAAAATTAGGATAAATAGGCGTACCAAAAGGATCTATTGTTGCAATACCATATCCATTAAATCCATAATTTTTACTTCGATTATTTTTTAATACTAATTTGGTAGATAATTTATCTGTAACTTTATAATATAAAGAGGTACTAAAATTTCTATTATTTTCTTTTGCTGCCTTATCATCTCCATTATAAGTATTAGTTATCCATCCATTGTCAGAAAATATGTCACCATTTATATTAAAAAAAAGTTTATCTTTTATTATTGGTGTATTTATATTAAAAGTATTTCTCATATAATTATCACTTCCATATTCAAATCCAATACTTCCATTAGTTTCATTGTTAGGCTCTTTTGTTATTATATTTATAACTCCACCTATGGCATCTTTACCATAAAGTGTACTTTGTGGTCCTCTTAAAACTTCAACTCTTTCAATATTCTCAAAAGAAGTAATGTAAGACCTCTTGGCAGATATTGGAATACCATCTATATAAACTACAACAGGATTATTTTCTGTAAATAGTGAAGCATTTATTCCTCTAAAATTTACTTTTATACCTCTGTCTGGAGTTGAAGTCATATTTGGGATTTCATTGATTACATCAGAAATAGTTTTTATCTCTTTTGCTTCAATCTCTTCATGGTCAAGTACAGTTATACTTTGTGGAATATATTGAATATTTTCCTCTATTTTATTTGCAGTTACAGTTACATTTTCAAGGTTCTCTATATCATTGTCAGCAAAAACAATATTTGTCATGATAATAAGAATCTTGATTACTTTCAATATTTTTTTTGTCATTTTTTCTCCTAAAATTAAAAAATTAGAATAATATAAATGAAATTAATTATCAATATTCTTAATAACGTTATAGGGATTATTTGTATTGTTAAATGTTAAAATTTGTAGATATTATTAATAATTAAAATAATAATTAATTGTCTTGTCGTTAAGACATATATGATAATTTTCATTCTAATAAAATGTATTAATTTCTTTATATAAGGTTAAACAGGTGACACTTTTGGGTGACACCTTTGTAAGAATTATTATATATCATAAAAAGTTAAGAGAAAATAGAAGACCCTATTTTAGGGCTATAAAGAACTAAAATACATCTTAAGGAAACATAAAAAAAGTGGATTTCCTCCTGAACACGGATGTTCGAATCATCCTGGGGTCGCCAATCTAAAATTACTATAGAATGGCTATTTTATTCATTAAACTTTAACCCCATAGCCCAAGTTTTAAGTAAGCAACAGCTGTTACTGGCATAAGAAAGTTCACCAGCTTTTTTAAAAATCCGGGGACAGGATACTAATTAATTGCAAATTGTAATATTTTTAATAGATAGATTTAATTTTTGTATCATTTTTTTATACCTAAAATTAAGGAGATTAAAATGGCAAGAATAAGAAGAATCGTACTTCCAAATACTCCCCATCATGTAACACAAAGAGGTGTTCGCTTACAGAATATTTTTTTTAAAAATGATGATTATCAATGCTATAAAGAACTCATATTTACTCAATGTAAGACTTACTGTCTTACATCTTATAGTTATACCAAAAAATAAAGAATTATTGTATAAAGTATTAGGGAAAATTAGTGAACTCAATAATAAGGTTACATAAAATATCCCCTACACTGGAAATTTATAGCTTTCCCAGTTTGTGATGAAGTGGCGATGGTATTTTTTATTTTTTTAATCCCTTTTATTTAGGTGTAGCTAAAAATATCCCAACCCCTTGTATATTATTTGTTTCATCATCAAAGTTAAAGTTTCCTGCACTTGTTTCCATTCCACTTCCAAAAAAAGAACCATGTAAGCTTCCATTTATAGGGTTATTTTCATGAGTTAATTTTGATGAATAACCTGAACTATTTATTTTGCCATTATTAAACCCTATGTCATAGTTTTTTTCATCATTAATCACACCATATTTTAAGTTCATACTCCCTGTAAAAGAGTTTATCCCTGCACCAAAATCAAATTTAAAGTTCAAAGATGAACCACCGCTATCAATGTCGTATAAAGTATTATTATCAACTATATATCCACCTATATATCCAGCAATATCGGTATCAAATGATTTAGTAGTTTTTGAAGTATTATTTATTAAACTACTTATATAACTTGTATCAGTTTTAACACCTGCAATCCAATATGTTTTGTTATAAGGATTTTCTACTGAAAGCCATGTTCCATCTGCTAGGAATTTCTCATCTGTTGTTATATAAGAGTAAGTACTTATTTCCGTAAAAGCAGCATCAGTAATATTTTGGTTATTTATAATTATCAGAGAGCCATTTTCATTTTTCCCCACTTCTCCAGTTTGAAGAGAATAAGAATTTCCATCATCCTTTGCTGTAATTACATACCCAAGTGTTGAAAAACCAGAAAAACTAGTATGTTCTGTAGGGATATCAGGCTGAATCTCAGGTTTTTCAGGATTAAGAGGAGGTGTATCTTCTAAAACTGTAGGAGGTGTAGTAATATTTTCTTTAGGAGGTGTAACCTTTTCTTTAGGCGTAGTTCCGTCATTTTCACTACTAGGTGTAAGGGTTCCATCTTCATCATCCTTAGCTCCTGCTTTTTCTTCTTCAGTAGAAGTAGTGCTCTCTTTAGTTTCTGTTGACTCTGTACTATCACTAGACTTAGCATTTAAACCTTTTTGAACACTATCTAAGGTATCTTGTTCTAAAGACTCTGGAGGAGTTGGGGCTTTACCTTGTGGAAGTCTTGTAAACTCTTGCTTATCAACATTAACAGTAAAATTATTTGCAGTAACACTAATAGCACCATCAGTACAAATAATGATTTGTTGATTTCCTATAATAGTAGTTCCTCTAATACCAATAGTTGCACTTTTAGTTCTAAGCTTAAATCTCTCTTTATTGATTTTACCTATTGCTCCAGTAATAGATTTAAAAGAGCCTTTCATAAAGCCAAAGCTAGCCTTAGAGTCTTCTGGTTTATTTGCATCATAAACATAATCAAAGATATTTAAAGTAGAATTTTGTCCTATAGTAATAATAGTATTATCATTCATGGTAATTTGTGCTTTAGAGCCTTTAGAAGAATTTATAACATCATCTTTTTCTAATTTCTCTCCAAGTTTAGCTAGGATAGTATTTGAATCCCTAGAGATTTTAATATCACCAACTAAAGCTGTTATTTGTCCTATACTAGCAAATAAAAAGTTTGCAAGGATAAAAAGTAATAAGAGTATTTTTTTCATGTTAAATCCTTAAAATGTATAAATCAATGAAGATTTAATAACTTGTTTTTTATAATCAAAGGGTGCTTGGTTTGACATATTGTTTGTAACTGTTCCTTTTAGGGCAAAGATTAAGTTTTCTTTTATTGGTCTACTTATTCCAATAGAGACACTATTTATCTTATCAACTCTTCTCGATAAAAAGTTAACATCCCTATCCCTATAGATTACTTTTTTACTATTTATATTTGTGTTCAGATTAAATTTATATGGTAAAGCTAAACTATTTTCTAAGCCTATTTCAAATGATTCTTTACTTATATCTGTTCTTTGTTCATATATTTCTAACTCTTTGCTATATGAAGTATCTAAAGTAAAAAGTCCAAAGTTTTCTGTTTTATATTTTAAACTATTTGTTAAATCAAATACATAGGCACTTTTTTGTTTATCTTCTTCTTGGTCATAGAGTTTTTTACTTAGTTTAAAAGTAATATCATTTAAAGTTGTTTGTGCAAAAATATGAGAGTTTGAAAATATTAAATTATAGTTTTTTAAATAGTCTTTATCATTGTATCTAACATAATCTATTCCAAGTCCAATGCCATATTTATTTGCTCCTTTGTAAAAGGTAGGAGTAGAAGTAAATGAGATAACATCAATATTACTATCTTTTTTAGTATCATAATCTTGGGTATAAGCTACAAGGCTATTATTTAAGGAGAAATTTTCATTATATTTATATACATGGTTTATAACAGCAATCACATCATAATAATAATCAGATTCTTCTTTAGCATCATTATTTAAAGTTAAATCAGTTCCTAATTGGGGTACAAAAACTAAGTATTCACCTGCTGTTGCTGAGTTATTTACATTTGAATCATAACTTAGATCAAATACTAAAGCTCCACTTATAAAATGTTTTTGCATAGTTTGTTTTATGTAAATAAGTCTTGATGCAATACTCTTTTTTACATCAGCTGGAGTATTTGCATTTACTAAAACAAAATTAAAATCTTTTATTGCTTGAGTATAGTTTTTTAGCATCAAATTACTTTGGGCTATTTCTATTCTTGCTCTTAGATTATTTGGTTGAGCAAAAAGTATTCTCTCATAATAACTTATTGCTATATCATATTCACCTTGCTCATATTTACATCTTCCAAGATAGAAGTTTAGATTTTGATTTTCCAAATCATTTTTTGATAAAGAAATAAATATTTCGTAAGCTTCTTTATAGTTTCTTTCATTAAACAGTTTTACTGCTTGATCATATGAGGTTAAACTCTCTTTTGAAAACAGTAGTGATGTTATAAAAAGTGTTAGAAATAATATTTTTTTTGTCATTTAGGAAACTTCTTTTTTGTGAAATAATTTTTAATAGTTAAATATTAGCAACTCAAAATCATTGCAAAATCATTAGAAAAGCAAAAGATTTGTAAATTTTAGAATCTATTTTTATTTTTATTTTTTTTAATGATATAATCTATTCTATGAATAACTTAGATATATTAAAAGAATTAAATGTATTAAATGTAGATGATAATATTCAAGCTTGTGAAAATATCAAAAAGACTTTGGAATATTATTTTAAGAATGTATTTATAGCTCATAATGGAGAAGAAGCATTAGAGGTATATAATAAAAAAGAGTGTCATCTTTTAATAGTAGATTATGATATGCCTATTATGAATGGTTATGAATTTTTGTCAAAAATAAGAGAAAAGGATGATGAAATATCTGCTATGATTATAAGTTCTTATGATGATAAAGTTAAACTCAAAAATGCAATTGGCTTAAATCTTTTGGAATATCTTGTCAAACCTTATGGTTTGAATGAATTAAAAGGTGTTCTAAATAAATTTGTGAAAAGTTTAGAAAAAAAGGAGCTACTAAGGTACTATGTTACTGAGACTCTTTTTTACGATAGATTAAAAAAGACTTTCATTGATGACTCAAAAGAGTATAAATTTACCTCTTATGAAATAAAACTTATCGAATATCTTTTTAGATATAAAAATCAAGTTATTAAATATGATGACCTTCTATATATTTTAGAATCAACTAATCAAAAATCTTTGATAAATTCAGTTTATAATATAAATAAAAAACTAAATATCAAACTTATAGAAAATGTAAAAGATATGGGATATTGGTTGAAAAGATAGCATGAAGTTTTTTATTTTATTTTTTATTTTTATTACCTCAATTTTTGCCCATGATTTAGATGTTGTAGAAAAGTATTTTGTAGATACGAATAACTCTTTAAATATACAAGAGATAATGAAGCACAAAGATGATTTTATTCCTATAAAAGAGTACAATTTAGGGATAATAAAAAGTTCTGTTTGGATAAAAATCGATTTAAAAAATAACACAAAACAGAATTTAAAAAAAAGAATAAATAATAAAATGGCAGGAATAAATTTAATTGATGTTTTTTTAGTAAAAGATAATCAAATAACAAAAACTTACAAACTAGGAAATCTAAGAGAACATAATAAAAGAGAGAATGATTTTAGGATTTCTTACTTTGATATTGAACTTCAACCTTTACAAAAAGTAGAGATATTTATAAAACAAAAAACTTATGGCACTATGGAAATAAGGTGGAATATAGTTAATATCAAAGATTTTGAAACGTATTATTTTCTTCAAGGATTGATATACGCATTTTTTACCGGTATTTTACTTGTGATGATTGTTCTTGGTTTTACTCTTTATTTTATTTTTAAAAAGAAGCATTTTTTAATTTATTCTTTATTTACCTTATCTGTTGGAATTTTTCAACTTACCATAGCTGGATTTTTATATCAATTGGGTATTCCACTTGATTTAAATAAATTTTTCACCTTTTTTATTCCTGCTTTTGCAATGATTTTATTTGGTTTGTTTCCCTTATATTTTTTCAATATCCAAAAAAATGAATTTAAAATTACACAAATAATTATAAAAATATCTATTATTTTACTTACTATTTTTGCTTTCACACAGTTCTTTTATCGTATTTATCCTGATGTATTTTATTTTAGTAAATTTTATGTTTTGATTATCTTTTTACTTATGTTTACTATTTTGATATTTTCAATTCGAATGTTTCTTTTAAAAAAAGATGGTTCTATTTTTTATTTATTGGCAAATATTGTTTACTTCTTTTTTGGAGTCTTGTATATACTCGTCGCTTTTGGTATTTTAAAATATGAAGGTTTTTTATATTACTTCATTTCAATAGGAGCCATTGGGCAAGATATGGTTTTAGCTATTGGGTTGATTTATTCTGTATATGTAATGAGAGAAAGAAATGAGAAAAATATTGAACTTTTAGGTGAATATTCAAAACTTAGTTTTATAGGGCAAACCATGGTAAATATCTCCCATCAGTGGAAAGAACCTATAAATAATATTTATAGCAGTATCACTTATATAGAAGCTGCTCGTGAATTCAAAGATAAAAATATAGATACAATTATTGATAATAATCTTAAAATTATAAAAGAGACAACTTCTTACTTAAAAGAGACAGCCCTTGGGCAGTTGCATTTTTATAAAGAAGAAAAAAATATTGAAGAAGTTGAGTTTTGTGAAGAGATAAACTATGTAATAAGACTTATGGAAAAGGAGTTTATAAAAAAAGATATTAAGATAAGTTTTGATTGTAATGATAAGCTAAAAATAAAAATAGAGAAAAACTATTTTCTAAATGTGTTAATGATTTTATTTGAAAACTCCCTAAAAGCTTTTGAACGACGAAAGATAAAAAATCCTAAAATAGGAATTTTTGTAAAAGAAATAGAAAATAAACTCGAAATTATTTTTGAAGATAATGCAGGTGGAGTAAGTAAAGATTTTATAGAAAAGATATTTGAAAAAGATTTTTCAGAGAGCTCTTCTACGGGAATAGGTTTGTATTTAGCAAAAGAGATAGTTTCTCAAAAGCTAAATGGTCAAATAACAGCAGAAAATAAAAATGAGGGCTTATCTTTTAAAATAGTTATTTAAAAAATTGAAAGCCTCTTTTTGAAATAGGGGACAGAAGATGATAATGATTTGGCATTAAACAATAAACAAATATTTTAATTTTATATTTATTCTTTGCATCTAAACTAATTTTAAAGTTTGAAAAAGTATTTATATAAGCACTCTATACATTTGATATATTCTTTATTTGATTTTGAAAGTTTAGATAAAAGTAGTCCACCTTGAATAGTAGATATGATAAATAAAGATGATGAGTAA
The DNA here is from genome assembly GCF_013201825.1 of Halarcobacter ebronensis. Taxonomy (NCBI): domain Bacteria; kingdom Pseudomonadati; phylum Campylobacterota; class Epsilonproteobacteria; order Campylobacterales; family Arcobacteraceae; genus Halarcobacter; species Halarcobacter ebronensis. Next base: position 1,308,072 of record NZ_CP053836.1, read on the forward strand.
ACATCTATATCATTTTTTATCTCTTTATTTTTTATAGCATCTTTTATACAATTTTCAAAAATACTTTGCCATGAGTTTATACACTCTTGTAAGGCTTTTGATATATCTTCATCTATATTTGATAACTCTAAGATAAGGTTTCCTAAAGGACACCCTTTATCAAAATTATTTTTTCTTAATTCTAGTATTTTTAGAAGTTCTTTTAGTTTGTCTTTTTTTAGTGTTTCTAAGCTTTCATATTTTTTTATTGTTTGAGGATAAATTCTTTCATTTATTATTGCTATTATTAACTCTTTTTTAGAACTAAAATGGTGATAAAATCCACCTTTTGCAACATTTGATTTTGTTAGTATTGTACTAAGACCTGTTGCATTATAACCATTTGTATATATCTCTTCATATGCAATATCTAATATTTTATCTCTTAACGAACTCATTTTTTAATATCTTTATATTAAATTTTCTACAGACTATTTAGTCTGTAGAAAGGAGTATATATTTATTTGATTTAATTGTCAACATAATCCTCGACGATAAATCTATCAATTGAGGTATGTGTATGACTACATCCAGCAATACAAATAAGATTCTCATCACTTGTATTTATTAGTTGATGTACTTGTTTTGCTTTTACATTTATACATTCTCCTTGTTTTATATATCTTGGTTGTTGCCAATTTATTTTACCGTTTTGTTCTTCTCCTAAGATCATTATTCCTTCACCTTTTAGTATTTGGTAAGTTTCATTTCCCTTTTGATGATAGTGTGCACCAATTTTATTTTTTGATTTGATTTGTAAAGCATATAAATTAAAAGTTTCACCCTCAATCAAAGATGAGATTTTTATACCAACTTTTTCATCATAAACTGCATTTTTTAGTGCATGTTCTATATTTATAATGTCTTGCATCTTTTATATCTCCAACATTTGAGCAAGTCCATCTCCAAAACTCCAGTTTTCTATAGATGTTTCACTTATTGATATAAAAACACTACTTTTTGAATAACTAGTACTTTTTTCTATAGCTTCTGAACAAGCTTTGTATAGATTTTTCTTTTGTTCTATTGTTCTTCCCTCTTTACATAAAATATTTATATAGATTATCTCTTTATATTTTACATTTAAATACTCATCTGGGAATACTAAGTTTTCTTTATTTACTTGTGTAAATACATGAAATTTATCTTTCAATGGAATATGAAAGTGTTTCATTAGTGAAGAATGAATCGAATCAGATATATTCATTTTTTCTTCTTTTGATTTTGTATTTGTATATATTCTTACGAATGGCATATTATAAATCCTTTTAAATTAAAATACAGACCGGTCTGTCTGTAGAAATTGTACGCTTTTAGTTTTCTTTTGTCAATACTAAATTAAAAATATTTTAAAACATAAATAATCTCAAAGTAAAATACTTATCTTAATTAATATAAAAATAGAACAAATAGCCTTTTTAATTTATATCATATATTATTCATTAACCTTTTATTTATCGCTGATTTATTATTGGCTGTTAATATTTGATTTTTAAAGGAGTTAAATGTTAACAATCAGCCGAACAAAATTAATACTTTTGGTTTCACTTTATCTTACATTATTTTATAATTTTACTTTTTTCAGAAGTTTGCTTGATGCTTATCCTTTGGAAGGTATGAATTATATAAATATATTTTCAGTTGTAGTTATTGTTTTTTTATTAAACAATTTTCTGTTTGCACTATTTGGTTTTAAATATTTGATAAAACCTCTATTACTAATAGTTGTTATTGTTTCATCTTTTGTTGCCTATTTTATGGATAGTTATAGCATAGTTGTTGATACGGAGATGATAAGAAATACTCTACAAACAAACTTAAATGAATCAATGGATCTATTTAATTTCAAATTGCTTATTTACTTTTTCTTTTTGGGGCTTTTACCTGCATTTCTTATTTACAAAACTAAAATTTATTATACTTCAAGAAAAAAAGAGCTTATCTCAAAGATGAATTCTATAATCCTAAGTCTGCTATTAATAGCAATAATAATCTTTAGTTTTAGCAAGTTTTATTCATCATTTTTTAGGGAGCATAAACCTCTTAGATATAATGTTAACCCAACATACTGGATATATAGTGTTGGTAAATATGTTAGTAGTTTAAGTAAAGGGGCAAAAGAGGAGTTTAAAACTATTGGAGAGGATGCAAAAGTTGTAGAAGAAGAGAGTGAAGATAAAGAGCTAATTATACTTGTTGTGGGAGAGACTGCAAGAGCAGATAGATTTTCATTAAATGGTTATACAAAAGAGACAAATCCACTTTTAAAAAAAGAAGAGATTATAAACTTCTCAAATATGTACTCATGCGGAACATCTACAGCCGTTTCAGTTCCTTGTATGTTTTCAATTTATGATAAGAGTGATTATGATTATGAAAAAGGTGTTTCGACTGAAAATATTTTAGATGTATTAAATGATACAAAAGATATTAAGATTCTTTGGCGTGACAACAACTCAGATTCAAAAGGTGTAGCTTTAAGAGTTGATTATGAAGATTATAAAACACCAAAAAACAATACAATTTGTGATAAAGAGTGTAGAGATGAAGGTATGCTTGTAGGACTTGATAAATATATTGAAAAGAACAAAGGAAAAGATATATTGATTGTTCTTCATCAAATGGGGAATCATGGACCAGCTTACTATAAAAGATATCCAAAAGAGTTTGAAAAGTTTACCCCTGTGTGCAAAACAAATGAACTTCAAAATTGTACAAATGAAGAGATAAACAATGCCTATGACAACGCAATTTTATATACTGATTATTTCCTATCAAAGGTTATAAACTTTTTAAAACCATACTCAAAAAAATATGAAACAGCAATGATATATTTAAGTGACCATGGAGAGAGTTTGGGAGAAAATGGTATCTATCTTCATGGAATGCCTTATATGATAGCTCCTGAAGTTCAAAAACATATTCCAGCGGTTTTATGGCTAGGCGAGGGGGAAATGAGAGAAGATTATGATCTTGAAAAAGTTAGGAGTTATTCAAATAGAGAATTTACCCAAGACAATCTTTTTCATACATTGTTAGGATTATTTGAAGTTGAAACAAAAAGTTATAAAAAAGAGATGGATATATTAAATGAATCAAGAGTTGATTAATAAACAGATAGTTGTCACAGCTATTTTACTGATTTTTGTATTAGCACTTTTTCAATTTACCAATTTGGATATAGCATTTCAAAGCTTTTTTTATGACTTTAAAACAGCAACTTGGATTTGGGATGCAACAGAACCAATATCCAAGTTCATCCTTTATACTGGACTTAAAAAAGCACTTATTATTTTTGCTGTTATAGTTCTGTTTATTTTAATACTTTTTTGGAAAAGAGATTTTATAAAAGAGTATAGATTTGGAATGATAGTTATAGTTCTTTCAGCTATTATAGTTCCAATGACAGTAATCTCTTTAAAAAATAGTACAAATACTCCTTGTCCAAAAAATATTGAATATTTTGGAGGAAATTACCCTGATATAAAAGTTTTTGACTCTTATCCCAAAGATTTTGTTCAAGAGGGGAAAATACGATGCTGGCCTGCAGGACATGCAAGTGGAGGTTTTGCTTTGATGTCACTTTTTTTCCTTTTTAAAAAAAGAGAAAATAGATTTATAGCTCTTGGCGTAGCAGTTTCAATCGGATGGATAATGGGAGTTTATAAGATGATAATTGGAGATCATTTTTTAAGTCATACAATAATAACAATGCTAATTGCATGGCTTGAGATTTTGATTATTGTCAAATCTCTTTCAAAGGTAAAACAACTCTAAAAAGCGCTCCTTAATAGGAGTTGCTTTTCTTTTACTTTGTTGTAAGTGGTTTAGAAGGTTTTATATTAAAAAGGTTCTATTTTTATAATGATATTATCTATTGACAGTTTTTACACAAACCATAAATTGTCATAACATGATCTTTTAAAATAAAGCCATTTTTTTCTGCAATTTTTATTTGATTCAGTTCTATAAAATTGTCTGAAAACTCAATGATTTCACTACATTGTGTACAAACCATATGGTCATGGTGTTGTTCAACTTTAAACTCAAATCTTTTAGTTCCATCACCAATATCAAGGGCTTCAACCACATTCATCTCTTCAAAAAAATTAAGACTTCTATATACAGTTGCAATACCTATATCTAAGTCAAATTCATCTTGAACTTTTTTTGTAATCTCTTCTGCACTTAAATGCTCATTACTAAAATATAGTATTTTAAGTACTGCATCTTTTTGAACAGTGTTTTTAAATCCTTTTTTTGAAATAAGTGATTTAAATTCACTTAAAAAAGCTTCAAATTTTTTTTCTTCAGCAATTGTCATTGTTAAGTTTTCCTGTACTTATTATCTATAATTGAACCATTAAATATAAGAAAAACAGATAACTTAATATCAAAAAATTTCTTTATTTTTACTCAGGTTCATAAAATTATACAAGCAAAAACTTAACAATAATTGAATGATAATTATTAAATTTATTTACTATAAAAAGATAAATAATGCACTATTTCTGGACTAAAAGATCATCTTTAGAATGTTTGCAAAAAGCATTGAAACAAGTACTAAAACTAAAATTTTTTTTATAAAACCCTCTCCACCTTTTATTGCATAGTGGCTACCAACATAAGAACCTATTATATTTGCTAAAGCCATTGGAAGTGCAACTGTCCATAAAATTTTTCCTGCAAAGAAGAAAGCTACAACTGAACCAAAGTTTGTTGCAAAATTAAGAGGTTTAGTTGAAGCTGTTGAAACTAAAAAATCCAAATGCAGAAACTTTTTCATTGATATTGTAAGATAAGTACCTGTTCCAGGTCCCAATAAACCATCATAAAAACCAATAGGAGCTGTAGCTAAAACAATATTTTTATTAGTTAATTCTGTATTCTCTTCTTTTAAATGTTTACTCTTTTTAAATAGTGCAATCATCCCTATAGCAATTGAGATTAAAATTGCCCATTGGATTATATATTCAGGAATATACATTACAAGACTACTTCCTAAATATGAAGCCAAAAGACAAGGAATAATTGCAATTGAAACAACTCTCCAATTTACTTTTTTACTAGAAGAGTATTTTATTGTTGCCATTAATGCACCAAACATTCCTGCCATTTTATTTGTTGCTAAAACAAAAATAGGAGGTATTCCACTATAAAGTAGAACAGGAACTTGTATCATTCCACCACCACCAGCAATTGAGTCTATATAACCTGCTATAAAGCCAACAAAAATAAAAATTAAAATCCATGATATTGATATATCAGTCACCATTTCCATATCTATTCCTTAAAAAAACGTTATTATATCCAATTAGAAATAAATTACTGCTACTTTTTGTATATAATCTATAGATATAAAAAAAATAAATAGTGCTTATACATATTTACTACACATAAGTTTGCTAAAATCTACCAAATTTTAATCGGAGTAGATATGCAAAATAGAAAATTAGTTATTTTTTCAGTCCTGATTCTTTTAGGATTGTTCTTTATTGGTGGTTATTTATACAAAAACTCAAAACAAACTTCAGTAACAAAAATTTCAGATGAGCAGGCTTGGCTTCTTCAAAAACCTTACTCTTATGTAATTGGAAATAAAAAAGCAAAAGTTCAAATAGTAGAATTCTTTGACCCAGCTTGTGGTGCTTGTGCATATTTTTATGAAAAAGTTGAAGAGTTGATGAAAGAGAAAGAGGGTAAAATGCAATTAGTTTTAAGATATGCCCCTTTTCATAAAAACTCAAATTATGCAGTTAAAATGTTGGAAGGTGCTAGAGAACAAGGTTTATTTATCGAGACTTTAGAGTATATGTTTAAAACTCAATCACAATGGATTGAAAATCATGTGGTAAATCCCCAAAAACTATGGGCACTTCTTCCAAATATAAAAGGTCTTGATATGGATAAATTAGCCTTTTTTATGAATGAAGATAAAGCAGATGAGATCATAAGACAAGATTTAGAAGATGTCGAAAAATTAAAAATTGATAAAACACCATCATATTTTGTAAATGGTGAAGAGCTAAAAGTTTTTGGTTGGGACAATTTAGTAAAACTTATTGATTCACATCTATAACTTTAAAATTTCAAAACCTTTTTTAGGTTTTGAAAACTTTTTTTTAATATTTAAAACCTCCTTTTACTAAAACTTTAATATAGCTATAAACTTTAATATAAAGCCCAATTTCAGTACATTTTCAATAAAAATAAGATAGTATCAAGTAAATTATAATAGACGGAATTTTAATGATTGTAAATATTACCTTACCAGATAATACTTCATATGATATAACAATAGATAGCCTGAAAAAAATGGCGTTTGATAGAAAAGTTGTTGTGGTTACAAACCCAACAATTAGTGGTTTTCATTTAGACTATTTGATAGATAAATTAGATGCAAAAGAGTTAAGTGTTGTAACTATTCCTGATGGGGAAAAGTACAAAAATATGAGTACAATTGAGAGTATTTTAGCTCACTGTTTTGAACATAAATTAAATAGAAGTTCTCTTCTTATTGCTTTTGGTGGTGGAGTTATTGGTGATATGACAGGTTTTGCCGCTTCAATTTACCAAAGGGGAATCGATTTTATTCAAATACCTACAACTTTGTTGTCACAAGTTGATGCAAGTGTTGGGGGTAAAACAGGTATAAATAATAAATATGGAAAAAATTTAGTTGGTGCTTTTCATCAACCAATTGCAGTCTATATTGATCCTTATTTCCTTTCAACTCTGCCAAAAAGAGAGTTTGGTGCAGGAGTTGCAGAGATAGTAAAAATGGCAGTAACTTTTAACAAAGAGTTTTTTAACTGGCTTGAAGAAAATGATTTAAATAGTGAAGAGAATATTAAAATTGCCATTAAAAAATCAGTTGAGACAAAAGCTTGGGTTGTATCGCAAGATGAAAAAGAGAAAGGTTTAAGAGCAGCTTTAAACTATGGTCATACTTTTGGACATGTTATAGAAAATGAGACAAACTATAATACCTATTTACATGGTGAAGCCGTTGGAATTGGTATGGTTATGGCAAATGAACTTGCTGTTAAAGTAGGACTTATGAGTGAAGATGAAGCTTTTAGAGTAAAAAAAGTTTTAGAAAAATATGATATTCCCACAAAATATAAAATCAAAGATGTAGAGGATTTTTATGAGCATTTCTTTTTAGATAAAAAGTCATTGGATAATAGAATTAAATTTATTGTTCCAAAGGGGATTGGGGATTGTGAAATCACAGATAAGATTTCAAAAGATATAGTAATAGAAGTTTTAAAAGGTTTTTTAAAGTGAAAAATATTTTAGTTGTGCTTTTTATAGCAATATTTTGTTTTGGTTCTTTAAATGCCCAAGAAAAGAACTCAAATATTGTTTCAAATAAACTTCAAGATTTGGTTCAAATTGAAAAAGAGAAAAAAGCTGAACAGCAAGCAAAACTTGAAGAGGAAGAGAAGAAGAAAATTGAAGATGAAAAAAGAGCTTTATTAGAAGCACAAATTACAGAACTAAAAAGTAAAATCTCCTCTATAGATGAAAAAGTCAAAGATAGTATTCTTTTAAAAAGATATAGCAACTATAATGCTTATATAAAAATAACTGAAGAGTTAGCGGAGTTAAAAGAGAGTTTAAAAAATACAAAAAATAAAAATGAAGAGCAACTTCACAATTTAACAAATAAAATAAGAATCAAAGAGAATGAGCTTGAACTTATTTCAGAATACAAAGGTTCCCCAATTGGTTCCCTTATAAATCCCCCTGAGATAGAGAATTATGAGTCTATTAAAAATCCATTTGGAATTATAAATGCTTTTTCATATATAAAAAAACTAGAAACAAATAAAAAAGAGTTTGTTTCTGTTGAAAAAAGAATTAGAGAATTAACAAATCTTTTGGAAGAGAAACTTTATGCATATTTGGAGTTATATAATCTTGATCCAAAAACTGAATATAAAGATGAGATAAATTTTTTAGATAAAGAGAAAAAAGATTTCACAATGGTTTTGGAGATTGTTTCAACAACAGAAGAGGTTTATACAAGAAAGATTGAACAAGTGATTTTAGAAACAAAATCTCAAATCTCTATTCAAGTTGAAAAGATTTTTAATATAGCTTTGATAATCGTAGTATTTTTTATTTTAACTTTTTTAATAAAACTTGGTCTTAAAAAGTATTATTCACAAAATGAAAACTACTATATGACAAATAAAGTTATCAACTTTACTTTGGTTTTTTTTGTTTTAATTGTTGTACTTTTTTCATACATTGATAATGTTTCATATCTAGTTACAATCTTAGGATTCGCATCAGCTGGGATTGCTATTGCTTTAAAAGATTGGTTTATGTCTATTTTTGGATGGCTTGTAATAGTAACTTCTGGATCAATTCATGTGGGAGATAGAATAAAAGTTACAAGGGATGGTCAACAAGTTGTGGGAGATGTTTTGGATATCTCTTTATTTAAAATTACAATTAGAGAAGATATTACATTAACTTCTTATATGGTAAATAGAAGAACAGGAAGAATCTTTTTTATTCCAAACAACTATATTTTTTCAGAAATGATTGCAAACTATACACACTCTGGACTTAGAACTGTTTGGGATGGTATTGATATTACAATTACCTTTGATTCAAACTATAAAAAAGCACAACATATAGCAAAAGAGATATTAAAACACTACTCAAAAGGTTATACTGATATTACAAGAAAACAGCTCTCTAAAATGAGAAATAAGTATCAGTTAAGAGCTACTGGAGTTGAGCCAAGAGTATATACTTTTGTTGAACCTTATGGGATTGTAATTTCATCTTGGTATCTTACAAATTCATATGCAGCTTTAGTTTTAAGAAGTACAATGTCTCCTGAGATTTTAGAAGCCTTTATGAAAGAGGATGATATAACAATTGCATACCCAACACAAACTATCAATGTTGGAGACGGGGCGCAAAACTTTAGAACTCCTCCAGCAGATCTACCAGAGGTATAAGAGTTTATGCAATTTTCAACAACTAAACAAAAAGTTTTTTTTAAAACCTTTGGATGTAGAACAAATCTTTTTGATACTCAAGTTATGATGAGCAATCTAAAAGATTTTGAGGTTACCCAAAATGAAAAAGAGGCAGATATTGTAGTTATCAACTCTTGTACTGTTACAAATAGTGCAGATAGTACAGCAAGGGGTTATATAAACTCACTAAATAGATTTGAAAAACCTCCAAGGGTTATCTTTACAGGGTGTGGAGTTTGGACAAAAGGGGAGAACCTTTTTAAAGAGAATAAAATAGATTCACTATTTGGGCATAGCCAAAAAGAGCATATAAATGAGCTTCTTCAACAAAATGAGAGATTTTTTGATGCAGGTGATTTAACCCATATTGATGAAACTATAGTTGAAGAGTTTGTAGGTAAAAGTAGGGCATTTATTAAAATACAAGAGGGGTGTGATTTTAGATGTTCATACTGTATTATCCCTTATGTAAGAGGTGATGCAAGAAGTTATAAAGAGAGTAATATCTTAGAACAAATTGAAACTTTAGCTAGTAATGGTTTTGGAGAGTTTATTCTAACTGGAACAAATGTTGGAAGTTATGGTAAAAAACAACATACCTCTTTAGCAAAATTGCTTAAAAAAATATCTCAAATAAAAGGTGTTAGAAGAGTTAGATTAGGTTCCATTGAACCAATCCAAATTGATGATGAGTTTAAAGAGATAATAGATGAACCTTTTATGGCAAAACATCTTCACATTGCTTTACAACACACTTCTAAAAAGATGTTAGAGATTATGAATAGAAGAAACAAGGTTTTATCTGATTTAGAACTATTTGAGTTTTTAAAAGAGAAAGGTTATGCCCTTGGAACTGATTTTATAGTTGGACATCCAGGTGAAACAGATGAGCTTTGGAGAGAAGCAATGGAAAATCTACAAAGATTTCCTTTGACACATATTCATGCTTTTACCTATTCAAAAAGGGATGGAACACCAAGTGCAACCATGAAAGATATTGTAAAAGGTGATGTGGCAAAACTTAGATACAATGAACTCGTTGGAATAATAGATGAAAAAAATTATAACTTTAGAAAAAACAATAAAGAGAGTTTGAATATATTAATTGAGTCATATAAAGATGGTGTTTATGTTGGGCTTGATCAACACTTTAATCATATTGAAGTTAAAAGTAGTGCTGATTTAGTTGGGGATTGGATAACTATAGAGAAGTATGAAGCAAAGAGAGATAAAAATGTCGCAGAATTCAAATAATAAACTAGATAAAAATATGAAGTTAATGGCTCTATCAGCTATTATTTTATTGGTGCTTTTTTTATATACTTTATATAAAAGTAGTGAACATATAAAAACAAACTCTTATTATTTTGGAATTGTTTTTCTTCTTTTCTTGCTTGCTTTTGCTATCTTTGCAAAAATAAAACAAAAAAAACTTCAAACATTTATCAAAAAAAATAGTAATGATAAAAGTTTCTCTCAAGAATTAGATCAAGCGCAAGAATCAAAAGAGCAGATTAGCTCAAATATTAGTGCTGTTAACTCTACAACAACATTTAAAGATGTTGCTGGAATTAGCGAAGTAAAAGCTGAACTTGAAGAGATTGTTGATTTTTTAAATAAACCAAAAAAATATTTTGAGTTTGGAGTTAAACTTCCAAAAGGTGTACTTTTAGTTGGACCTCCTGGTGTTGGTAAAACCCTTATTGCAAGAGCCGTTGCAGGGGAAGCAGAGGTTCCGTTTTTTTATCAAAGTGGTGCAAGTTTTGTTCAAATTTATGTTGGGATGGGTGCAAAAAAAGTACGAGAACTTTTTATGAAAGCAAAACAGAGTGCTCCTGCTATTGTATTTATTGATGAAATTGATGCAATTGGTAAAAAAAGAGGTGGAAAAACAAATGATGAGAGAGAATCAACTTTAAATGAACTTTTAACACAAATGGATGGGTTTGAAGGTGATTCTGGAGTTATTGTAATAGCTGCAACAAATAAAATCGAGGTTTTAGATGAGGCTTTACTTAGAGCTGGAAGATTTGATAGAAGGGTGTTTTTAAATCTACCAAATATAGAGGATAGAAAAAAGATTTTAGAACTTTATCTAAAAGGAAAACATTTTGAATTTGATTTGGATAAGTTAGCATCTTTAACTTCTGGATTCTCTTCTGCTGCCCTTGCAACATTGGTAAATGAAGCTCTTTTAAATATGATAAAAAGGGATGCAAAAGTTCTTAATCAATCAGATATAGAAGTTGCAAAAAATAAATTGGAATTTGGAAAAAAAGAGACACTTCTTTTAGATGAAGAGCAAAAAGAGATTTTGGCTATTTATCAAGCAAGTAAAGCTTTTATAACAAAAAGTAAAGTTGCTTTATTGGATCAAAAAGTTTCAACTTTAGATTTAGTCTATCCTTCATATAATCAACTTTTAGAGAATATAAAAAGATATCTAGCTGGTTCAATAGGAGTAGAAGTAATAAAAAAACAAAAATATGCAATTAACTCTTATGATATAGAACAAGCCTACTCTTTAGCTAATAAGATTGTTGATGAATACAAAATGGCAAAAGATATTGAAGTTTTAATTGAAGAGGTAAGAAACAATCTACGAACAGAGTTATCTCAAAATGTTACAACAATAGATAGATTAAAAGAACTTATGTTAAAAAATGAAGTGATTGATACAAATGAGCTTTAGATATTTTTCAGGCTTTTGTTTAGAAAACGAAAGTGAACTTTTTAGTGAATATCTAATTAGAAATGATTTTACAATTACAGGGTTCTCTTATGGAGCAATAAAAGCATTTGAATATGCTTTAAAGAGTACAAAAAGAGTAGATACTTTACAACTCTTTTCTCCAGCTTTTTTCCATAATTTTGATAAAAAAGAGAAGAGGTTGCAACTAATGTTTTTTAAAAAAAATAGTAGTGATTATATGGAAACTTTTTTAAAAAATATTGCCTATCCTTCTAATATGAAGATGTATAACTATCTAAAAGCAGGAACTTATGAAGAGCTTGATGAACTTTTAAATTATACATGGGATAAAGAGAAATTAGAAATGCTTCTACAAAGAGGCATTAAAATAGAAGTTTATCTTGGAGCAAAAGATAAAATTATTGATGCAAATAGTGCAAAAGAGTTCTTTAAAGAGTTTGCAACTGTATATTATATAAAAGATAAAGGACATATTTTATGAATAAAAAAATAGCAAAAATTGGAATAATAACCGCTTCAGATAGAGCTAGTAAAGGGATCTATGAAGATATCTCAGGGAAAGCTATTGAAGATACTATGAATGAATATTTAACTTCTCCTTGGGAGAGTGTTTATAGATGTATTGAAGATGATCAAAAAACTATTGAAGAGACCCTCAAAGATTTAGTTGATAATGAAGAGTGTTGTTTAGTTGTAACAACAGGTGGTACAGGACCAGCTAAAAGAGATGTAACACCAGAAGCAACAGAAGCTGTTTGTGATAGAATGATGCCAGGATTTGGTGAACTTATGAGAGCCGAATCATTAAAATTTGTACCAACTGCAATTTTATCTAGACAAACAGCAGGTCTTAGAGGAAGTTCTCTAATAGTAAATCTTCCAGGAAAACCAAAATCGATAAGGGAGTGTCTAGATGCTGTTTTCCCAGCTATTCCATATTGTATAGATCTGATGAAAGGTCCATATTTAGAGTGTAATGAAGAGGTTATTAAACCTTTTAGACCAAAACAAAAATAAAAATACTTAAGAGAATTATCTCTTAAGTGTTAATCTCTTTTTTCCCTTGGAATTTTGCTTTATTTACTAATTCAGCATTTTGATCTGCAATTTTGCTTATCTCCATTGATATCTCTTTTACATCTTGGGCAGTTATTGCATTTTTTTGAGTGAGTGTATCAATTTGGGTAATTGAGTTATTAATCATAATAATACTATTTTCTTGTTCCTGTGAAGCTGTTAATACCTCTTCTATTAAAACTGTTGTTTTCCCAATATTACTATTAATCTCCTCATAACCTTTTATCATCTCATCGGCAATATGTTTACCTTCATCTGCTTTTTTTGTTGCTGTTTCCACAAGAAGTTTTATCTCTTTTGCTGCTTCAGCACTTCTTGTAGCAAGATTTCTAACCTCTTGGGCAACAACAGCAAAACCTTTTCCAGCTTCACCAGCAGTTGCTGCTTCAACAGCGGCATTAAGTGAGAGAATATTTGTTTGAAAGGCAATTTGATCAATAATATTTGTTGCATTATTTACTAAATTTGTTGATTCATTTATCTCATTCATTGATGTTACAGTTCTTTTTGCAAGATTTAATCCTCTATCAACAGAACCCTTTACAATTTTTCCTTGTTGTGACATCATTTGTGCTGTTTTAGTATTGTTTGAAGTTGTAGCTGTTATCTCTTCAATTGCAGCTGATGTTTCTTCAAGGGCAACAGCTTGAGAGGAGGTTGCATCAAATAAAGAAGATGAATCTTTTTGTAATAATTTTGCTTCTTTTTTTAAAATCATACAAGTGTCATAGGAGTTTTTTAGATTTTTTGTAATTTCACTTCTTAGATAGTTTATCCCCAATGTTAATTCTTTTAATTTTCCACCTTTAAATAACTTTTCATCAATAGAATCCATATAGTTTTGGTGACTATATTCTTTTAAAACACTACATATCTCACTTATACTTTTATCAATTTTTTCGGTCATTATATTGATTGATTTTGCAATATAATTTAGTTTTTCATTACTCGTTATTATACTAATCTTATCATCAGTATATCCATCTGATAATTTTTCAGTGGCAAGCATTACTTCACCATAAAGTGTTAGATCTTCTGTTTGTTTTGATTCAATTACTTTGGCTAATTCTTGAATAGTATCCATAATCTTTTTTCTATCTTTATCAAGAGTTGAATCTACTATTTCAATAGAGTTTATCTCATTTTTTATATACTCATCTATTAATTTTAGGGCACCAAAAATATGCTTATTTTTTGATTTATCTAATAAAAACATTGCTAATCCTTTAATCTAGGGTTTTGTAGAGTTTTTCTGCTTTTTCAATCTCTTCTTTGGTTGGCATAATTCTTATTGAGATGTATCGTTTATTTCCATTTGGGCTAGTAGAAGGATAAGCAGTTGCATTTACCCAATAATAGTCACCATTTTTTGTTTTATTTTTAACTATACCTTTCCAGATATCGCCCCTTTGTATTGTTTCCCATAAATCTTTAAAGGCAGCTTTTGGCATATCTGGATGCCTTACCACATTGTGAGGTTTGCCAATAAGCTCCTCTTTTGTATAACCAGATATTTTACAGAAATCTTCATTGGCATAGAGAATTGTTCCCTTTGCGTCGGTTTCTGAAACAATCATTATTTTTCTGTCGAGTTTAACTTCATGCATTTCAAAGTCCTTGAAGAATAATATTACTTAGAATATTATTTCTTAGCTTTAATGACAATTAAGTGTAAATTATAATATTATTTCATATTTAATTTATTTAGTTGTTTAAAAGTTATAATATGTAAATAAAATGCACTAATTATATATAAGTTAATTTTTTTATTAAGTTTTTACACTATTTTAAAAATAGTTTTCTATTTTTATCAAATTTGGCTTTACTTTTAAGTTTTTTTACTTAATATAAATAAAAAACAAAATGAGGCAATATATGAATAAAATTTTATTTACTGCAATTCTTACCTTTGCTAGTTATTTTTTGGCAACTATTGCATTTAATACACAACATTCAATACTATTGGCATTGATTGTTATGCTAGTGGTTCTTTGGACAAATGAAGCTTTGCCTATAGGGGTTGTATCTTTGCTACCCATTGTCCTTTTCCCTAGTTTTGGTATATTAGGTACTGAAGCAACCTCTTTAAATTACTCAAAATCAATTATCTTTTTGTTTTTAGGTGGTTTTATAATTGCAATTGCTACCCAAAAGACCCATCTTCATGTGTATATTTCAAATAAATTGTTAACACTTTTTCCTAATACACCAAGAGGAATTTTATTTTCCCTTTCAATTACAGCTGCTTTTTTAAGTTCTCTTATTTCTAATACTACAACAGCTCTTTTGTTGATACCAATTGCTATGTATTTAACAGATAATATAAAACTAAAAATGAGATTAGTTTTATCTATTGCCTATGGAGCAAGTATAGGTGGAATTGTAACTCCTATTGGAACTCCACCAAATCTAATCCTTCTTGGATTTATGGATCAACATGCCTTAGAGGCAATACCATTTATTAAATGGATATTTTTAACAGCTCCTTTAGCTTTTTTTATGTTATTGATAATCCCTTTCTTTCTTTCAATAGGAGTAAATGATATTAGATTTGATGCAGAGTTATCACATAAAGAGAAACTTACAAAAGATCAAAAAAGACTTCTATATATTTTAGGTTCTTTAGTTCTTCTTCTTTTGGTAAATTCAAAAATTGAACCATATTATTCAGGTTTGGGATTAAATGAAAAAGGTATTTTATTAAGTTACGGACTTTTGATGTTAGTCCCAAAAGTTGGATTTTTAGAGTGGGAAGATATGAAAAAAATCCCTTATGAGATAATTTTCCTTTTTGGTGCTGGTTTCTCTATAGCTGCAGCTTTCTCTTCAACAGGTTTAGCTTTAGAGATTGCAAAATATCTTTTAGAGTTAACAAATTTACCAGTTATACTTTTAATAATGCTTGTAGCTGCACTAATTACTTTTACAACAGAGATCACTTCAAATACAGCATTAATCTCAATTGCACTTCCGATAATCTACTCATTAAGCCAAGTTACAAATATTGATACAACACTTATTCTTCTTGTTGCAACAATTTGTGCCTCTTATGCCTTTATGCTTCCAATAGCAACCCCACCAAATGCAATTGCAATGAGTAGTGGTGCTGTAAAAGTAAAAGATATGGCAAAATTTGGAATGATATTTAATATTTTAGGAATTTTAAGTATTACAGCTATTGCACTTCTTTATTGGCAATATGCTTTATAGAAGATAGAAAGAGTATTTTATTTTATAAATACTCTTTTATCCTCCTCTTTTTTAATCTCAGAAAAATTATCAAGATAGTCTAAATATGTAATTAGATATTTTCTACTTATTGGATATTTGTCTTTTAAATTTTGAAGATCAATATATCCATCTTGTTTTATAATTTTTTTCATCTCATTTACGAGATTTGTTAAGCTTTGAGCATGGATAAATATATTATGTTGCAGTCTTAATACCACTTTTTTGTTACATAAAGATTTTAAAATATCATCACCAACTTTTCTATCTAAATCCATCTCATCATAGATATTATATGGTGCAGTTGGAGTAATACTCTCATTTTCCAATCTCTTTAATATTTGTGTTTCCAAAGAAGTTTTAAAGTCAATTGTTATATTTGGATTTTTATATAAAGCTTGATCCATTACTAAAAAGTTCTCTTTAACTAACTCATTTAGAGCAATTTGAATAAAGTTTTGACTTGCCCACTTAAGTCTTAAAGCAATTGATTGGTTAGATAAAAATGCAAACTGATTTTTCATATATATCTCTTTAATAAAATCCTTTATTAACTCTTTTGTCTCAATAGGATAAATAATTAAAGCTTGTTCATCTATAAATACATCTTCCAACTCTTTTGCATACTCTAAAGCTTTTTCATGATTAAGGGCAAATCTTTGAGCAGATGAGATAAGTCCCAAACCTTTCTTATGTGCATCAAGAAGTATTTTATATGCTTGGTTAATATTCTCTTCTTCTAAAACTTGTAATAACTGAAGTTTTTGACTCTTTTTTAATGGATCAGAGATAGGAGATAAAATTTTTGCCCCTGCTATTGTATGATTTCCTTGTCTAATTATAAGTTTCTCTTTATAGATACTAAAAATCTCTTCTTCAAGCTTAAGGGTTGCAAAACCACTTTCAAGTGAATCTAAATTATTGAAAAGTAAAACTTTTCCTTCAACTCTTTTTGAGCCAATAAATATTGAGTAGTTTGTATTGTGTTTTAAACTTTTGTTTTTTAAAGTATTAAAAGAGATATCAATAATAGAAAAACCTCTTAAATATCCTTTTTTAGAGATTACAAATCCTTTTTGAATCTCCTCTTTTTTTATTCCTGCCAAATTTATAGCTGTTCTATTTGAAATATTTGACTCTTCAACCTCTTTACCGTGAACTTGAAGTTTCTTTATTTTTGCCTCTTTTTTAGTATCACAAATAAAAACTTTCTCTTCTAACTTAATAGGTTTTCCCAAAACAGTTCCTGTTACAACAGTTCCTGCTCCTTGTATTGAAAATATTCTGTCAACATAATATCTAAAAAAGTTCTCTTCAATTTTTGTACTTGCATCTAATGCAAAAAGTCTATCTTTTAAATCATTAATAGATTTTTCATCATAAATTGAAACAGCAGATGTAAAAAGAAGATTAAAATCAAACTCTTTAATAAACTCCTCAATTTCACTGATTGCAAATTCAAGTTCAGACTCTTCTATTAAGTCTTTTTTTGTAATAGTTAAAACTGCATTTTTAACACCCAATAGATTTAGAATTTCAAGGTGCTCAACTGTTTGTGGTTTGATTCTCTCATTTGCACTAACAACAATCATAACGCAATCAAAACTAAAAGCACCAGCAATCATATTTTTAACAAGTTTTTCATGTCCTGGTACATCAATAAAAGCTATATTTTTATCATCTCTTTTCATATTTGAGAAGCTTAAATCAATAGTGATTCCTCTTTGTTTCTCTTCATTTGTGCTATCTCCTTCAAAACCATTTAAAGCTTTGATAAGTGAAGTTTTCCCATGGTCAATATGACCACAAGTACCTATTATATAATTAGCCATTTATTATCTCTTTAATTTTTTCTACAATTATTTTTATCTCATCATCTTGAATAGTTTTAAAATCTAGTAAAAACTTATCATTTTCAATTCGTCCAATAATTTTATTTTCTCTAAATAGTTGTTCTATTTTATTAGGTTTATAATTTTTTATTTGAATACTAAGTGCAACAGAAGGGATTCTTTGATTTGGCGTTGTTCCTCCACCTATTAGTGTTGATGTATTTACAAGAGAGCATTTACATAAAGAGTCAATCTCATTTTTTAATTTAGTAGCATTTTCTTTTAATTCATCAGTAGTTTTAAATAACATCTTAAGTGTTGGAATCTCTTCATATTTTTCTAAAAGTAGGGCTTTCATATTCTCTTCTAAAAGCGCTAAAGTTAGTTTGTCAACCCTTAACATTCTAAGAAGTTGATTCTTTTTTAGTTTTTCAATATATTTTTTCTTTCCAACTATTATTCCCGCTTGAACAGAACCTAAAAGTTTATCTCCAGAAAAACTAAGAAGAGAGGGGTTGAATTTCATATAATCAAGTACAGAAGGCTCTTTGTTTTGTAAACCATAAGGAAGGTCTACAATATGTCCGCTTCCCATATCATAATAGTCAATTAGGCTATTTTCATTTGCCATATCAATTATTTTTTCAAAACCAACCTCTTGGCTAAAACCTTCAATAGAGTAGTTTGACTTATGTACTTTCATTAACATAGCGGTATTTTCATTTATACTATTTAGATAATCTTTTGTATGGGTTTTATTTGTTGTTCCAATCTCTTTTAGTATTGCTCCACTGCTATTCATTACATCTGGAATTCTAAAACTTCCACCAATCTCTACAAGTTCACCTCTACTTACAATTACCTCTTTGTTTTTTGCAAAAGTATTTAGTACTAAAAAAACTGCGCTGGCATTATTGTTTACTATTAAAACATCTTCACAACCTAATAATTTACATATAATTTTTGATATATGAGCGTATCTCTCTCCTCTTTTCCCCTCTTCAAGGTTATACTCTAAGTTGTTATATGAAGTAGCAATCTCTTTTACTCTATCAAAAACATTTTTATCTATTAAACTTCTTCCTAAATTTGTATGAATAATTACACCTGTAGCATTTATAACTTTTTTTAGTGAAGAAGAGGTGATTTGATTATATTTATCTAAAGTTTTAGATACTAATTCTTCTTCATTGATTGAGTCAATTCTTTGTGAAAGTATCTCTTCTCTTAGGTTCTCAAAAAGCTCTTTTACAATGGAAATAATCAATTGTTTTGAGCAATTTTTAAAGGCTGGATTTGAGACAAATTTGTCCACTTTAGGAATTGATTTAAGTAAAATCATTTTTACCCTTTCAGAGTTTTTTAATATTAATATTGTAAAATTACAGTCTTTAAAGTTTGGAGGGCATGTGTTCCTGGTGGATACCACAGGCTTCAACCCTGATTGGAGGTTTTTGTGTAAACGCCTCGGTAGGTTCGATTCCTACGCCTTCTCGCCAAACTCTAATAGATTATAATAGGAGTAGCTCCTCTTGGAATAACCTCTCCAATAATCTTTGCATAACCATGGGTTAACACTTCAATTTGTTTTATATACTCTTTTGCATCATTTGCATCCATAGCTATTAACAGTCCACCAGATGTTTGGGCGTCACAATATAGTTGATAACACTTTGAAGTATCACACATGATAGTTGTTTTATCTTCCATATATTTCATATTTCTTTTTGTTCCACCTGGAACTACATCTTGTTCTGCAAAATCTTGCGCATCTTGAATAATAGGAACTTCTCCACAATGTATGGCAAAAGATGTAAGTTCATTTGTTGCTTCTAAAGCATGTCCTAAAAGACCAAAGCCTGTTACATCTGTACAAGAGCTAACATCATATTGTCTCAAAACTTTTGAAGGCAAATAGTTTAAAGATTCCATTACTTTTATTGCCTCTTTTTTGGTTGATTCATTTATTAAATCTCTTTTAATTGCTGTTGTTAAAATCCCAATACCAAGAGGTTTTGTAAGAACTAAAACATGTCCAATTTTTGCAGTGTTATTTTTATATATTTTATTTGGATGAACTACACCTGTTACAGACAATCCATAGAACATTTCAGGAGCTTCAATGGTATGTCCACCCATTAATAATCCTCCACACTCTAGGATTTTTTCATTTCCACCTTTTAAAATCTCTTTTAATGCATTTTTGTCATTATTTTTTCTATCAAAGCCCACAATATTTAGGGCAGTCTTTACTTCTCCACCCATAGCAAATACGTCAGATAGAGAGTTGGCTGCTGCAATTTTCCCATAAATATATGGGTCATCAACGACTGGTGTAATAAAATCTAAAGTTTGAACAATCGCAATATCATCAGTGAGTTTATAAACAGAAGCATCATCACTGTTTTCAAACCCTACAAGAATATTGCTATCTTTTGGTACTAGACTACAAATTGTTTGTTTCAGGTCACCCGGACCCATCTTTGCAGCTCAACCAGCAGCTTGAACAAACTTGGTTAATCGATATTCATCGTTATTCATGTTTTTTCCTAATTAAATATATGATAATGGTGTAAATAAGAAGTTTAATTAAGAACTAAAAATTTATGTACACCTACTACATAGGTCTAATGTTTTATTAATTTTACATTCAATATTTTTAAAGTTACATTATAGCTAAACTAAAGTAAAATAAAATTTACTTTTGCTTAAAAAATTGTTTAATATAAGTATACTAAAAAAATTTTTATTTTTTATTCTTTTAATCAATTTTTTTTACATTATTTATAAATAATTTACTAAAAATGTTAAATTTATCATTAATTAATTACATATTTTTATTTTTTAATTTTATGCATTTACAATATATTTTGATTTGTATTGACTTAATCAAGGAGCATATAGATTCTTTATAATAGGAAAAAATATTTTACCATTTAAGATTAGTTTTATTTAACATCTAATATAGTTTAGAGAAATAAAAGCATAACCTAAGGTTTAGGTTAGATATAAATTAATAACATTTATGCCTACATATGCTTCAAAAATTAATTTGGAGAAAATTATGAAAAGAAGAACATTTCTAAAGAGTTCAGCTCTACTATCAACAACAGCAATGGTTAGTCCAAGTTTTGTTTTTGCCCAAACCCAAACAAATCCTTTTGGAATAAAAGATGGTTTTAGAAAATTCACTATTACTAATACCTATAAAATTGAACCTAGTAAAGAGAAAACTCAACTATGGATCCCTGTTCCTTTAACTTCTAACTATCAAGAGTTAGTAGATATAAAATATGATGGAAATTATGAAAAAGCTGAGCTTGTTAATAATTCATATGACTCAAAAGTTTTATATGTTTTATGGTCAGATGGAAACAAACAGAAAGAGTTAACTGTTACTTTTGAAGTAATTACAAATCAAAAAACAGTTGACTTATCAAAAGCAAAAAGTGATCAAAACTACACAGCAGAGGTTAAAACTTATTTAGAGCCTACAGCACATATTCCTGTAAATGATAAAATAAAAACTTTGGCAAATAGCATTACAAAAAATGCTAAAACTCCCCTTGATAAAGCACAAGCTATTTATGATTGGACAGTTACAACTATGTATAGAGATAATAGTGTAGTTGGATGTGGACTTGGAGATGCTGGAAAAGCACTTGAAGAGAAACTGTTTGGTGGAAAATGTACAGATATAAGTTCTGTATTTGTTTGTCTACTTAGAAACTCAAATATTCCTGCAAGGGAAGTTTTTGGTATTAGAGCTGGAAAATCAAAAATTTCTGGTGCTTGTGGAAAAGCAGACGAAAAAGGATTTGCTAATATTACAGGTGGACAACACTGTAGAGCAGAGTTTTATATAAGTGGTTTAGGTTGGGTTAAAGCAGATCCAGCTGATGTAACAAAAGTAAGACTTGCAGAAAATCTAAAAAATGAAGATAAAAAAATCCAAGATACAAAAAAATATATGTTTGGTTCTTGGGAGATGAACTGGGTGGCATTTAACCATGCAAGAGATTTTGTATTAAATCCAAAACCAGAACAATATCCACTTAATATGTTAGGATATCCATATGCTGAAGAGGGAGAAGATGCATTAAATTATTATGATCCAAAATCTTTTTCATATAGTTATACCTCTCAAGAGAGAGTATGAAAAAAATAAATTTACCGATAATTGGTGCAGTAATAACTGCACTTTTATCTACACTTTGCTGTTTACCAGCATTTTTATTTATTTTTTTTGGAATATCAAGTGGATTATTAAGTTATTTCACAACTTTTACTTATGCAAGAATTCCCCTTGCAATTTTAACTATAATTCTTTTTATTTATGGGATAAAAAAATATATGAGAAATAACTCTTGTGAGTGTACTAAAAAAGAAAAAATAAAAAAATCTTTTTTTATATCTTTTTTATTACTCTTTTTTCTTTTTGTTCTTTTGTATCCAGAGTTAATCCCCCTATTCATGGAGTAGATATGAAAAATTTATTTTTTATTTCAATTATAGCAAGTGCTCTTTTTGGCTCAAATATATCAGTTTTTAAAGTTGAAGGAATGCATTGTCCTTTATGTACAATGGCTGTAAAAAAAGCAGTAAAAAATCTTGATGGTATTGAAAAAGTTAGTGCTAAACTCAATACAAAAGAGGTAACTGTTATATATGATGATAGCGTTAAAATTGAAAATATTTTAGAAGCTATAAAAACAACATCATATGAAGGTGTTGAACTTTCCACTAAAAAATATGAAAAGTAATTTCTGTTACTTTTTTTAAAATATCTGCAATTTTATAATTTAGTAAAAAAAATTTAACTTTTTTTAAGTTAAAAAAAATAATTTTTATTTTAGAATTTTACTAATTTTAATTTTTAAATTAATCTTAGTAAATATTAGGAGTATGCTGTGTATGAAATTTGGAGAAAATTTTTTGGACATTTAAAAGTGTTTAAAAAAATGTTAATTATTGCTATTGTCACGTTAATATCAATGATATTATTAAGTTCAATATTAATTCTTGAACAAAAAAAAGAGTTATTAAAAGACAAGAAAGATAAACTTGTAAGTATTATAGAGTTATCCTATAGTATTGTTGAAAATGAATATAATAATTTTAAAAACGGTTTGATAGATGAAGAGGAGGCTAAAAATAGAGCAAAAAATGCAATAGGAGTTTTGCGATATAATGGAGACAATTACGTTTGGATAAATAATACTGAGTTACCATATCCTAAAATGGTAATGCATCCAATGGATTCATCAAAGAATGGTCAAGTTATGGATTCTTCAAGTAATAATAATGCAATTAGTGAACAATATAATGATGGTAGAGTAATTAGCGTTGACCACAAAAATATGTTTCAATCTTTTGTTGCTTTGGCACAAGATGGTGGTTCAGGATTTGTTGTTTATTTAAGAGGGAAGTTGATAGATGGACAAAATACAGAAGAAAAATTTGAAAAATTATCATATGTAAAAAAATTTGAACCTTGGAACTGGGTTTTAGGAAGTGGAATTTTTATTGATGATATTCAAACTCAATTTATGAACTCTTTAATAAAAGCAGTTGCAATAATTGCTTCAATTTTAATTGTTCTCTCTTTTATCTTTTTTATGATTACAAAAGAGATTGTTACAAAAGTAAATTTTATAAATGATGGATTAGAAAACTTTTTTGCTTATTTAAATAGAGAGAGTACTGATGTTGAAATTAAACAAATCAGTTGCAGAGATGAGTTTGGTCATATGTCTGATTTAATCAATACAAATATTTTAAAAGCTCAAAAAGGTATTAAAGAGGATAGGGCTTTAATTGATGAAACAATCAATGTTTTAGGTGAATTTGAGCAAGGTGATTTGTGCCAAAGATTACATTTAAATGTCTCTAATCCTGCAATGATGCAATTAAAATCAGTTTTAAATAAAATGGCAGAAAACTTAGAAAACAATATTGACTCAATTTTAGAGATATTGGAAAAATATTCAAGATTTAACTATTTGGATAGAGTAAATACCGATGGAGTAAAAAAAGATCTATTAAAACTTGCAAATGGAGTTAATGGATTGGGAGAATCAATTACATCAATGCTAATTGAAGGAAAAACAAACGGTATTACATTACATAATGCCTCAAGTACACTATTACAAAATGTTAGAATTTTGAATGAGAGTGCTTCTGAAGCAGCTTCATCTTTAGAAGAAACTGCAGCAGCTCTAGAACAAATGACAGGAAATATAAGAAACAATACTGGAAATATTGCAAAAATGGCGGAACTTTCTAACAATGTTACAACTTCATCAAAACAAGGACAAATGTTAGCAACAAATACAGTTAAATCTATGGAAGATATAGATTCACAAGTTTCAGCTATTAATGAAGCAATTAGTGTAATTGATCAAATTGCATTCCAAACAAATATTTTATCTTTAAATGCAGCGGTAGAAGCTGCAACAGCAGGTGAAGCAGGAAAAGGGTTTGCTGTTGTTGCTCAAGAGGTTAGAAATCTTGCTACAAGAAGTGCTGAAGCAGCAAAAGAGATAAAAGGAATGGTTGAGTCTGCTACAAAAAAAGCAGATGAAGGGAAAGAGATAGCAACTGATATGATAAACGGATATCAAGTTCTAAATGATAATATTGAAAAAACTATTGCACTTATTTCTGATGTTGATATGTCAAGTAAAGAACAACTTTTGGGAATTGAACAGATAAATGATGCTATTGCAGAACTTGATCAACAAACACAAAAAAATGCAGAAGTTGCAATGCATACAAATGATATTGCATTACAAACAGATTCAATTGCTAAACTTATTGTAAAAAATGCAGATGAAAAAGAGTTTAGAGGGAAAAATGATATTAAAGAAAAAGGGGAACAAAAATCTTTAAAAAAAGGCGAGAGTAAAGTAGCTAATAATAAAAAAGATAATAGAGTTATAAAAGCAGAAGATAAAGATACAGAAGAGTGGGAGAGTTTTTAAAAAATAATCTCTCCAAGAGGTGCTCTTCTCACCTCTTCAATTTGAAAAGTTGAATTAGCAACATTTCTTACACTATCCTCTTTATATTTTTTAACAATCTCTTTAATTGTTTTAAGTTCCTCTTTTGTGAAAAGAGTCTCATCAAACTCCTCTTCCATTTTTAGAAACTTTAGTTCAATAAATTTTTCTTTTGTTAATATTTCAATATCAAGATATTCCAATAACTCTTCAATCATATAAAGTCTTTCATCATCTTCATCAAGATCTTCACCATTTGCAATAATCTCAAAAATTTCACCTAATATAACTGGTTCTGGGTTCCTTTTATCTTTTATATACTCTTCATTGAATATTTTTTGTCCGAATTCTTTAAAATGTTCAAAATCTATTAAAAAGAGTAAAATTGACAACTTTTTGTCATTTAGATGTTTTATACTCTCATCTAGCATATAAAGTATTACATTAGCAATTTTAGTTATATCTATTTTCAATTTTTTCCTTTTTCTTTGTTGGTGGAATGATATCACTTTATATTTTAAAACAAGAAATTTTATAAATGTAGAAAGATATGTAATAAATATGTAAAAAAATTTTACTTTTTGCTCTATTTTAATTTTAATTTCATTTATCAATATTAGAATTTACTATAATTAATAAAAAAAAAGTATAAAAAAAATTAAATATAAAAATGAATATTCATTCATTTTTATAATAAAAAGTTAAATTATTTTATTAATATCTACAATTTATTTTTTCTTTACATATCCTTTTTTATGGATATTGTTGTAATTACTATAAAAAATTATAATTTTATATTTGTTAAAATTAACACTTAAATCAAAAATAAAATAAATTTATAAAATAATTTAAAAAAATAAGGTATATATAAGTTTAGTATAAGTTTTATAGGTATACAATTAGGGTAAAGTATTTTTTACCGAAAGGTTTTGCCGTGAGCGAATATATATATTATAGTAAAGAGAGAGTAGAATTCCCACTTTCTGAGTCAATTACAGTAACTAACAAATTAGTTGGAAATAGTGAAATTAGATATATTGTTTCAAATAGTGAAGCAATAAACTCTGAAGTAGTAGCAAAAGAGATTGATTTTTATATCAAAAACACAAAAGACTCAATATCATCAAAAATTAAAAATATTGAAAAATTGTATGAGATAAATGCAATAAAATTTGATTATGCACAAGATATTGCTTATACACAAATTGTAGGCAATAAAGTCTTACTTATTTGTAGTGAGACTCAAAAAAATGATTTTATAAATAGAGTTGTTAATAATGAGTTTGATTTATATCATGTAAGTTCTGAAAAAATAAAAAATATTGCAGGTCATATTGGAAATTTAGAGGTAACAATAGAAGAAGAGGAAAAGGAATATACTCTTAATATTCATCAAATTGTTTGGTTTGACAAAGGAAAACTTGCAAAAAAATTTAGTGGTTGTTTTGATCCTTTAAAAAGTTCAATTGATGATGTTATTGGAAATCTCAGATTAAATATAACAAATTATGAGTATAAAAAAACTACAACTTATGATAGTTCTTTTTGTCAATACAAAGGAAGAAGAGAAGAGATTTGTACCAAATGTGTTGATGTTTGTACAACTGACTCAATTGTAAAAAATAGTCAAAAAAAAGAGCTAGAGTTCTCATATATAAATTGTGCTAATTGTGGATCTTGTGTTAGTGTTTGTCCTTCAGGAGCTATAGATTATGCACCTTTGGGAGAAAAATCAATTTCAAGTTTAGCAAAACTTTATAATAATCATATCCCTTTGATTATCCCTAAAAAAGTAGATATTGAAAATTTAAATATTGAATTAAAAGAGTCTGTTTTACCTCTTATTATAGAAGCAAAAAATTTTTTTAGTGAAGCAACTTTATTAACACTTTTACAAGAGTCTGGTTCTCAACTTATATTATATTCAAAATCTTTTACTAAACCAGCACAAGACTCAATTGATTTAATAAATGAGATTTATCAAAGAAAATATAAAAAAGATGCAATTTTAACACCTTCATCTAAAGAGGATTTAGAACTAGCTATAAAAAATGCTCAATTTATTGAAAATTCTAAATATATTTTGAATAGTTTGGAATCAAATAAAAAAGAGTCATTTGCTATTAGATTATCTCATTTAGTGGGTGAAGAGAATTTTGGAGAGATAAAGTTAGATGAAACTGCATCTTATGGTATTGTAAATATTGATGAAAACAAATGTACTTTGTGTGCCTCTTGCGTTGGTGCATGTAAAATGAATGCCTTAACTGCTAATACAAAAGATAATACTTTAAGATTTAATCCCTCTTTATGTACAGCTTGTGGTTATTGTGAAGTTTCATGTTCTGAAAAAGATTGTTTAAGTTTACAAAGAGGTGTTATAAAACTTGAACCTATGTGGTTCAAAGAGAATATTTTGGCAAAAGATGAACTTTTTGCCTGTGTTGAATGTGGTAAAGAGTTTGCTACAAAAAAGGCAATTGAAAAAATTGCTTCAATTATGTTGAACTTCTTTGATAATCCAACCAAACAAAGAACCCTTTACTGTTGTGAAGAGTGTAAACCAAAAGTTATGTTCAAAGATGAAGTTACAAGGAGACAATTAGTATGAAAAATAGAGAGTTAGATAGTGCAAGAGCGCTTTATTATGGTTTTTTCTCTTTGGCTTTTTCATTTATTGAGAATAGAGAAAATTTTCAAAAACTTGTAGAGATGATAACATATTTAAGTAAGTCTCCAATTGAAGAGAATAGTAAAAGTGCATTTGAAAACATTGAAAATTTTTTAAAAAAAGAGAATGCACAAGAACTACTTCTTGATGAGAATAACAATATTTTCTTTAGTCCTAGTACTACTTTTATTCCAATGACTGCCTCGTTTTATATAGAAGATAGAGATGATGGAAAAAAAAGAGTAGAGATGACAAATATAGTTTTGAAATCAAAATTTAGAAGAGATTCTCAAAATTTCAAAGAAGCAGAAGATCATATCTGTTTTATTTTTTCATTTTTACAAAAGTTATTAAATGATGAAAATGAAGATGAGATTATCTTAGAGGTATTCTCAAATATCTTAAATGGGATGATTGATGAGTTTATTGAAAGTTTACATTCCCATGAATGTAGTGAATTTTATAAAGATATTGCAGTTTTATTAAAAGTTTTTATTGAGCTAGAAAGAGCTTTATTAAATGTAAAAAGTGTTGAAAAAAAAGAGAAAAGAGTTCAACAAAATATATTTCAAAGAGAAAAAAAAGAGTTTAAAAAAAGAGCTAAAAGGGATTTTGAAGAAGTTTGAAGTTTATAAAACTTGTTTTTCTCAATATTAAGAGATGACTAAGAAAATCAGGTTTTTTTAGTCATCTCTTAAAGAGAAAAAACTTTTTGGAGAAGAAAATGAAAAATCAAAGAAGGAGCTTTATTAAAGCTCTAGGAACAAGCGCTGCAGTTGCAGCAGTTGGTGTTACAGCTTCATTGGCAAGTAACGAAAACAAAACTAAGTCTACTAATGGTGTTGTTGTAGGAAAATCTCCTAAAAAAGAGATTTTATACAAAGAAACAGCCCAATGGGATGCTTTTTACAAAGCTAGTTATTAAGGAGAAGAATCATGGGTAAAAATTTACTCAATGACTTATCTTTGAAAATGGGTAGAAGAAATTTCTTAAAACTTGCATCAATTGGTGCAGGAGTTGGGGCTACTTCGCTATTTGCTTCGAATGACAGTGTAAGAGAAGCTACTGATGAAGAGGTTAAAAATCCTTTTCCTGGTTCAAAGAGAGTTAAAACAATATGTAGTATTTGTTCTGCTGGTTGTGGAATTATTGCAGAAGTACAAAATGGTGTTTGGATTAGACAAGACGTTGCACAAGACCACCCTATTAGTGAGGGTAGTCACTGTTGTAAAGGTATTGATCAAATCGATTTAGTTAAAAGTAAACAAAGGGTAAAACATCCACTTAAAAAAGTAAATGGTAAGTGGCAAAGAATCTCTTGGGAAACAGCAATTAGCGAAATATCTGAAAAGATGTTAAAACTAAGAGAAGAGAATGGTCCTGATTCAGCAATGTTTCTTGGATCTGCAAAATTTAACTTACAACAGGCTTTTTATTTTAGAAAGTTTGCTGCTTTATGGGGTACTAATAATATAGACCACGTAGCTAGAATCTGACATAGTGCAACAGTTGCCGGTGTGGCAAATACATGGGGTTATGGCGCTATGACAAATCACTTTGGTGATGTTGTTGGACACTCAAAAGCTATATTTATGATTGGTGCAAACTCAGCAGTTGCAAATCCAATTGGATTTAAACATTTCTTACAAGCAAAAGATAGAAATGGAGCAAAACTGATTGTTGTTGATCCAGTTTATACAAAATCAGCAGCTAAAGCTGACCACTACTTAAGAATTAGAACAGGTACAGACGTAGCATTTATTTATGGACTATTGCATGTTATCTTTAAAAATGGCTGGGAAGATAAAGAGTTTATAGATAGTAGAGTATATGGGATGGATGAAGTAAGAGAAGAAGCTAAAAAATGGACTCCTGAAGAGACTTCTGATGTAACAGGTATTCCTGCTTCACAAATTGTACAAATTGCAACACTGTTAGCAAAAACAAAACCTGCAACAGTAGTTTGGGCACTTGGTATTACTCAACACAGTACTGGTACATCAAATACAAGAATTCTTCCAATATTACAATTAGTATTAGGAAATATGGGTAAAAAAGGTGGAGGATGTAATATCATTAGAGGACATGATAATGTTCAAGGTTCTACTGATATGTGTTGTCTTGCCGATAGTTTATCTGGATATTATGGATTAGGTGATGCATCATGGAAATACTATGCAAAAGCATGGGGAATTGACTATGAATGGCTTAAAGGTAGATTTGCAGCACCAAAATGGATGAATGAAAAAGGTTTCTCACTTGCTAAATGGTGGCAAGGTGTATTACAAGAAGAGAAAACATACTCTTCAAGTCCAATTAGAGCTTTATGGGTTCAAGGTACAGGTATTACATCAATGGCACAAACTGCAAAAGTTAAAGAAGCCCTTGATAAATTGGATCTATTAGTTGTTGCTGAACCATTTGTAAATGAAGCAGCAGTAGTTACTGAAAAAACAGATAATATCTATATTCTACCTGTGTGTACACAGTTTGAAACAGAAGGTAGTGTAACTGCAACAAATAGAACATCTCAATGGAGAAGTAAAGTTGTTGATCCACTTTACGAATCAAAAACTGACCACGATTTAATGTTTGAATTTGCTAAAAAATTTGGTTTTTATGATGAATATACAAAAGCTATGAAAATGGATGTTGTAGATGGTGAGTATAAAGTTGTAAAAGATAATTTTGTTTGGCCAGATGATGCAGCAAATGAAGTTGCAAGAACAGTTAAAACAATTGGTCTTGGTGGATGGACTGCACAAAGATTAAGAGAACATCAAGAAAATTGGCACCTATTTGATCCTATATCATTAGAGGGTAGAGGAAAAATGAAAGGTCAATATTATGGTTTACCTTGGCCTTGTTGGGATACAAAACACCCTGGAAGTCCAATTTTATATGATGTTGAAACACCTATGAGTAAAGGTGGTATGGGATTTAGAAATAGATTTGGTCTTGAACATGATGGAGTTTCTCAATTACCAGATGAAAGAGTTAGTGTAAAAGGTTCAAAAGTAAAAGGTGGATATCCAGAGATTACTAAAGAGAATATTGAAAAAGTTCTTGGAATCAAACTAACTGATGAAGAGAGAAACAAAATGGGTGCAAACTGGAAAGTTGACCTTAGTGGAATTATTCAAGAAAAATGTAATGAAGCAGAAGTATGTGTATATGGAAATGCAAAAGCTAGAGCTAAAGTGTGGATTTTCCCTGATCCTATTCCATTACATAGAGAACCAATTCACTCGCCAAGAAATGATTTAGTTAATAAATATCCAACCTATAATGACCAAACAAATAATTTTAGGGTTGATGTTAGATTTAAATCAGAGCAAACAGCACAAGATTGGTCAAAAGATTTCCCAACAATGCTGGTTACAATGAGACTTGTAAACTTAAGTGGTGCTGGTATGTTAGAGAGAACAAGTAAATATCTTTCTCATATTACACCAGAGATGTTTGCAAACATAAATCCTGAGCTAGCTTCAGATTATGGATTAAGAGATGGGGATATGATGTGGTTACACTCTCCTCAAGGGACAAAAATTAAAGTAAAAGCAAGATACAGTAATAGAGTTACTCCTGATAGAATTGCCTTACCATACAACTTTGCAGGAATTATGCAAGGGGTTGATATGAGTGCAAATTATCCAGAAGGAACAAAACCATATGCTATTGGTGAGAGCTCAAATACAATTACAAACTATGGATTTGACATTATCACTCAAATACCTGAGTTTAATGCTGGTTTATGCAAAATAGAAAAAGCGTAAGGAGTAGAAGATGAGTGAAATGGCAAGAATGAAATTTTATTGTGATGAAGATAGATGTATTGAGTGTTTTGCTTGTAGTGTTGGTTGTGCTGAAGCTCATGAATTACCAACAGGAATTGCAAGAAGAAAAGTAATAACAATTGATGAAGGTAAAGAGGGATTAGAGTACTCTTTATCTATTGCTTGTATGCATTGTACTGACGCACCTTGTGAAAAAGTTTGTCCAGTAGATTGTTTTTATATAAGAGAAGATGGAATTGTTCTTCATGACAAAGAGAAGTGTATTGGTTGTGCGTATTGTCTTTATGCTTGTCCTTTTGGCGCTCCACAGTTCCCAAGAGATGGGGCTTTTGGAACAAAAGGTGTAATGGATAAATGTACAATGTGTGCTGGTGGTCCACTTGAGACTAACTCACATGAGGAGAGAGAACTGTATGGACAAAATAGAATTGCTGAAGGAAAAGTTCCTTTATGTGCTTCTGTTTGTGCAACAAATGCTCTTTTAGTGGGTGATTCTGAAAAAGTATCAGAGATATTTAGAACTAGAGTTTTATCAAGAGGTCATGACCATAATTCTAGAACTATGAAAATGTAAAAAAAGAGTAAGATATGAAACTTAAATATCTACTAATTATATTTTTAGCACTAACTTCACTAGCTTTTGCTAGTGAAAGTGCTATTTGGGGAAAGGATTTAGTAGCTAATATTTTAGCCTACGATAAAGAGGGCAGTTTGCAGTTAGGAAAGTGGTTTACTCTACTTCAAGATAAATACTTTACTATTGCCTTTTTAGTTGTAATGTTAGCTATTCCTTTTGTTTTTATGGTTCACTATTTAATTATTGGACCAATGATCTTTTCACATGATAGAAAAAAGATAAAAGTATTTAATATTTTTCATAGAACTATTCACACAATAGCTGGAGTATCTTTTATTGTTCTTGTACCAACAGGATTTGTAATGATATTTGGAAGTTATCTTGGTGGAGGTTTTTTTGTTAAGACTTGTAAAGAATTACACGCGATTGCTACTCCTTTCTTTTGTGTGGCCGTGATTCCTATGCTAGTAATGTGGTTTAAAGAGATGCTTCCAACAAGTGATGATATCAAATGGATGATGATTCTTGGAGGTTATCTAAATAAAAGAAAAGACCCAATTCCTGCAGGAAAATTTAATGCAGGGCAAAAAATGTGGTTTTGGTTATGTACATTTGGTGGAATAGTTATGATTTTAACTGGTGCAGCAATGTATTTCCAAGATTTTGAATTAGAAATTATTAAATCATTTGGATTATCACAAATTGATTTTTTAAGATTAAGTGTAATTGTTCACAATATACTTGGTATGGCAGTTTCAGCACTGTTCTTTACCCATGTTTATATGTCAGTTTTTGCAATTAAAGGTGCAATCCATAGTATGGTAACTGGATATAAAGAGGAAGAAGAGGTTGAAATTTTACATAGTACATACTATAAAAAGTTAAAAAAAGAACAAAAAGTATAAAAGGTCTCCTCTTTGGAGACTTTTTATTTAGATATTATCCAAAGCATTTTCATCAAATTTATAAGTTTTGTGAGCTGTTTTTACAAGAATATTTTTTTCTGAAAGCTCTTTAAAAAGTTTGATTAACGTAGGTTTTGAAATAGATATTTCACTCATAATTTCACTATATGAAGTATTAATCAAATTATCATTATTTAAATTGTTTATTAGATATTTTATAACATCAACTTGTTTGCTATCTGTTACAGCACCAATCATTTTAATAATATTGATATTTTTTTGTATCTCTTTTTGTTGAGTAAATGGCAACAATACATCATGTAATGAGTTTAATAACTCTTTTATATTTATTGGTTTTACAATATAGTTTTCAACTTTTAATTTAATGGCATCTAAAAGATATTTTGTATCTGTGTGAGCCGTTGTAAGAATTGTAGGAATCTGAATATCTTTCTCTTTTTTTAAGTAGTTTAGAAAATCTATTCCATTATCATCTTGCAATAAAATATCTGAGATAATAACATCAATTTTTTTATTTGAGAGAATATTAAGTGCCTCTTTTGTTGTTTCAACTGCAAAAATATTATTTACAAAATCTTCTAAAACATCTTTTGTATGCGTTAAAAGTTGAACATCATCTTCTATGTAAAGTACATTGAAATTTTTTAATATATTTAAATCTTTTACTATCATAACACAACCTTAATTTTATAATTGTAACAAAAATTATTTTAAAATAATATCATTGAAAAGGTATTTCAAGAATAAAGAGAGTTGATTTACAGTTATCACAATTGGGTCGTGGATTTTTGATATTTTTACATTTAATAGAACCATTCATATGTTTTTCAATAATCTGTTTAGACATATATAGTCCAATACCTGTTCCTGCACTTTTATATTTTGTTGTATAGTATGGCTCAAATATTTTAGGAAGAATTTTATCACTGATGCCTCCCCCATTATCCATAAAGTGTAAAATAACTTTTTTTCTAGCTTGTATTACAACTATTCTTATCTCCTTAACGAGACAACAATCTTTATCCATTAAGGCATCTTTTGAGTTATTAATCAAATTTAATAATACATGTGAAAGACCATTATAAAAACCATCTATAACTATATCCTTTTTCATTTCAATTGTATGATGAATATTGTATTTTTCTAAGACATATTTAGAGAGCTCAAAAGAGTGTTCTATGCAATTTTTTAGACTGAATTTACTTTTTATATTATCAGGAGTAAAGAAGTTTTTAAAATCATCTAAAGTTGTTGACATATTATCTGCTAAAAGTAGGGCATCTTTTACTTTTGTATCTACAAATTCAGGGGTTAGTTTGCCAAACTCCATTTTTGTCTGAAAGCTTTGTATAATCATAGATATTGAACCAAGTGGTTGTCTCCATTGATGGGCTATATTATTTAGCATCTCTCCCATTGAGGCAAGTTTTGCCTGTTGAAACATAATTAAATCTTTTTTTCTACTATTTTTAACTTCAATTTCAATTCTTTTTTCCAAATTATCATTAAGCTCCATTAATTCTTTAGTTTTTCTTTCAACTTTTAATTCCAAGAGTTTATGAAGTTTTTTGAAGTTGTTGATGATAATTATAGATAATAGAATAGAAAAGATAAAGACAAATACAATTGATAAAATAGAAAAAAGAAAAATATAATTAAAGAGTCTATTTGTATCTCTTTTTTCATCAATAGTTACTTTTAAATCATAGTTAATTAAACTTGTAATATAGATTTTTATACTATTAGTTTCATATTTTACTTCATTATACGAATTTAGATCAAAGTAGTTTATATAGTTATTAATATGTTCCATTTTTTTATCAATATTTGTCATCAAACTCTCTAAAAGCACTTCATTTTTGTATTCATAGTTTTTTTCTATAAATAATTTTTTTATAATTTGAAGGAAAAAATTATTTTCAAACTCACTATTTCTGTTTTGTTTGTACTGATTCCAGTAATTATTTGAAAGATTTTTAGCTAACTCTAAAACCTCTTTTCCATTTTCAAAACTGATATTGTTATTCTTTATATCATAAATTGTATCTAAAACATTTATCTCATAAACATCTTTTAAACTCTCAAGAAGAATAAGAGGTTTTGTTCTTTTTTCAAAGAGTCTTTCATAGTCATTTTTTATAGCATAAGTTGAGATTTGAGATAAGATAATAATTGATAACATACCTCCTGTTATAATAAATATTAGAATATAGGTTTTATATTTAAAAGTAATATTATCAATAAAGTCAATTATATTAGTTGATTTCATATTTAATCTCTTTAAAATTTGAATTTTTATACTCGAAAAGATATGTATCATTTAAAAGTTGATTATTTTTAAAATTGATATTTAGTCCATCCATCTCTTCGGGAGTTAATGATTTTAGTGCCTTTATAAAAGTCTCATTTGTAATATGATTTTGAGTTCTTTTTATTGCTTTTACAACAGCTTTTGCAGCAAGAAAAGATTCAAAAGAGATAAAACTATAACAAGAATCAGGATAATAAGTTTTTAAAAGTTTTCTATATTCTTTTGCTATTTTAATATCTGAGTTATAGTCAGGAACTACCTGAGAAAATATTATTCTTTCGCCTTTATGGTTTAGTTCTTTTAACATTGCATTTGCATCACCAAAAGATAGTGTTGCAAAAAGTGTCTCTTTTAGATTAGGAATTTCTCTAGCCTTTTCAATAAAAAGTGCACTTGCTTTATATGCACCAATCATTATAATAGCTCCAATCTCTTTATCTTTCATCTCATGTATTGCATGGGTTATTGATAGAGTATTCCTTTTATAACTTCCTTCACTAACTAAAGTTAATTTATTCTTTTTCAAAGTCTGTACAAGAGCAGTATACGCCTCTTCTCCATAATCATCATTTTGATAAAATACTGCAAATTTTTTTATATTTCTAACTTTATTTAGATAAGAGATTATTTTTTCTATCTCTTTTGTATAACTACTTCTTAGATTTATAATATTTGAAATATTTGTGTTCCTTAAAAAACTAGCTCCCGTAAAAGGAGCAAAAAATGGTATTCTTGTATCAGCTAATATGGGTAAAATATTTTTTACTGTAGGAGTACCAACAAAACCAAAAAGTGAAAATACTTTATCTTTATAGATTAAATTATTACTATTTTTGAAAGTTAAATTTGGTTCATATTTATCATCGTAACTTTTTAATACAAATTTTTTTTCATTTATTAGATTGGATTCATTTGCATATTTAAAGTAACTGTTTGCTCCTAAAAGTACTCCTCTTCCCCAAGCCTTCATAATCCCCTCTTTAGGTAAAGATGTACCTAAAACAATCTCTTTTGAGCTATATACATTGCTCCTAAAAAAGCTTAATGCAAATATACATAAAAAAATAAAAATAATAAATCTATATAACATTGGACTCCTTAATAAAACTGATTATATCTAAAGGTGTGTAAATATTTATGGAAGAGTAAAGAAAATGTAAAATTAATTTTTCTGTTTAAATTTATTGAAGTGTAGATGGGTAACACTTTTACTGCTGGGGAATGAAGAAAAGACAAACTAAGGTTCGTTTAAGATTAGACTATATAGAATTGGTAAAATATATTTTACTTAAAGGCATAGGTTATGCAAGAATATATCTATTATTCGCAAACAAAATTAGAGTTTCCTTTACATGAATCAATTTATGTAACTTCAAAGTTAGAGGAACTTACTGGAAAGAATTTTTTGATTTCAAACTCAAATGAAGTTTCAAGTGAACTTCTAGCAGATGAGATTGAATTTTATGAAAAAAATACGGAAGATAGCTTACAAAACAAAATCTCAAATATTAAAAAACTATACGAAATTGCTGAACAAAAACTTGATTGTGCAACTGATTTCCCAAAATCAAAAGAGATAGGAAATAGACTTTTAATTATCTCTAGTAGCAGTGAAGATACTAAAGCTATTATGAAAAGTTTAGACAAAGATGAGTTTGATACTTTTCATATAGAAGAGTCTATTTTAAAATCAATTAGTGGTTCTATTGGCTCTTTAAAAGTTATTGTTGAAGATGAAAATAGTGAGAGTGAGCTTAATGTTGACCAAATAGTATGGTTTGATATGAAAGATGAAGGTTCAAAACAAAGTGGTGTTTTTGATCCAAATCAGACAAGCATAAGTGATGTAATAAACACTCTTAGAGAAAACTGTCAAAATTATGAGTATAGAAACTATATTAGTTATGATTCAACTATTTGTCAATATCACGAAAGAAGAGATGAAGTTTGTGCAAAATGTGTTGAAGTTTGCCCAACTGTAGCTATTACAAAAATAGATGATAAAAAGCATTTAGAATTCTCTGATATCGACTGTTTAGGATGTGGTGGTTGCGTTTCTGTTTGTCCAAGTGGTGCAATTGATTACAATCCAATAAATAAAGATGCAATTTTTGAATTAAGCCTTAATTATAAAGATACCCATCCTCTTATTATCTCTGAAAATATGAATTTAAAAGAGACAAATGTTAGTTTAAAAGAGGGAATATTACCTCTTAAAATAGAGGGTGGTAAATTTTTAGATGAGTTATCTTTATTGACTTTTTCTCAAGTCTCTTCTTCTCAGGTGATTTTTTATAATGATGAGTTATCAAAAGGGACTCTTGAGGCAATTAGAATTTTAAATGAAATTTATCAAAAAAAATACTCTAAAGATGCAGTTCTTGTTGCAACAAACGAGAGTGAACTTCAAGAAGCAATTAATAAAGTAACTTTCGTAGAAAACAGCTTTTTTAGTTTTAATCAACAAACAATGAGAAAAAGAGAAGCTTTCTCTTATAGAGTATCTCATATAGTTGGAGATGAAGATTTAGGTGTTGTAGAAACTGGACCAAATATCCATTATGGATTAATCAAAGTAAATGAAGACAAATGTACTTTATGTCTTTCATGTGTGGGAGCCTGTAATGTTGATGCATTAATTGCAGATGCAAAAACTTTTGAACTTAGAGTAAATCCATCTTTATGTACTGCCTGTGGTTACTGTGTAGCAAGTTGTGCAGAAGAGGATTGTTTAAGTATAAAACAAGATGTTATTAACTTAAATCCAATGTTTTTTAAAGAGAATGTTTTAGCAAAAGATAAACTTTTTGCCTGTATTGAGTGTGGAAAAGAGTTTGCTACAACAAAAGCAATAGAAAAAGTTGCTACGGTTATGAAGCCATTTTTTGCTTCAAATCCTACAAAACTTAAAACACTTTACTGCTGTGAAGATTGTAAAGCAAAATTAATGATTAAAGAGGGATTATTAGATGCATAATAAAGATATTGATAAAGCTAGATTGTTTATTTATAATGTTCTTTCACTTTTTTTTGTTGAAGAACATGTAAAGAATCATTTGAATGAGTTGATTGAAAATTTAGATATTTTAGCTTTAAACTCTTTTGATGAAGATTTTTCAAAAATTATTGTTGAAATAGAGGAATTACTAAAAAATTACGAGAAGAATGAACTCTATGTTCAGTATCAAGAGCTATTTTTAGTTCCTTTTGGAAACTCTGTATCTCTTAGTGCTTCTTGGCATCATGAAGAGAGAGAAGCTGGTTTGATGTTAATAAAAGTAAGAGATATTTTAGCTCAAACAAAAATAAGAAGAGATGAGAGTAAGTTTACTGCACAAGAGGATAACTTTGGATTTATTTTTACCCTTTGTTCATATTTGATTGAACAACAAATAAATGGTGAGTTAAAAACAAATTTACAAAAAGAGCTTTTTAAAGAGGTGATAAATCCTTTTATTGACAAGTTATCTTTTCAACTTGTTGCAAGTGGTTCAGAAGTTTATACAAGAGTTGGAACTCTTTTAAGTATATTCTTTAATTTTGAGAGAGTATATTTAGAGGTTCAAAGGGTTAAATAAAAGGGTTTTTAAAAAACCCTTTAAGAGTTTAAAGGAACTTTTAAAGGGTTATTTTGCCCACAATAAGAAAAGGAGTTTAATATGGCTAATGAGTTAACTCAAAGAAGAGCCTTTATTAAAAGAGCAGGGATAGCAGCTACAGTGTTAGCTGGGTCAGTTGTGGCGACTGCAGCGACTTCTGAGAAGAAGGAGAGAGGTACTGGAAGCAACGTAGGGAATGGTGTTGTAACAGGAACTTCAACAAAAAAAGAGATACTTTATAAAAAAAGTGCCCATTGGGATACCTTTTATAAAGCTGCTAAATAGTTTGAAGGGAAGTAATTAGATGAATATGTTAAAAAGCTTTGGAAGAAGAAGTTTTCTTAAGATGGCTTCACTTGCAACAGCTGTAACAGCTACATCTGCCTTTGCTAGCAACAATGTTTTACGGGATGCGACAGAAGAGGAAGTTAAAAATCCTTTTCCAGGGTCAAAACTTATTAAAACAATTTGTTCGCATTGTTCAGTTGGATGTGGAGTTATTGCTGAAGTGCAAAATGGTGTATGGGTAAGACAAGAGGTGGCACAAGACCATCCAATAAGTCATGGTGGACACTGCTGTAAAGGTGCAGATATGATTGATAAAGTTAGATCTGCAAATAGATTACAGTATCCAATAGAGAAAGTTGACGGAAAATGGAATAGAGTTACTTGGGATGATGCAATGACTAAAGTAACAGCAAAACTTGTTGAATTAAGAGAAAAGTTTGGTCCAGATTCAGTTCAATTTTTAGGTTCAGCAAAAGTAAGTAATGAGCAAGCTTTCTATATTAGAAAATTTGCAGCAATGTTTGGAACTAATAATATAGATCACCAAGCAAGAATCTGACATAGCCCAACAGTTGCCGGTGTGGCAAATACATGGGGATATGGTGCTATGACAAACCATATAGGTGATATGCAAAATTCAAAGGCAATCATCATTTTCGGAGCGAACCCAGCTTCTAACCACCCAGTTTCAATGCAACATATATTAAAAGCAAAAGAACAAAATGGTGCGAAAATAATTGTAGTAGATCCAAGATATACAAAAACAGCAGCGAAGTCAGATATCTATTGTAGAATCAGACCAGGTACTGATATAGCATTTATGTATGGAATGATAAGATTAATTAAAGAGAATAATTGGTTTGATAAATCATTTATAAATGATAGAGTATATGGAATGGATGAAATCTTTAAAGAGTGTGAAGAGTATACACCAGAAGTAGTTGAGGATATTACAGGGTGTCCAAAAGATACCTTTATTCAAGCAACAACTCTATTTGCAAACTCTGATCCAGGTTCATTAATTTGGAATCAAGGTTGGACACAACATACAATAGGTTCATCAAATACAAGATTAGGTTCAATTTTACAACTCTCTCTTGGTAACTTAGGTAAACCAGGTGGTGGATGTAATATTTTAAGGGGACATGATAATGTTCAAGGTTCTACTGACTTAGGATGTCTTGCAGATACCCTTCCAGGATATTATGGATTAGCAGAGGGTTCATGGAAATATTTTGCAAAGCAGTGGAATGTTGATTATGAGTGGTTAAAAGGTAGATTCAAATCTAAAGAGATGATGGAATCAAAAGGGTTTAGTTTAGGTCTTTGGTTACATGGTGTTTTAGATGAAGAGAATATAGCAAACAATGCAGGAACAAAACTTAAAGCTTTAGTTTGTATAGGTAATGGTATCTCAACAATTACCCAAACACATAAAGTAAAAGAGGCATTGGATAAGCTAGATATGGTTGTATTTATAGACCCATATGTTAATGATGCAGCGGTTATTACTACAAGGGATAACAACTTATTCCTATTGCCAGCAGCTTCACAAGTTGAAACTGAAGGTACAGTTGTAAATACTGCAAGAAGTGCACAATGGAGATTTAAAGTAGTTGATCCTTTATATGAAGCAAGAACTGACCATGAGATTTTATTTGATTTTGCAAAGAGAATGGGATTTTATAATGAGTATATTGCAGGAATGGGTAAAGGTGATAAATTTATTTGGCCAGATGATGCAACAAATGAGATAGCAAGAAGTTTAAAAACTATTGGTATGCAAGGAAGAACTGCTGAAAGAATTAAAAAGCATACAACAAATTGGCACCTTTTTGAATCAACTTCACTAAAAGGAAGAGGTGTAACAGAACATGAGTATTATGGATTACCATGGCCTTGTTGGACAGAAACACACCCAGGAAGTCCAGTTTTATATAATATAAATCTGCCAGTAGCACAAGGTGGTATGGGATTTAGAAATAGATTTGGAACTGAAAGAGATGGAGTATCTTTATTATCAGCAGCAGGATCAGCACCAGTTGGAAGTAGAATAAAAGGTGGATATGCAGAGATAACTTCTAAAAATATAGAAGAGCTTGCAGGAATTAAATTAACAGAAGAAGAGAAAAAAGCAGTAGAGAGTAAAAACTGGAAAACAGATGATAGTGGAATATTAGTTAAATATGCACTAAAAGCTGGACTTGCTCCTTATGGAAATGCAAGAGCTAGAACTATTGTTTGGGATTTCATTGATAATATTCCAAAACATAGAGAGCCTTTACACTCATTTAGACCAGATTTAGTTAAAAAGTATCCAGCGGTTAAAGATAATCCTAAACACTTTAGAACTCATGTTAGATATGAGAGTGAGCAAAATGCACAAGAGTGGACAAAAGATTATCCTGTAAATATTGTTTCTGGAAGAGTTGTTTACCATATGGGAACAGGTACAGAGACAAGAGCATCAAAATATTTAGCTGAGTTAAGCCCTGAAATGTATGGTGAATTACATCCAAATTTTGCAGGTAAACTTGGATTAAATGATGGTGATATGATGTGGGTTTATGGAACTGGTGGTGGAAAAATTAAAATTAAATGTAAATTCAGTTTTAGAGTTGCAGAAGATTATGTATTTTTACCTCAAAACTTCTCTGGAATATGGAGTGGTGAACATTTAGGTAAAAGATATCCAAGTTCAACTGCACCTTATGCATTTGGTGAGAGTTCTAACCAAGTTACAAGTTACGGTTTCGACCAACAAACATCTTGTCCTGAGACAAAATGTTCGTTAGTGCGAATAGAGAAAGCATAGGGGAAGGGGTAAAAGATGAGTAAAGAGCCACAATTTGCAAGAATGAAGTTTTATTGCGATGAGAACCTGTGTATCGACTGTAACGGATGTGTAGTAGCGTGTAAAGAAGCACATGAAGTGCCAGTTGGAGTAAATAGAAGAAAAGTAGTAGCAATAAATGAAGGGATAGTAGGTAAAGAGATATCAATATCAATGGCATGTATGCATTGCGCAGATGCACCATGCCAACAAGTGTGCCCAGTAGATTGCTTCTATATAAGAACAGATGGGATAGTACTGCATGATAAAGATAAATGTATAGGATGTGGATATTGTCTGTTTGCCTGCCCATTTGGAGCACCACAATTTCCAAAAGATGGAGCATTTGGAACAAAAGGGAAAATGGATAAATGTACAATGTGTGCAGGTGGACCAGAAGAGACGAACTCACATGAAGAGTTTGAGAAATATGGACAAAATAGAATATCAGAAGGGAAAGTTCCAATGTGCGCATCAATGTGTTCAACAAAAGCTTTATTAGTAGGTGATGCTGATGAAGTAGCCTTGATAAAAACATATAGAGCGACACATAAAGGTATAGGTATTGCAACAGAATCGTATGGATGGTAAAAGAGATGAAAAATAGCTCATTTTATCAAAGAAATAAAGCATATATACTAACGGCATTAGGACTGTCAATAGTAGGATTTGTGTTTTTGAAGTTCTTAATGATAGTAGATTGGGAATACTTTATAAAATATAAACTTCATATAC
The DNA here is from genome assembly GCF_013201825.1 of Halarcobacter ebronensis. NCBI lineage: Bacteria > Pseudomonadati > Campylobacterota > Epsilonproteobacteria > Campylobacterales > Arcobacteraceae > Halarcobacter > Halarcobacter ebronensis. The sequence goes on from NZ_CP053836.1 coordinate 1,350,705, forward strand.
TGTTTACAGGGAATTTGGATGGAGTGTTAACTCCACCAACTTCAACCTATGAAGCGATGGTAAATAAAGCCTTTGGACCAGCATATGAAGCCTTTGCCCCAGAGATAATAAGAGCAAGTAATGAGAGACAACTCTATATCTGGTGGGTGTTCGTGGCAGAGATGTTTATATTCTGTATGATGTACCTGTTTCAAGGAAGAAAAGAAGCAGTAATAACAAGACCAGAAGATACAGTAAAAGTGTTTGGCTTTTTCCATAGAGTAATAATATGGCTGAATGTAGTAATCATGATAACTCTAATAATAACAGGGTTTAATATCACATGGGGATTGAGAAGTGAAGGTGGATTGATACCGTTTTTATTAAGAGGTACCCATGAGATAACAGGATTGCTGTGGTTTCCTGTGTGGATGATAATGAGTATAATAGCATTTAAAGACTCAAAAATCATTTTTAATAATAGCTTGACAAAAAAAGTGCTTTTACCAGGGAAATATAAGCCAATGAAGAGGATAATATACTACTTCTTTGTAATTATGGGAGCAGGATTGTTAATAAGTGGATTTGTAATATGGTATTTGCACCCAAGTTCGCTTACAAATGCACATTTTATACAATTTAAAAGATTGATGTTATATGTACATTTCGGATCAAGTGTATTGATAATGTTTTTTATAATGGACTTTGTATATTCAACATTAGTTGCAGTAAAAGGTAACTTAAAAGGGTTGATAACAGGAAGATATCCAAAAGAGCATTTGGAACAACTAGCACCGGATGTATTAGAAGATATAGAGAGAAGAGGGGAAAAAGGATGAGTAAACCTAAAAGAAGTGAAAACTTCTTCCCCCTTTTGGAAGATATTAGTGGTCACTATAAAGAGGTGATTATGGAAAAAGTATCTGAAGAGAGGATGGAAACACTAGAAGATTATGTAATTAAAGAAGAGAAGATTGAATTCTATTTAAATAAAGATAAATTTCTTTCGGTTATGTCAATAGCTAAACATCAAAAAGCACATATAATTGGATTTTTGTTAAGTGAAGCAGTGATAAAAAGTGTTGACGATGTAGAAGAGATAAATTTAAGTGAAGATGGTTTAAAAGTAGAAGTAATTGCAGAAGTGAGTCAAGAAGGATATGAAAATCTTTTTAAAGAAAAAACCTTGACTTCTGGATGTTGCGTTGGTGTAACAGGAAATGCAGACAAAGCATTTGAATGTGCTTTTGTAAGTACTGATTATAAAGTTGAGGCAAAAAAAATATTAAACTATATGGTTGAGTTTAATACTCCTACAGAACTTTTTTATAAAACTGGGTGTGTTCACACAGCAGAGTTAGTTTTAGAAGATGGAAGTATCTATAAGAGTGAAGATATTGGAAGACATAATGCAATTGATAAAGTAGTAGGTCAAGCTGCTATGGATAAAAAAGATATTAAAAGATCTGTATTATATTCAAGTGGTAGATTATCACAAGAGATGGTAGTTAAATGTGTAATGCATAAAATACCAATAGTAGTATCAAAAGCGGCAGTAACCTTTCAAGGAATAAAATCAGCAAATGAGCATGGTATAACAATAATAGGTTTTGCTAGAAATAGTAAAATGAATGTTTATACACATTCTGGTAGGGTTTATGTCTAAAACCTCAGAGAGTGCCAGGCGGAATTTAACTCTAGATAATATTCAAAAAGAGTATATTTTAACCAACTTAGAAGAAGAGAAAAGAATATCCTGTTATAGATTAGCCATAATTGCAAAGAAGATCAATAAAAGTTTTAGTGAAATAGTACAGGTTATAAACCACATGGAGATTGAAGTTATTAATTGTCAAGATATAGTTTTTAAAAATATAGATTTTAATAATAGACATAATAACAGATTAAAACCAAACTACAAGGAAGAACATTTAAGTAGTGATTGTGCACTCCTTTGGGACGAGTTTGTTAAGATAAAAGAAGAGGATAAGTTTTGATAAAATTGAATAGTTTACAATATCAAGTATTAGAAGATAGTTTTAAATTGAATGATTTTTCTTTAGATGCTTTAGTTGGTAATGATAATGTTGATGCTCTTTATACAGAGTATAAAAAAATGTTTGGCTTTAAAAAGTTAAAAACTTTTGCTTTTTCAAAAGAGGGCTTTTTAGGATTATTTCTTGAACTAAAAGGAAAAATTGCAATTAGTTTAGGAGAGAGTTTAGCTTTGATTGAAGCGGGTAAACTCTATGAGAGTTTAGGTTTTGAAGTTTTATGGCTTGATTTAAAAAAAGATGGAAAAGTAAATTTATCTACATTAGAGAAGAATAATATAGATTTTCTTTTTTTATCTTCTTATGTTATGGATACTTTTGTAAAAACTGATTTAGAAGAAGCAAAAGGTATAACAAGTGCAAAAATTATCTCAAATGCAAGTGCAAACTTTGATAGTAAAAGTGACATAATCTATTTTGACCTTTATAAACTTGCAGGTTTTTCTCTCTCATCAGTATTGCTTTTCAATAATGAAGAGTTTGAATTATTACCCTTAGGCTCTTTAGATACTATTGCAGTTAAATTATGTATAGATTCTTTAAAAAGTCAAGAGTTTAACCACCAAATGAAAGGGATTTTCCTTGAAAAATTAAAAGAGGTTTTTAAAGAAGATATTTACTTTTTTGTTAAACCAGAAGATACTTTTGATTTCTCTCTTCATTTTGCTTTAAAAGGTATAAAAGCACGAGAGTTTATAAGAACTTTAGCTCTAAATAAAATCTTTCTTACAAATGGTGAAGGTTGTTCTTTAGGGCTTTCAAAACCTTCAAGAATTATACAAGCAATGGGCTATGATGAGACTACAAGTAGAAATGCCATAAATCTCTCTTTTACAGAGGAAATAGAGTTATCAGAAATAGACAAGTTAGTAAATCTTATGTATCTTAAATATAAACAAATAAGAATGCTATCTTAGAAAAACACTTCTCATATTTTTTTAAAAATCAAATCAAATATTATTTACAAAACTACAATTTAAAGTGTAGTTTTGTAACATAAAAATCTTTAAGCCAAAAATAAATTATAATAATTAAGTTTAAATTAACCTTTCCATCTATAAAATAGGTAAAAAATATTTTACTTAAATGAGCGCAATATAATTAGTATACCGGGTGTATAAGTGGAAAAATTGGCTTTATCTCACAAATATCTATATTAAAATCATTTTACACATTAATTTTTTTGGTAAATAAAAGTTATCTATGAAAAACCCTTTAAGAGTTTAAAGGAACTTTTAAAGGGTTATTTTGCCCACAATAAGAAAAGGAGTTTAATATGGCTAATGAGTTAACTCAAAGAAGAGCCTTTATTAAAAGAGCAGGGATAGCAGCTACAGTGTTAGCTGGGTCAGTAGTGGCGACTGCAGCGACTTCTGAGAAGAAAGAGAGAGGTACTGGAAGCAACGTAGGGAATGGTGTTGTAACAGGAACTTCAACAAAAAAAGAGATACTTTATAAAAAAAGTGCCCATTGGGATACCTTTTATAAAGCTGCTAAATAGTTTATATAGAGGAAGGAGAAGTTTTAAATGAATATGTTAAAAAGCTTTGGAAGAAGAAATTTTCTTAAGATGGCTTCACTTGCAACAGCTGTAACAGCTACATCTGCCTTTGCTAGCAACAATGTTTTACGGGATGCGACAGAAGAGGAAGTTAAAAATCCTTTTCCAGGGTCGAAACTTGTTAAAACTGTATGTTCTTACTGTTCTGTAGGCTGCGGAATAGTAGCAGAAGTGCAAAATGGTGTATGGGTAAGACAAGAGGTGGCACAAGACCATCCAATAAGTCATGGTGGACACTGCTGTAAAGGTGCAGATATGATTGATAAAGTTAGATCTGCAAATAGATTACAGTATCCAATAGAGAAAGTTGACGGAAAATGGAATAGAGTTACTTGGGATGATGCAATGACTAAAGTAACAGCAAAACTTGTTGAATTAAGAGAAAAGTTTGGTCCAGATTCAGTTCAATTTATTGGATCTTCTAAAGTAAGTAATGAGCAAGCTTTCTATATTAGAAAATTTGCAGCAATGTTTGGAACTAATAATATAGATCAACAAGCAAGAATTTGTCATAGCCCAACTGTTGCCGGTGTAGCAAATACATGGGGATATGGTGCTATGACAAACCATATAGGTGATATGCAAAATTCAAAGGCAATCATCATTTTCGGAGCGAACCCAGCTTCTAACCACCCAGTTTCAATGCAACATATATTAAAAGCAAAAGAACAAAATGGTGCGAAAATAATTGTAGTAGATCCAAGATATACAAAAACAGCAGCGAAGTCAGATATCTATTGTAGAATCAGACCAGGTACTGATATAGCATTTATGTATGGGATGATAAGACTAATTAAAGAGAATAATTGGTTTGATAAATCATTTATAAATGATAGAGTATATGGGATGGATGAGATTTTTAAAGAGTGTGAAGAGTATACACCAGAAGTAGTTGAGGATATTACAGGGTGTCCAAAAGATACCTTTATTCAAGCAACAACTCTATTTGCAAACTCTGATCCAGGTTCATTAATTTGGAATCAAGGATTAACTCAGCACACAATAGGTTCATCAAATACAAGATTAGCTTCAATTGTTCAACTTGTATTAGGAAATATGGGTAAACCAGGTGGTGGATGTAATATTTTAAGGGGACATGATAATGTTCAAGGGGCAACTGACTTAGGATGTCTTGCAGATACTCTTCCAGGATATTATGGATTAGCAGAGGGTTCATGGAAATATTTTGCAAAGCAGTGGAATGTTGATTATGAGTGGTTAAAAGGTAGATTCAAATCTAAAGAGATGATGGAATCAAAAGGGTTTAGTTTAAGTCTTTGGTTACATGGTGTTTTAGATGAAGAGAATATAGCAAACAATGCAGGAACAAAACTTAAAGCACTTGTTGTAATTGGTAATGGTATCTCAACAATTACCCAAACACATAAAGTAAAAGAGGCATTGGATAAGCTAGATATGGTTGTATTTATAGACCCATATGTTAATGATGCAGCGGTTATTACTACAAGAAAAGATAATCTATTTTTACTTCCTGTTGCAACTCAAATGGAGACAAGTGGAAGTATTGTAAATACCTCAAGAACAATTCAATGGAGATATCAGGTTGTAGATCCATTATATGAAGCAAAACCTGACCATGAGATTTTATTTGATTTTGCAAAGAGAATGGGATTTTATAATGAGTATATTGCAGGAATGGGTAAAGGTGATAAATTTATTTGGCCAGATGATGCAACAAATGAGATAGCAAGAAGTTTAAAAACTATTGGTATGCAAGGAAGAACTGCTGAGAGAATTAAAAAGCATACAACAAATTGGCACCTATTTGATTCTGTATCTTTAAAAGGTAAAGGTGTAACAGAACATGAGTATTATGGATTACCATGGCCTTGTTGGACAGAGACACACCCAGGAAGTCCAGTTTTATATAATATAAATCTGCCAGTAGCACAAGGTGGTATGGGATTTAGAAATAGATTTGGAACTGAAAGAGATGGAGTATCTTTATTATCAGCAGCAGGATCAGCACCAGTTGGAAGTAGAATAAAAGGTGGATATGCAGAGATAACTTCTAAAAATATAGAAGAGCTTGCAGGAATTAAATTAACAGAAGAAGAGAAAAAAGCAGTAGAGAGTAAAAACTGGAAAACAGATGATAGTGGAATATTAGTTAAATATGCACTAAAAGCTGGACTTGCTCCTTATGGAAATGCAAGAGCTAGAACTATTGTTTGGAACTTTACAGACCAAATCCCTAAACATAGAGAGCCTTTACACTCTCCAAGACCAGATTTAGTTAAAAAGTATCCAGCGGTTAAAGATAAAAAGAATTTCTTTAGAACAGAAGTTAGATATGAGAGCGAACAAAATATACAAGAGTGGGTAAAAAATTATCCAACAAGTATTGTATCAGGGAGAATTGTAATGCACTTTGGTTCTGGTACAGAGACAAGAGCATCAAAATATTTAGCTGAGTTAAGCCCTGAAATGTATGGTGAGTTACATCCAAACTTTGCAGGTAAACTTGGATTAAATGATGGTGACATGATGTGGGTTTATGGAACAGCAGAAGGTAAAATAAAAGTTAGATGTAAATATAGTCATAGAGTTGCTGAAAATTCTGTATTTTTACCTCAAAACTTCTCTGGAATATGGAGTGGTGAAAAGTTAGATTATAGATATCCAGAAAAAACAGCTCCTTATGCTTACGGTGAATCTTCAAACCAAATTACAAGTTATGGTTTTGATCAAGAGACTGCTTGCCCTGAGACAAAATGTTCACTTGTTAGAATTGAAAAAGCATAAGGTTGTGATAATGAAGAAAATATATATTAACAATTTAACTGTAAAAACAAAATGTTCGTTAGTGCGAATAGAGAAAGCATAGGGGAAGGGGTAAAAGATGAGTAAAGAGCCACAATTTGCAAGAATGAAGTTTTATTGCGATGAGAACCTGTGTATCGACTGTAACGGATGTGTAGTAGCATGTAAAGAAGCACATGAAGTGCCAGTTGGAGTAAATAGAAGAAAAGTAGTAGCAATAAATGAAGGGATAGTAGGTAAAGAGATATCAATATCAATGGCATGTATGCATTGCGCAGATGCACCATGCCAACAAGTGTGCCCAGTAGATTGCTTCTATATAAGAACAGATGGGATAGTACTGCATGATAAAGATAAATGTATAGGATGTGGATATTGTCTGTTTGCCTGCCCATTTGGAGCACCACAATTTCCAAAAGATGGAGCATTTGGAACAAAAGGGAAAATGGATAAATGTACAATGTGTGCAGGTGGACCAGAAGAGACGAACTCACATGAAGAGTTTGAGAAATATGGACAAAATAGAATATCAGAAGGGAAAGTTCCAATGTGCGCATCAATGTGTTCAACAAAAGCTTTATTAGTAGGTGATGCTGATGAAGTAGCCTTGATAAAAACATATAGAGCGACACATAAAGGTATAGGTATTGCAACAGAATCGTATGGATGGTAAAAGAGATGAAAAATAGCTCATTTTATCAAAGAAATAAAGCATATATACTAACGGCATTAGGACTGTCAATAGTAGGATTTGTGTTTTTGAAGTTCTTAATGATAGTAGATTGGGAATACTTTATAAAATATAAACTTCATATACTGTTTACAGGGAATTTGGATGGAGTGTTAACTCCACCAACTTCAACCTATGAAGCGATGGTAAATAAAGCCTTTGGACCAGCATATGAAGCCTTTGCCCCAGAGATAATAAGAGCAAGTAATGAGAGACAACTCTATATCTGGTGGGTGTTCGTGGCAGAGATGTTTATATTCTGTATGATGTACCTGTTTCAAGGAAGAAAAGAAGCAGTAATAACAAGACCAGAAGATACAGTAAAAGTGTTTGGCTTTTTCCATAGAGTAATAATATGGCTGAATGTAGTAATCATGATAACTCTAATAATAACAGGGTTTAATATCACATGGGGATTGAGAAGTGAAGGTGGATTGATACCGTTTTTATTAAGAGGTACCCATGAGATAACAGGATTGCTGTGGTTTCCTGTGTGGATGATAATGAGTATAATAGCATTTAAAGACTCAAAAATCATTTTTAATAATAGCTTGACAAAAAAAGTGCTTTTACCAGGGAAATATAAGCCAATGAAGAGGATAATATACTACTTCTTTGTAATTATGGGAGCAGGATTGTTAATAAGTGGATTTGTAATATGGTATTTGCACCCAAGTTCGCTTACAAATGCACATTTTATACAATTTAAAAGATTGATGTTATATGTACATTTCGGATCAAGTGTATTGATAATGTTTTTTATAATGGACTTTGTATATTCAACTTTAGTTGCAGTAAAAGGTAACTTAAAAGGGTTGATAACAGGAAGATATCCAAAAGAGCATTTGGAACAACTAGCACCGGATGTATTAGAAGATATAGAGAGAAGAGGGGAAAAAGGATGAGTAAACCTAAAAGAAGTGAAAACTTCTTCCCCCTTTTTTTAGATATAAATATTATATTTTAAAAGATAAAAAGAGCTTTTCCTCTTTTTATCTTTATTATAAGAAAGGTAATTTATGCAAAAAGATACAAAAGGCAAGTCAGTTTTTATTAAGTCAGATAAAATTGGTGAAGGTGAACTTGGTTCAATTCTAATAAAAGGTTTTTTAGGTGCAATGCTAGAGCAAGAGACTCTACCTACAAAAATTGTATGTGTAAATAGTGCAGTTCTTCTTACAACAGTAGAAGAAAATAACCCTGTTTTACCAATACTAAAAGAGTTAGAACAAAGAGGTATTACAATTTTATCTTGTGGAACTTGTTTAGATTATTATGATAAAAGAGAAGATTTAAAAGTTGGAAAACCAGGAAATGCTATAGAGACTATAGCAATGCTTCTTAATGAAGATGTTGTAAGTCTTTAAATAAGTAAAGAAATTCTCTTTACTTATTTAATCTATTTCACAGGCAATAAGTGCAGCTCCAAGTGCTCCACTTATTTGAGGTTGAGTTGAAGCTGTAACTTTTTTATTAAGTTTTTTTGATACTAAGTGTATTAAAAATGGATTTAAAGCTCCTCCACCTGTAAAAATAATATTTTCACTTGTAGTTGCAAACTTATTTGCCATAGAGGCAATTCTAGATGCAATTGCATCATGTACAGCATAACAAATATTTGCTGCACTCTCTTTTTTTGAAATTAATGAGACTACTTCAGATTCGGCAAAGACTGCACACATACTTGAGATACTTAGCTCTTTATCTGCTTTAAAACCGATTGTTGAAAACTCTTCATAATTAAGACCAATTCTATTTGCAGTAATTTCCAAAAACTTCCCAGTTCCTGCTGCACATTTGTCATTCATCTTAAAATCAATAAATCCACCATTTGAATCAAGTTTTATAACTTTGCAATCTTGCCCACCCAAGTCTATTACCATATCTGCACTATTTTGAAAATGATAAGCAGCTCTTGAGTGAGCTTTAATCTCGCTAATTGTAGGAAAATCAAGGGCATCTTTTATCATATCTCTACCATAACCTGTTGAGATAAGCATTTTAACCTCTTTATTACTTAGATATTTTTTTACTATCTCATCTTGGTCTATTATTGTAGGAATTACCTCTTTATCAATAATATTGAGGTTTTTATCAATTCCACAGATTTTTGTATATGTTGAGCCTATATCAATTCCCCAATACATCTAGATAATATCCTTTAGTTTTTTTTCATTTTTTTAAAGTTTATGCTCTCTAAAAAGGCTTCAACTCTTGTTTTGATTTGTCCAGCATCTTCAGGAGAGTAATCTGATTCAATTACAAGAGCAGGAATTCCTTCTTTTTCAAGTGCATCAGTTACAAGTTTTGCTTCAACATTGTAAGTGTGACAAAATGAGAGACTATAATAGATAACTCCATCTAATTTTCTATCTTTATACATTTGAAGAATTTTATCAATTCTTGGAGTATTTGGAGTAAAACAGGCACAATCTACAGAGCTATATTTTTGAAGAAGTTTTTCCATTAATGAATCTTCATCTTTAATCTCATCTATATCTACATTATCTTTATAATATCTATGTCCAATACATGATTCTTCATTTACAATTGCACCACCACTTGTCTCAACTGCTGTGTGTAGTTTCCAGTTTGGTAAAGCAAAGGGAGTTCCTAAAACCATAAGTCTTGGAGTCTCTTTTTTATAAACGCTATTGTTCTCTTTTACTCTTTGTTCAAGTTCATCACACAAATCATTTAATTTTTGTGTAAATCTAATAGGATCATCTAAAAATGATATTTGGGTAATAAATAGAGCATCTTTTGCACTAATAGGAATAACATCACTTCCATTCATACTTCTTAATCTATCAAGTCTTTGAAGAGCAAATCTTTTTTCATTTACTATTTTAACTCCATTTTTCATCTCTTCAAATGTGAGTGGTTTTTTAGTAATCTCTTCCATATGCTCTTTAAATTCACTCAATTCCTCTTTCCACATTTTTAAATCTTTTTCCCTTTTCATATGTGGAATATTCATAACTTTTACAGGGTGATGTTTATTTAAAAGTTCCCAAGTTTTCTTTTTTGCTTCACAGGTTGTTTCCCCATAAATAAAATCAGCTGATTGGGTATAAGCACAAGTTTTTTGTAGTTTGAAACCATATGCAGATTTTATTAGCGGACAGATATTTCTAGGTAGTTCTGTTTCTGCATCCGCAATTGTTGCAGGACTTCCTCCACAAAGACCAAAACAGGCTCCACCTGCACCAACAATTATCTCTTCTGGAACAAAAATACAAAATGCACCAATTGCTGGTTTTTTGTTTTTTCTTAGTTCATTGATTTCTGCAATTCTTTGACCTTGTACTTCGCTCATAAACCAGTCGAAATACTCCATTGCTTTTGGTCTATTTGTTTGAGACATAAATTGATTTTTATACCCCTCGTATCCCATCTCCATCATTTTTGCATGTCTTTCTACATCAACACCAAGCTCTTCTAATAATTTTTTATGTTCGTGAACACTCATAATATAATACCTTTTGAATTAAATTTGTAGCAAGAGGGTACATGAAAATCTTTTTTGTAGATAAATGAAAATTTTACATGTAAGTCTAAACCTTAGACATTATTAAGTAGCTGGCTAAAATTATATTGAATTAGGAATAAAGATTCATTTAAAAAATAAATATTTCTTTAAATTTTATAACTAATAATTTAAAATTAGTTTTTTGATAGGTTTTTAAAAAAAAGAGTATAGCTTAACTATACTCTTCTGTTAGTTTGTTATAAAATTTAACGTATTGAGTGTCACCTTCATCTCTTGCTTTCATTGCAGGTCTTGGGTGCTCATTTAGTTTTCCTGTAATCATATATGGAACTGAATATCCCCAATCAAGCTCTTTTTCAAGTGGAACAATAAACTCTTCTATAAATTTTAATACAGGAGTTAACTTATATTTTGGATTCTTTAAAAATCCAACTAGAAGTTCCATAGGACAGTTTCCAGCACCTCTTCCAAGTCCAGAAACAGTAACATCAAGAAAGCTTGTTCCATAAATCATAGCTTCTAAAGTATTTGCATAAGCTAATTGTAGGTTATTGTGAGCATGGATACCAACTTGTTTTCCTGATACTTTTGCCACATCAAGATATTTCCCTGTTAGTTTATTGATTTGTTCAGGATAAAATGATCCAAAACTATCAGCAATATAAATAACATCAACAGATGATTTTCCAACTTGTGCTAAAACTTCATCTAATTCATCATCAAACGATTTTGATATTGCCATTATATTACAAGTGGTTTCATAACCTTTTGCATGAAAGTCTTCTATTAAGTCAATTGCTTCAGGTAGTTGATGAATATATGTTGCAACTCTAATCATATCAACAACACTCTCATCTTTTGGTGGAATCTCCTCTTTTAAAGTTCTTCCCACATCTGCCATAACTGCTATTTTAAGAGCTGTATTATTATCTCCAATAACTCTTCTAATATCTTTCTCTTTACAAAAGTTCCAACAACCGTATTCCTCTTCACTCATTACAGTTGGAGATACATTTTTACCAATCTCCATATAATCAATTCCAGCTGCAACACACATCTCATAGTGAGCTTTTACAAACTCGTCTGTAAAGTGGTAGTTATTAACTAACCCACCATCTCTAATAGTACAGTCAAAAACTTTTAAATCTTCTCTTACAGAAAAAATGGAACCTTTCTTTTCTAACATAATTTTTCCTAGTCTCTTTTTTAAGGGATATATTTTATCCAAAAAGCTTGGAAATAAAGTTTAAATGGTATTTTGAAAATGGATTTAATTAATTGTAAGCTATAATTCCCAAATGCAAGAGATATTTAAAAAATTAGATTTAACAGAATATATAGACTCTTTTTCTAAACTATTAGCCAGAGAGAAATCGATTATTTTAGAAGGTGATATAAACCTTCATTATAGACTTATCAATGAGCTATCAAAGTTTAATATTAAAGAGCCACCAAAACTTTCAAACCTAGATAATGCACTATTGCATATACAAAAGCAAGGTGTATTAAAGATATATGAGATATATGAGTTTGTAAAAATAGTTGAGTATTTTAACTACTTAAAAAAGTTTAACTTTGAGGGAAAACTTCAAGAGTGGATAGATAAAATTGTTATACCAACAGATATACTAAATGTAACCAACTATTTTGATGAAAAATCAAATCTTAGATCTGGAATAAATGAAGATTATGATGCAATAGGTGAAGCAATAAGTAGAAATAAACAAGAGATTAAACAAAGTTTATATAAGACAATAAATTCATCTAATGTTAGAGCTTATTTGGTTGATTCACAAGTTCATTATATAAATCAAGAGGAGACAATTTTAGTTAGAGGTGGTTTTAACCATGTTCTAAAAGCAACAGTTTTAGATAGATCAAACTCTGGATTTTTTTATGTAATACCACATAGTGTAAGTGCTTTAAAACAAAAACAAAGTGACCTTATAAATAAACAAGAGGAGATACTACTTAAAATATGTAGAGATATAAGTTCACTGTTTGAAAAAAACTTGATGTTTTTAAAGTATATAAACAAAGAGTTTGACAGGTTTGATCACTATCAAGCAAGACTTTTCTTTGCTAAAATTGATGATAAGAACTTTATTCTGCCAAATAAAGATAAGAAAAATAAGTTAGTTGATTTTAGACATCCAGCTTTACATGAAGCTAAACCTATAACAATTGATTTTACAAAAGCTGTTGTTATGATAACAGGGGTAAATGCAGGTGGTAAAACAATGATGTTAAAATCTATTTTATCAGCTGTGCTACTTTCAAAATATCTTCTTCCTTATAGAACCCATGCTTCAACACAAGTGGGAAGTTTCAAAGAGATAAATGCAGTTTTAGACGATCCCCAAAGTGTAAAAAATGATATCTCTACTTTTGCAGGAAGAATGGTTGAGTTTTCAAAACTCTTCTCTTCAAAAAGTGCGATTGTTGGAGTTGATGAAATTGAACTAGGAACAGACTCAGATGAAGCAGCATCTTTATTTAAAGTGATAATTGAAGAGCTAATACAAAAAGATATAAAAATCATAATAACAACACACCATAAAAGATTGGCTTCACTTATGGCAGCAAATGAAAATGTTGAGTTAATAGCAGCTTTATATGATGAAGAGAATAGAAGACCAACCTATGAGTTTTTACAAGGTACAATTGGAAAATCATATGCCTTTGAAACTGCAAGTAGATATGGGATACCACATAATGTAATTAAAAAAGCAAAAGTGGTATATGGAGAAGATAAAGACAAACTCAATGAACTAATTGAAAGAAGTAGTGCTTTAGAGATTGAGTATAAAAGAAAACTAGAAAAACTTCAAAATGAGATAGAAGAGTTTGAGAGATTAAGCAAAAATCTAAAAGAGCAAAAAGAGAACTTAGATGAGTTTATTTTTGAAGAGAAATCAAAACTTCATAGGGAATATAAAGATGCAAGAGATGAGGCTAAAAAAGCAATTAAAGCAAAAATTGCCGAAGGACACCAACATCTAAATGTGGCACACGCAAAAGCAAGAGCCATAAAAACTGAACAGGTGCATGATATTGAAGATTTCAAAGTTGGCGATAAAGTAAAATATAGAAGTTCAAAGGGTGAGATTGTATCAATAAAAGGTAAAAAGGCTTTTATTGAAAATGATGCAGGTATGAAGATGCAAGTATCATTAAGTGATTTAAAACCTAGTGGAAATATACCAAAAGTTAAAAAGAAATCAACTGTTACAGTTCAAAAACCTAGCACTGGTCATGTACAGTTAGACTTGCATGGACAAAGAGCAGATGAAGCAATAGAGAATCTTGATAAGTTTTTATCAGATGCTTTAATTGCTGGTTTTGATGAAGTCCTTGTATATCATGGTATAGGAACAGGAAAACTTTCCTTTGCAGTTAAACAGTTTTTGGACAAACATCCAAGAATCAAAGGTTACTCTGATGCCCATCCAAGCCAAGGTGGTTTTGGGGCAAAAGTGATTAAATTATAGGAAAAAAAAGATGGAACAAGAGCTACAAACCATTCAAAAATTTTATAACATCATTATAGAGTTTTTTGTCAACTACAGTTTTCAATTAATAGGTGCAATTATAATTTTTGTAATTGGATGGTTTTTAGCAAATAAAATCTCAAATGCTGTAAGAAAATTGTGTGAGAAAAATGAGTTAGATGTTACTTTGACAAAGTTTGTAGTAAATATTGTTAAATTTGGACTTATTATTGGTATTACTATTATTGCTTTAGGCAAAATTGGTATTACACTTACTCCTTTTATTGCTGGTATTGGTGCCGCTTCACTTGGGGCTGGTTTGGCTTTACAAGGAACTTTGTCTAACTATGGAGCTGGTTTGTCTATTATTATAGGAAGACCTTTTATTGTTGGAAATACAATTACTGTTGAAGGTATTAGTGGTGTAGTTGAAGAGATAAGACTTGCAAATACAATTCTTTCAACTGAAGATGGAGAGATAATTACAATTCCAAACAAACATATAATAGGTGAAGTGATTGTAAACTCTTTTGAGTATAAAGTTGTGGAGAGTGTAGTTGGAATTGATTATAAGTGTGATCCTAAAAAAGCAATAGAGGCAATAAGAGCTGTTTTAAATAGTTTTGAAAATGAAGTTTCAAAAGAGTTAAAAGCACAAATAGGAATAAAAGAGTTTGGTGATTTTTCTATAAATATAGAGCTTAGATATTGGAGTTTAACAAAATCATATTTTGAGACACAATATAGGGTGAATTTGGCTATTTATGAAGCCTTTAAACAAAATAATATAAATATCCCATTCCCAACATATAATCTAATAAAAAAAGACTAAAAGTTATTACTTAATGTAATAACTTTTAAATACTTCAATAACCTTTTTAATATCTTTTTTTGAAATATCCCTATGAACTACTATTCTTAACTCTCCATATCCCGATATTAGAATCCCATTGTTTTTTAGATATTCTACTAACTCTTTTGAGTTTTCAACCTCAATAAATAGCATATTTGTATCATTTGATATGATTTTTATTTTATCTATCTTTTTTAGTTTTTTTGTTAAATATTTTGCTAATTCATGGTCTTTTTTCAAATTTTTAATATGGTTGTCTAAAGCATAAGTTGCAGCTGCAGCTAAAAGTCCAGATTGTCTAAGTCCACCACCAAGCATTTTTCTATAATGTCTAGCTTCTTTTATAAACTCTTTTGAACCAGTTAAAACAGAACCAATAGGCGCTCCAAGACCTTTAGATAAACAAATAGATACAGAATCAAAATATTTTGTTATATCTTCTAGTTTTACCTCTAAAGCAACAACTGCATTAAAAACTCTAGCTCCATCTAAATGAAGTGCAAGATTATTCTCTTTTGCAAATTTAGAAGCCTCTTTAATATATTCTAAACTCAAAACTTTTCCATTATGAGTATTCTCCAAACATAAAAGTTTTGTTCTTGCATGGTGATTATCAATTGGTTTTATCTTCTTTTTTATTTTCTCTAAATCCAATGTTGCATCTTTTTCAAACTCAATTGGCTGTGGTTGAATTGAACCTACAACAGCTCCTCCACCAGCTTCATATTTATACAAATGGGCATCTTGTCCACAAATATATTCATCGCCTCTTTGGCAATGGCTTAAAAGAGCTAAAAGGTTAGATTGTGTTCCACTTGGTACAAAAACTGCTGCCTCTTTTTTAGCCATTAAAGCAATTTTTTCTTCAAGTTCAATTACACTAGGATCTTCACCATATACATCATCACCAACCTTTGCATCTTTTATAATTTGTCTCATTTTTTTAGATGGTTTTGTTACCGTGTCACTTCTTAAATCTATAATTTTATTCATTGCATACCTTTTTATAAATATATAAAGATATTAACTTTTTTATTTTGATTATAAAGTTAAAAATAGTCTATTTTTTAAGTGATTTTACAATATTTTCCATTGCAATATTTGCTTGTTCATTTGGTGCTTCAAGGAAGTTTACAACAAAACTATTTTCAAGTTCAACAACTCCAATTGCTCTTGGACGTATAGCTAAAACCTCAGGAGTTGGTATCTCTTTACCAAAACAGAAGATAATATTTTTTGCCTCTTTTATTGCAGGATTTATCTCGCCTTTTATTCTTACTGTGTGTTCATATTGATTAAATGTTGAGATATAAGCAATAATCTCATTTTCATCAATTTTTTTCTTTAATGCAGCAATTATTTCATCAACACTTGAATAAGACAACTCCTCTTTGTTGAACTCTATCTCAAATATGTGATATTTCTCTTTAAATATTTTTTGTTTCATTTTGTTTCCTTTAATGTTATAAATGATTTGATTACACAAGCCATACGTTCAGGTATATCTGAAGTATCAATTTTCATATAATCACTTTGTATTTTGTAAATTAATTTATCATCAAGGATAAATTCAAATACTAAATAACCAGCAAAAATTTTACTTTTTGGGCTTTTTTTCCCTTTGTCCTCTTTATCATTTTCTAAAATGTAGTAGTCAATTAGAAGTTTCTTATTATTTGAAATTTGCTCTTTTTGGTATGGCTTAATCTTCTCAAGCAAAATTTCATCCGCTTTTTTACTATCTATATAGTTAAGAATTTTTGATTGCATATAAATTGATTGCTCAATTCTTGACTTAATAGTAAAGTTCCCACTCTCAAAGAGTTTTATAGCCTCAGTTGCTAAGTTCTTATTTGAAATCTTTTCAAATGTTGTGGTTCTCTCTTGACAAGGAACTCTTCTCTCTTTTTTGATTGAATCATTACTTTTTTTTGTAATTATTCCATATCCAAAAAAAAGAACAAAAGCAGTTAACAAGAGGTAATAAAATTTATTCATCCAAATTCCTATTAGTTTTAGTTATTAAAATTATAAAGATTTGGAATATTAACAAAAGTTTTATTATAAGTTTTTTAAATAATATAATTATAATTTAGAATTATAATTATATTATCTTGTTGAGAGTGTGATTTTAAATTGTGTCCATTTCTCTTTCTCATTATTGCTTGTAGAAATCTCTTTGAAGTTTAATGACTCTTTAGGTATTTTTTTAATATTAAGAAGATAGTTTTTAATCTCTTCAACTCTTATTTTTGATAAAGAAACAAGCTCATCTTCTGTAACTTCCTCTTTTGAAGCTAGAAAATCTTTCAAATATGCTACATACGCTTCATTGTCAAAGTAACTCTTTTTATCTTTATCCTCTTTTGTAAACTCTTTTTTTAGCTCTTCAATATCTTTTTTCTCTTTTAGTGTATTATAGAGTCTTTCTAAAACAATTTTATACTCATCGCCTTTTGAGACTTTTTTCATCTCATTCTCAATTTTTAGTTCAATTTTTCTATTTTGAAGAGCTTTTTTATCGTTTATAGTATTGTATATTGGTTCAATATTTATTGCCAATTTTGGTTTCTTTTCAAGGATTTTTGCAATGGTATCTAAAGCCTCTTTTTCTGAAACTATAATATCACTTTTACCATATTCAAAATCTATCCCTTTTAATTTCTCTTCATCAACACCAAAGAGTGAAGCTAAAAGTGAAAAAGGTGCAGTTACAGCTTTTATGATTAAATTTGTAAAAGCTTTCCAGACTATTGGTGCAACTGAGAATTGTGGATCATCCACATTTCCTTTAATAGGTAAATCTATATCAATAACTCCATTACTATCTTCTAATAAAGCAATTGCAAACTCCAAAGGAAGATTTACTGCATCAGGACTCTTTACATTTTTACCTAACTTAATGTCACTTATTATTACTGAGTTTTGTGCATCAAGATTTGATTTTTTTATATTATATTTCAAATTTAGATTTAATTTTCCGCTATCAATCTCTCTTCCTACAAATTTCCCAGAATAAGGAGTGAAGTTTTTAATAGCAATATTTTTAAAGATGATGTTTGTATCTGTTAGAAGTTTGATATCATTTACATCAAGTGTTCCTGTTATTTTTGTATAACCATATTTATCAACTTCTCCTTCAAGGCTCAATTCTGTAGGTTTAGAACTACTTGAATTCAACCTTGAAAACTCTCCATTTAGTTTTGTTATATTTGTTCTAAAAGGGATAGGAAGATTTTTATCTTGGAAAGTCATTCTCATCTCTTTGATTTTTAAAGGTCCAACATCAAAATGAAAATTGTTATTACTTTTTTCTTCATTTTTAGCCTTTTCTTCTTTCTTTTCGGTTATTACATTTTTAGAATTTTGTTTTCCTAGTGTAATTGCAAAGTAGGGCTTATTAACTGTTGAATTGGCTATGCTAAGAGTATTATCTTTATGCTCAATTTTATTTACTAGAACATCAATATTTTTTGCAAGGATATCTGTTTTGTTATTTTCATCTTTTAAAAAGAGATAAGGGTCAAGGAATTCAACTTTTTCTATTTTTGTATTTCCATTGCTGTTTGCAAGTTTATTTATTACAACTTTGATATCTTTTGCATCAATTTTTCTGTTGTTTTTATTATCAACCAAAAGTAAATCAGGTTTATTTAAAGAGAGTTTATTTATTAAAACAACACTGTCAATAAAAGAGTTTTCTGAAGCATTTAGATCTATATTTTTAACATTAATATTATTTGAACTATCAGTTAAATCTGTTTTTTTTACCTTTAGCGCTAACTCTTTTAATGTAATATCTTCACCTTTTATGTTCAATTTTTTAAGTATAAGTGCTATATTTTTAAGCTCTGTATTAAATGAGTTTGAATCATCTTTAAAGCTAAGATTAGAATTTGTTAAAGCAAACTCATTTAAGTCAATATTCCAAGGCTTGGTTGTTGTTTTTGTCTCTTCATTACTATTTGAAAGCTCTTTTGAATTTATAAGATTATTAAAGTTGAAGTTCTCTTTTTTATCTTTTTTAATATGAGTATTTACTCCATTTAAACTTATAGCTTCTATATTTAGCTGATTTTCTGGATATTTTAAATCCAAGTTATTTATACTAAAACTTTCAAAAGAGAAGAGTCTTCCACTCTTTTCATCAAGGGCAATATTATTAATCTTTAAATTGGCATGATTAACTTCTATTTTCAAGCTTTTTGCAGTATTTACTTGATAACCAAAGTCAAGGTTTATTGTTGCTTTTTTATCTAGATTAAAATTTAGAAGATCTTGTTTATATCCAATTAGTTCTGTTGGTTTCAAATCTGTAAGGTTTACATTACCATACATTTCAAAAGGACTTAATCTAAGCCCACCTTTTATTGCCAATTTTGTATTTTTATTTATAATCATATGAAGTGAATGAGAAGCTAAATTATTTCTAAAAGTTCCCATATCATAAAAGGTATAGTTAAATTTATCCACTTGGAGTTTATAGGGTTTATTGTTTTTAATAAGTTTTGTAAACTCAATCTTTGCATTTTTTATAACTGTTTTTGAAAATTGAAAAGCAATTGAAGATGACTCTTCTGTAGGTTTTTCTTTACTATTTTCATCTTTTTGTTTTAAAATTTTTTGAAGATTCAGACTCTCATCTTCATATTGAATTATATTTATATATGGGTTAACCAATAAAAAGTTTTTGAAATTAATATGCTTTTCATCAAGAGATTTTAACATTGCAAAATCTATTGTTGCTTCATCAAGAGAGAGGGTGGTTATTCCTTTATCTTCAATTTTTAAACCTTTTAAAGAGGCTTTTAATAAAAAAGGATTAAATTCAATTTTTTCAATTGTTGCAGTTTGATTTATATTCTCATTTATTATATTTTCTAGCTTTGGTTTTAGTATCTTAGGAATGGCTACAAATCCCAAAATTGCGTAGATTAAAACAAGGCTTAACAAGGTTATTAATAGTCTATTATTTTTCATAGATAATCCTTTTGTTTTCCATTCAATTATAACATAAAGATACTAATCTATGATTACAAGAATTATCTACTAGGGGTTTTTAATAATAGTTTTTACTTATCATTTGATCCTCAACAAACTCTTTAAAAGTGGTAAAAAGCCTGTTTAATGTTCTATTCTTGTGATATATAAGATGAAACTCTCTTTTAAACTCAATATTTATAAGCTCAATTTGAAAAAGCTCTTTGTTTTTAAGCTCCTTTTCCACTGCAACTTTTGAGATTGCTGTTATAGTATTGTTGTGTCTTAATAAAATCTTTTTTATCTCATCAAACTCATATAACTCCATAAAAATATCCAACTCTTGTGCAAGTTTGCCTAAACCATTTATAAATACATCCCTTGTTCCTGAACCACTCTCTCTCAAAATCCACTTTTTACCAATTGTGTCAATAAAGGTTTTTTTAGGGGCATTCTTATCACTTGTTACAACTATAAGTTCATCATCAATTATCTTCTCTTTTATAATATTTGCATTATCACATGAGGCTTCAATAAGTCCCACATCAAGTGATCCATCCAAAATCTTTTCTATTATTATTGAGGAGTTTAAAGAGTTGATTTGTAAAGAGACATCTTTATATTGTGATAAAAAATCATAATAGATATTTGGCATTATAAAGTTTGCAATTGTTTTACTTGCTGCAACATTTAACGTTCCTGCTAGTTTATTGTTTTGGAATATTGTTTTTGCATCAATTAATGAAAGATAGTGTTCATAGGTTATTTTTTTAAAATATTTTCCCCTATCATTTAAGATAAGTTTTTTACCAACCCTATCAAAAAGCTCCTCTTCCAATTTTCCTTCTAAAGATTTTATTGCCAAAGAGACTGCTGATTGGCTTATATTAAGCTCATTTGCTACTTGGCTAACTGCTGGATTTTCACAAAGTTTATAGAAAAAATTTAACTCTTTTAAGGTCATACCCTCTCTCCTTATAAAAAATATTAATTATTATATTAAAAATAATATATTTTACAAATTAAATCTCAAGTGATATACTCAATTTTATTTTTAATTTAAAGGTTTATTATGTTTACAAAAGAGAATAGGGAAAATACACTAAATGGAATACTTTTTGTTGCTCTTTTTGCCTGCGCTGCTACTTTTTTAGCAGAGTTTAGAGTTTTTAAAAACTTAGGAATTAGTCCTTTGATTATTGGAATTATTCTAGGGATGCTTTATGCAAATACTTTAAGAAATAGATTACCAAAAGAGTGGCAACCAGGAATAATCTTCTCTACAAAAACTATTTTAAGAACAGGTATAGTTTTTTATGGTTTTAGACTTACTTTCCAAAGTATTGAAGCTGTTGGATTTAGTGGTGTTTTAGTTAGTGCTTTAGTTGTATTTTTAACTTTTGTTATTGGATATTTTGTTGGAACAAAAATTTTAAAATTAGATAGAGATACAACAATCTTAACAACAGCAGGAAGTTCTATTTGCGGTGCAGCAGCAGTTTTAGCAACTGAACCAGTTATAAATGCCAAACCATATAAAAGTGCAGTTGCAGTCTCAACGGTAGTCTTATTTGGAACAATTGCTATGTTTTTGTACCCATTTTTATATAAAGCTGGATTTATTCCTTTTAATCAAACAGCTATGGGAGTATATATTGGTGGAACTATTCATGAAGTTGCCCATGTAGTTGCAGCTGGAAATGCAATTGGAAGTGAAGCAAGTTCTAATGGAATTATTGTAAAAATGATTAGGGTTATGATGATAGCTCCTTTTCTAATTTTTTTATCAATTTGGTTGGCAAAAACTGCCAAAGAGAAGACAAAAGATAAAAGAGCAAAGATAACAATACCTTGGTTTGCTGTTATGTTTATTGTTGTAGTAGGTTTTAACTCTTTTGAATTTTTACCTTTAGTTGCTGTTGATACAATAAATAATCTTGATACATTTGCTTTAACAATGGCAATGTCAGCCCTTGGAATGGAGACAAGTTTTGATAAGTTTAAAGATGTGGGAGCAAAACCTGTATATTTAGCATTTATTTTATTCTTATGGTTGATTTTTGGTGGGTTTTTTATTGTAAAGTTTGCCATGGCTTTGTAATTAACTATTTAAGAGAAGAAGTGTTAATATACACTTCTCAAACTTAATAGGACAATACAATGTTAGGAATAGAATCAATCATACTTTACATCCTTCTTGGCTCTTTTGTTGGAGTAGCAGCTGGACTTTTTGGAATAGGTGGTGGTGGAATTATTGTTCCAGCTTTAACAATGATATTTTTTATGCAAGAGATGCCTTCTGAGAATATGATGCATATGGCATTAGGAACTTCAATGGCAACAATTGTTGTTACCTCAATTTCAAGTCTAAGAGCACACCACAAAAAAGGTGGAGTTTTATGGGATGTTTTTAAAATGCTTGCTCCTGGAATAATAATAGGAACTTTTTTAGCAACTTTTCTTGCTTCTATTCTTAGTTCAAAACATTTAGCAATTTTCTTTTCAATCTTTATGGCGTATGTATCTATTCAAATGTTTTTAAATAAGAAGCCAAAACCAAGTAGAAAAATAGCAGGTCCAAAGTTGCAATTTACTGCTGGAACAATAATTGGGGCAATCTCAGCAATGGTATCAATTGGAGGAGGTTCTTTAACCGTTCCTTATCTTATTTGGCAAAATGTGGATATTAGAAAAGCAATAGGAACAAGTGCTGCTGTTGGTTTTCCCATTGCTGTAAGTGGAACTTTGGGATTTATTGTAAATGGTTGGGAAAATACAGATTTAGAACACTATGTATTTGGTTTTGTCTCTCTTCCAGCTTTCTTTTTTATTGCACTTTTTAGTTATCTAACTGCACCAATAGGAGTAAAACTAGCTCACACTTTACCTGTTGATACTGTAAAGAAATATTTTGCTTGTTTACTAATGTTTTTATGTATAAAAATGCTCTATTCTTTTATTTAGTATTTGTTAAAATTGCGCTAGAAAAGGAAAAAGATGACAAGCATAGAGTTATTTCAAAAACTATTAAGATTTAAATCACTTACACCCCATGATGATGGAGCTTTTGATTTTATAGAAGAGTATTTAGGTGATACTTGGTCGTGTATCAAAGTTGATATGGAAGGTGTAAAAAATAGATTTTTTTATAAAAAATTCAATGAGAAAAAGCAACACTTATGTTTTGCAGGACATATAGATGTAGTACCTGTAGGGCAGGGTTGGGAAATAGACCCTTTTGCAGCAGAAGTTGTAGATGGAGTAATAAGTGCAAGAGGTTCTCAAGATATGAAAAGTGGTGATGCTGCCTTTTTATATGCTTGTAAACATGCACAAAATTTTGATGGAACACTTTCAATTTTAATGACAAGTGATGAAGAGGGTGAGGGAACTTATGGAACTATCAAAATGCTTGAACACTTAAAAGAGATAGACTTTATACCAAATTATGCAGTTGTAGCAGAACCAACTTGTGAAGAGGTTTTTGGTGATGCTATAAAAGTAGGGCGACGTGGAAGTATAAATGGATATATCACTATAAAAGGTAAACAAGGTCATGCTGCATACCCTGAAAAATGCATTAATCCAGTTCATAACTTTGCCTCAATTTTACCAAAACTAGCAGGGTATAACCTTGATAATGGAGATGAATATTTTGCCCCATCAAAGATGGTAATAACTGATATAAGAGGTGGTATGGAAGTTACAAATGTAACACCAAATGAACTGAAACTGATGTTCAATGTAAGAAATTCAACCAATACCACAAGAGAGTCTGTAGAAGCATTTATCCATAAAAATTTAGAAGGTTTAGAGTATGACTTTGTGAGCACACAAGGCTCATTTCCTTTTGTAACCAATAAAGAATCAAAAGTGGTAAAAGCTATGGAAAACTCTATAAAAGAGGTTTTAGGAGTAACCACAAAACACTCAACACATGGAGGAACTTCTGACGCCAGATATTTTGGAGCTTTTGGAATAGAAGCCATAGAGTTTGGTGTTATAAATGATACTATTCATAGTATTGGTGAGAGAACTACAGTTAAAGAAGTAGAAGGGTTAACTGCTGTTTTTGAGGACTTGATTAAAAACTTTTAGATTTAATTACATTATGTAATATTTTTTATTATTTCTACAAAACATTGATAGAATTACTTTATATTTATTATGGAGTAGTTCTATGGAAAACTTACCAAAACAATTGATTGAAAATCAAATCTATGATATTCGTAACTTAAAAGTGATGTTAGATAGTGACTTGGCAACTCTTTATCAAGTAGAAACTAAAAGAATAAATGAAGCTGTAAAAAATAACCCTGAAAAATTTCCTGAAGATTTTTATTTTGAACTTAGTGAAAAAGAGTTTGAAGTTTTGCGGTCGAAAATTTCGACCACAAAATTTACTAAAACAAGAACATTACCTAAAGTGTTTACAGAACAGGGCGTATATATGCTAGCAACTGTACTAAAAAGTAAAGTTGCCACAGATGTAACTATAAACATCATGCGCACCTTTACAAAGCTTAGAGAGTTTGCAATAACTTATAAAGATATAGTAATAGAACTAAAAAATCTAAAAGAAGATTTGAAACTAAATAAAAATCAAACAATAGAAAATACTAAACATATCAAAACAGCCTTTGAACTACTTACTCAAATACTTGAAGATACAAAAAAGACAGATGATAAAGTGATGGGGTTTAGGGTTGAAAAAAAGAATTAGATATAATGAAAAACTTGAATAGAAAGGTGAAGTATGCCTAATAAATATATTAATGAATTTTTAGATTATTATACAAAACTTCCAAATCCTCAATATGCAGTCCTTTTAAAGGGAAAGTGGGGAAGTGGAAAAACACATTTTATTAATGGGTATAAAAAACAATTATATAAAAATCAACAAAAATATATTTATGTAAGTTTGTATGGAGTTACTTCTTTTGATGAAATAGAAACTAAGTTTTTAGAAGCTATACATCCAAGACTTTACAATAAAAAAACTATTTTTGCAGGAAAAATTGCTAAACAACTTTTAAAAGGTACTTTAAAAATTGATTTAAATGATGATGGAAAAGCTGATGGAAAAGCTGATGGAAATGCAAGTGTTCAAATACCTAATTTTAAGCCTGAAGATTTATTAAATACTAAAGATTATATTTTAATATTTGATGATTTAGAAAGAAGTGGTATAAATATTATTGATTTACTTGGATATATAAACTTTTTTGTAGAACATCAATCTTATAAAGTAATTCTTATTGCAAATGAAGAAGAACTAGAAAAAACGGATAAATATCCTCAAATAAAAGAAAAACTTATTGGAAAAACTTTTGAGTTTAAAACAAATCCGAGTGCTGCATTTGATAGTTTTTTAAGTGAATTAAAAAATGAGAAAAGAGTAAAAGAAGATATTTTAGAAAAAGAAAAATCAAAAATATTAAAACTTTTTAAAAATTCAAAATCAAATAATCTTAGGTTTTTAAGACAAACGTTACTTGATTTTGAAAGGCTTCATGATGAAATTTTAATAAAATATTATGAAAAAGAAGAGATGATTAAAGATATTTTATATTGGTTTTTTCTCTTTTCTTTTGAAATAAAACGAGGGAATGATGAAGTTTTAGATTTGCTTAATGATGAACAAAACTCTAATTTTTTATCATTGTTTTCTTTTAAAAAGAAAGAAGAATTAACTTTTTTAGATAAATATAAACATGATGATAATTCTGATGTGATTATCTCTATTGTACAATGGAAAGAAATATTAATTAATTCAAATATTCAAAAAGATGAAATTGAAAAAGCTTTAGAAAATAGCAAATACTACATTGATGAAAATACTCCTTCATGGAAAAAGTTAAGCTCTTTTCATAATTTAACAGATGAGGAATTTATAATACTGTTAGAAGATGTATTTAAAAGGTTTCAATCTAATGAATATAAGGATTATAAACATTTTAAGTTTATATCTTCCTTGTTGTTATTTTTTCAAGAAAAAGAGTTATTAGATATTGAATTTGAAAAACTTTTTGATTTAATAAAGATAAATTTTAAAGTATTATTTGATGAAAATAATTTTAATATAGAGGATATATACTTTATAAAAAATAGAGCAATTACCGATACAAGTTATGAAAATATTGCATATTTTGAAAGTGAAAATTTTGAAAAATTGAAAAGTTATATAGATGAAGTTTTGGAAGAAAAAAAGAATTTAAAGCAAAAAGAAGATTCAGAAAAAATCATTTTAGCAATAAAAGAAAAAGATACACAAATACTTCTTGATTTATTAGAAGGTAAAAATGATATTAGATTTATTTATTATAAAGATAAACCAATATTAAATAATATAAATATTAATAATTTAGTTAATGTACTTATTAACACAGATGGCTTAACTATGCATTATTTTGGAGGAATTTTAAAAGATAGATATTATAAGGGAAAAGAAAACTTATTTGTAGAAGATGCTTTTCTAAAAAAAATATTGAAAAAATCTGAAGAGTATATTAAAGAAAATAAAGGAAAACTTAGTGCCTATAATTTAAATGAACAAATAGTTAAAAATTTAGAAGTTGCATTAGAGAAAATAGAAAAATTAAAACAATAAAGATTATTCAAAAAAAATTATAGAGTTATTTTAATATATATAAAGGATTTAAATGCCATTTTCAAAAGAAGAAAAACAAAAGCTTTTAGAAGTAAAGTTTGTAGGCGAAACAGTTATAAAAAGATTTGAGCAAATAGGTATTGATTCGTTGGAGGTTTTATCTAAAAGTAGTCTGGAAGAGATTACAGATATTGTTTCAGATATTTTGGGAAGCAGTTGTTGGAAAAATTCTCCCCAAGCTAAAAAAGCGGTACAAAATGCGATTGGTTATGCTAAATCTATTCAATAAATCTAAAAATTAAAAAAGAGTTAATAAATTTTAGTATGCAAAGGGTGGAAAATGAAAAATAAATTGCATTTTATGTGTGGAAAAATGGCAGCAGGTAAATCGACACTGTCAAAAAAACTCTCTAAAGAACATAATGCCATTTTTTTAAGTGAAGATGAACTTTTAAAAAAGTTATATCCCGATGAAATAAAAACCATTGAAGATTATATAAAGTATTCAAAAAGATTAAAAGATACGATGTTTGAATTTATTATTGACCTTTTAAAAAAAGGCAATGAAGTTGTTTTGGATTTTCCAGCAAATACTGTTTCTCAAAGGCAGTGGTTTAAAAATATATTTGAAACAGCAAATGTTGAACATATTATGTATTATGTAAAAAGAAGTGATGAAGTGTGTAAAGAGCAACTAAAAAAAAGAAATGAAAACTTACCAAAAGATGCTCCTTTGATAGATGAAGCAACTTTTGATGCAATTACCAAATATTTTCAAGAACCAAAAGAAGAGGAAGGTTTTAATATAATGTATGAGTAATTGTGGGGAGTGTTAGAAATTTTATGTCAGTCTGATAGAATTTATTCTAAAGGATTGAACTATGAATCAAACACTTGATTTAACTGATGTACTTGAACAAATAAAAGCAGGTGCAAAAATAGATGGTAAAGATGGAGTTTTAGCTCCACTTATCAAACAACTTACCGAAGCTGCATTACAAGCAGAACTTGAATCTCATCTTATAAGAGAGATAAATAAAAACAGAAAGAATAGCAAATCTTCTAAAACTATGAAAAGTAGTGTTGGTGAATTTGAACTTGATGTTCCAAGAGATAGAAACGGTTCTTATGAACCTCAAATAGTTAAAAAACATCAAACTCATATCTCTGAGCATATAGAACAAAAAATTTTATCTTTGTATGCTTTAGGTAATAGTTATTCTCAAATATCCGAACATATTGAAGAGATGTACGGATTAGAGTTTTCCAAAGCTACTATTAGTGCTGTTATTGACAAAGTAATACCAAGTGGCAACAAAGACCTCTTGAATCGATTTATCCATTTGTGTGGCTTGATGCAATACATTATAAAATTAAAGAGAATGGTAGATATATCTCAAAAGCAGTTTATACTATACTTGCTGTTAGACTAAATGGCAGAAAAGAGATATTAGGACTTTATTTATCAGAAAGTGAGGGAGCTAATTTTTGGCTTCAAGTATTAACTGACTTAAATAATAGAGGTTGTTGATAAGATTACTCAGAATTTTTTGTGGTATTAATTGTTATTTCTTTATTTTAACTCTTTGATATATATTCATACGCTGTAACACCATAAACTCTTTTAAAATGCCTATTTAAATGGGAAAGATCAGTAAATCCAAACTCAACTACAGTTCCATATAAATCTTTTGTTGTATCCAAATGTTTTTTTGCATGAACTATTTTACAGTTTAAAAAATATTGATAAGGAGTTATTCCTGTATTTGCTTTAAAAATCCTAATAAATTGAAATTTTGAAATACTTAATTCTTTAGATATTTCATCAATATCTAGAACTTCATCAAGATTATAGTAAATAATCTCTTTTGCTTTTTTTATAAATTCTGTTTCATTTGTATATTCTAAAGAGAAGTCTTTTGAAGTAAAATTACTCATCAAGTTTAAATATAGTTCATTACATAAAGTGATGTCTTTATTGTTTAATATTGAATAAGAAAGGTTTAATATATCATTTTTCAATTTATCTTCATAAACAATAGGTTTAGAAAAAGTGACTATATCTTTTTTTTCTAAAGCTTCTAAAAATAGTTCAGGTTTAATATAAAGCATAACATAATCTAATCCATCTTTGAAGTTCCCTGCCTTTCCATCATGTACTTGTTCTGGATTAAAAAGCATAACACCATTTTTATATGATGTTTGAGAAACTCCTTCTAAGTTATATTGTTGAACACCATTTAAAGTAACACCTAAGGTGTATTCTTCATGTGCATGTTTTTTATAAGAGAATTTACTCATTTTTGCAGATAAAGCAGTAATATCTAATTTATTTTTATATATAAATTTATCCATATTTTTAGCTAAACTCCGTAACTCCTGATATCATAATAGCACAATATACTAAAAACAGGGATAATAATGTATTTGAAATTCTTTTATGTTTTTTCAAAAATGACTTTAATAAGCTTCCAAATATTACCCAGAAAAAGAATGACATTGAACCTATACTTGCAACAACAATAGCAAAAATAAGTAACTCAAATAAAGAGCTATAATAAGGCATAATAAAACTTGGAAAAACTGTTATGCAAAAAAGAATCACTTTTGGATTTATAAACTGCATTAAAAATCCAGATTTAAAAGTGCCAAAATCTTTTTTCTCATTTGATGAATTATCCATATTATAAATTTGATATGCTAAATATAAAATATAGCTTGCCCCAATTATTTCCATTACAAGCATAGCTTTTGGTATAAATGAAGCCAATAAAGAGTTTAAAATAACAGACAATACTAAAATAATTACAAAAGCAATAGATGCTCCATAACAAAAACTAACTGCTCTTTTTACTCCATAGTTTTGAACAGTTGACAAAGTAACTATATGAGTAGGGCCTGGGGTAAATGTGATGATAATACAGTAGATTAAAAATGATAATATATTCATGTTTTTTCCTTTTTTTGCTATTACATATTACAATGTAATTTAAAGAATATTTCTTTACTGCTATTTGTTAAAGTAGATTTAGCTCCCTTATCAGCTTGGTTAATACTTCCAGCACTTAAACTTTTTATTACTATTAAAGAAAATAAAATTAATAGCATTAGTTTTATAAATCTCATAACTGACTCCTTTTACTATTCATGTAGTTTCGCACCTCTAGTCACTTTATCAACAATCTTTTTTTCTGCTCTTATACCAATTCCAACCACAGGAAGATTTTCTGTTTTATAAGCACGAACTGTTTCCCTATTGGCAGAGTCGTGACCAGTGGCAAACATATCTTCGATATATAATGCAACTGTGATTTCTTTAGATTTTGCACGTTGAAGAATAGTCTGTAACTTTTCTCTAGAAGTTTTTAAGATTATCGTTGGTTGAATACTTAAAGGAGAATATTCTTTTCCTGATTTGTCTATATATATTTCTCCAATTATTTGTGGAGATTGTCCCACAATTCCAGAAGTTAAAAAAGAGACTACATTTAATTTTTGCCAACTTTGTAAGTCTTCAGCAACTACTATTGCTACTTTAGTTTGAAATTCCATTTGTACTCCTTTTTTGGAATTATACTTAGTTGCCTATTTTTTGAATAGTACATTATTGCATTTTGAAAGTTATGTAGATATATTTTTAAAAGGTCATTTGAGTACATTGATATATAATAAACCCTAAAAATAAGGGCTATATAGTAATAAAGTATTAGTTGATATGCCAACCATCTAAAATCATCAATTTATGAATAACTGATGTCTATAATATATAAAAGTTCAACAACCTGTAGTTTTTGGAACTTTAGTTGACTATGATATAATTTCATTCAACTATCAGTCATTGACACAAAATTCTAAACGGTCTCTAATTGTGATAAGGCGTAGCCTATCACAATTTAAGAATTTATTTAAAAGTTTTCCCAATCATCATTATCTTTTTCGTCTTTGATATTTTCTTTTTGTATTGTGGTTTTTGACTTTTCTTTTGTCTCTTTCTCTTTTTTATTTTTTTTAGCTACAACATTATCTTTCCCTCTAAATTCTTTTTTATTGGCATCATTTACTATAAATTTAGCTATTTGATCTGTTAAGCTTGCAATATCTTGTGTTTCAGATGCAATTATTGCATTTTCTTGTGTTTGCTGATCCAATTGATTTACAGCAATATTTATTTGTTCTATTCCAGAAAGCTGTTCTTTTGAAGCATTTTCAACATCAGAGATTAGATTTGTTGTTTCTTGGATATCTTCATTTAATATTTTATATCCTTTTATCATCTCATCTGCAATATTTTTCCCATCATTAGCTTTATTTGTTGCATTTTCTACTAATGATTTTATTTCACTTGCAGCTTCAGCACTTCTAGATGCTAAGTTTCTAACTTCCCCTGCAACAACAGCAAAACCTTTTCCTGCTTCACCTGCCGTTGCCGCTTCCACTGCTGCATTTAAACTTAGAATATTCGTTTGGAAAGCTATTTGGTCTATTACACTTATAGCTTCACTTATTGCAGCAACTTGTATATTTATATCTTCCATTGCTAATGTTGTGTCATTTGCTAGTTTTTCACCTTTATTCGCTGATTCAGTTACTCCAACTGAAAGTTGAGACATTTTTGCTATGTTTTCTGTATTACTTCTAATATTACTTGTTATCTCTTCTAAAGCTGCTGCCGTTTCTTCAAGTGAACTTGCTGCTTCATTGGAACTTTTATTTAATTTATCTACATTATTTAGTAAACTATTTGAGCTTTTTTCTAGTGTTAAACCATTTGATTTATTTTCCACTAACATTTCAGTTATCGAATCGCCTAAATTATTTACTCCAGAGGCAAGTTTTAAAAGATGTTCTTTTAATCCTTTTGTAGATATTTTGTTTAAATAGTTATATGAAGAGTATTGTTCTACAATATCTAATACATTATTAATATTATTTTCTAGATTATCTGCCATTTTATTTAATACATCTTTTAGCTGCATTAAAGCTGGATTTGATACATTTAAATCTAATCTTTGCACTAAGTCACCTTGTTCAAATTCCCCTAATACTGCAATAGTTTCATCTATTAATTTCCTATCTTCTTCTATACCCTTTTCAGTTTTTTCAATATTTTCATTTACTACTTTTGCCATACTGCCAAATTCATCTGATGAATCGATTTCTATCAATTTTACTTCTGCTATCTCTCGATTTAAGTATTTAAAGAATGCTATTAATCCTATTTGGAATCTATTTAGTTTATTAACAATCTCTTTAATAATAAGAAAAGCTGTTCCAATTCCTAATATAAGTGCTGCAACAATAATCACAAGAACCATTGTTTTTGCATCTTCATATTCGATATCTCCTCTTTCACTAGCTTTTTGTCCACCTTTAATATTCATTTCAACCAATTTAAGCATCTCAGAAGAGTATTTATTAAATGAAGATTCCCCTTCTTGTAAAATTTTCATTGCTTCTTCTGTCTTATTTTGTCTCGAAACCTTTAATAGGTGTTCATTTATTTTTAAATAATTGCTAAACTCTTTTGAGAACATATCATATACATCTTGCTCTTCAGAAGAAGAAATTAATTTTTCATATATTGCACGATTTTTTTTGATAGTATTTAATACTTCTGCCATTTCATCTTCTGCTTTTTTCATATCTTCTGGAGTTTGTGATAATACATGTAAGTATTCTGTAATACGTAGATCAGAAGTATTAGTATTAATCTCTTCTACCACTTTGATACTTGGCATCCAATTATTTGACATTATTGATGATTCTTCATTTATCATGCTCATTCGTTGTAAAGAAATAAATCCAAGTACACCAATTAGTACTAAAACAATTCCAAAACCTAAACTTAATTTTGTAGTGATTTTTATATTTTTAAACATATTTTTCTCCATCTTTATTCTTATATTTATTATTAGAAATAAAATTAAATAATTTGATTATATTATTCAATGCTACTTAAGTGAATACAAACCTCAATTCCATAGACACTTTTCCCTTTAAATTTAAACTTTTTATTTGCTATTTTTATCTCTCCTTTATAATATTCTTCAATAATCTTTTTTGATATATGTAAACTAATATCTAAGGGAATCTCATCAACAGTGACATTAGTACTTTTAAATGTAATGATAGTTTTGTTTTTATTTGTTTGCGTATTAATTACTACAAGTTTAGATTCACTCTTATTTTTTAGAACATTTATTAATGACTTTAAAATATATAGAAATATTTTCGATAATTCATTTTCATAACCAAAAATATAAATAGTAGTAAAATAATCAGTTTCAATAGAGATATTGTATTTTTTATAAATAGAAGTGTAGGAAGATACTATATTTTGTAAAGTATTATTAATATTAAATTGTTTGATTTCTTTTCTATCCCATAAAAAAGTCTCAAAGGAGTTAATAGTATTTATTATTGATGCAATATTTTCATTTATTGAAACTAAGGTTTCATTATACGTAGCTTCTGTAACCAAACCATATTCACTGTTAACTAAAGTCCCTGATGACATAGTATATATTTTATTTAATTTAGTTTTCCATTCATTTATTGCATGTGTAATTTCATCAGCTAATTGTAGAATTCTATAATTTTTTTCAGTAAATAAATCATTTTTATTCATAGAGATCTTTTAATATCATTTTTCATCTAGCTATTATTGTATCTTACTACTATATACGATATCTATATCCTATAGGATAAATTATTTGTATTTATTATAAAAATATTAAGAATTACTAATGTATTAAATATATAAAAAATTATAATAAAAAGTATTTTGTATATGAAATAGTGTTTTATATTTTGAATATTTGATTTATCCTATAGGATAAAGATAAAAAAAAACTCTAAGTATATAATAGTAATTTCTGTTTAGATATCTATACTCTAATTCTCTACAGTTTTAATAAAAGTTTTTATAGGATAAATAAAATAATGAATATTTTTACTAACTCAACCCAATGTGAGGTTGATTTTTTTCATAAAAGAATATCAAAAAATATTAAAAAAATAAGATTAGAAAATAACTTAAAGCAGTTGGATGTGGCATTAGAAATAGGGATTAACTCAGTTGCATTTTATTCAAATTGTGAGAACTGTAAATATGGAAAACATTTTAATTTAGGACATATTTATAAGATAGCAAAGATTTTTAATATTGAACCTTACGAATTGTTAAAATAATTCTAATATAAATAATATTATTTAAAGGTTCAATATAACTTTGATGGGATAAATATTATTATTTTAGTTATTACCCCATTGCAGATTTTGTTGCAAAAATCACTATTCCTATAGCAAATAATAAAACTATCAAGGTTGAAACAATTTTATAAAAAGAGAATTTTATAGTGATATTTTCATTATTTTTTGCTTCGAGATTATTATATTTAACACATAAATAAATTAAAATAAATCCTATAAAAGTGCTTATAACCTCTATAAGAAAAAGAGTTGATGGCATAGTTACAGGACTTGTTGGAAAGATTTTTAATAAATCAAATAGATATACAAGAATATAAAGCAAAGCAAAAAGAGCACTTAAAACTATAGAATACTTTTTCCTTTTGGCAACCAAAAAAGCCACAATAAAACTAAGAAGCCCCAATATGGTAAGAAAGATGTTAAACAAGGCTAAAACGGTTTCACTGTAGTGAGAGAAGTCTCTTGTTTCTACTGGACCACCTGGAACTAGGATTGTAAGTAATATAGATAAAAGAACTAATAAAAATGAGATAATATAATGTATTTTTTTTAAAATCATTGCTAACCTTTAGATGTTAAAACGTAAAAATATTTTACTTAAACTGCTGTTCCAAAAAGATTAAAATTGAAAAATTAAATAAAAAATTTTTATTTTTTAAAGAAGAGATTTTGATATAATTTCATACTTTTATTCAAAAAGTTTATATAAATGAGGAGTAGTAATGAAAAAAATATTAATATTATTGGCTTTTGGTATAACAATTTTATTTGCAGATAATTTTACTTTAAAAAGTGATGATTTAAAAGGGCAATTAACAAGTAAACAGGTTTTTAATGGTTTTGGATGTGTGGGGGAAAATATCTCACCAAAGTTGTCTTGGAGTGGTGCTCCAAAAGAGACTAAATCATTTGCATTAACTGTGTATGATCCAGATGCACCAACAGGTTCAGGATGGTGGCATTGGATTGTGTTTGATATTCCTAAAGATAAAACATCTTTGGAAGAAGGGTTTGGAAACAAAATCTCAAAAGATATTGTTCAAAGTATTACTGATTATGGTAAACCAGGATTTGGTGGAGCTTGTCCTCCTAAAGGAGATAAAGCCCATAGATATGTCTTTACAATATATGCTTTAGATGTTGAAAAACTTGGACTTGATGAAAATGCAAATGCACCTACTGTAGGATTTACTTTAAATTTCCATACATTACAAAAGGCTTCTATAATCTCATATTATGGAAGATAAAATAGTTTTAAGAGTTAGCAGAACTGCTAACTCTTTATTTAGTATTGTCTATTCATATCATATTGTAGATATACAACTTTTTTCTGTAAAAACTCTTCAAGTCCATGT
This sequence comes from Halarcobacter ebronensis, assembly GCF_013201825.1. Classification (NCBI taxonomy): domain Bacteria; kingdom Pseudomonadati; phylum Campylobacterota; class Epsilonproteobacteria; order Campylobacterales; family Arcobacteraceae; genus Halarcobacter; species Halarcobacter ebronensis. The sequence goes on from NZ_CP053836.1 coordinate 1,385,807, forward strand.
TTCCCATCGGCTCCACCAATACCAGATTTTCTCCAACCTGCATGGAAACCTTGCATAGCTTCAAAGTTTTCTCTGTTGATATATGTTTCTCCAAATTTTATCTCTTTGCAAGCTCTCATTGCCAAATCAATATTTTGAGTATATATTGATGAAGTTAGTCCATACTCACTATCATTTGCCATTGCAATTGCTTCATCAAAAGTCTCAAAAGTTACAATTGGAAGAACAGGACCAAATATCTCTTCATGTATAATTTTCATATTTTGTTTTACATTTGTAATTACTGTTGGTTCATAATAAAATCCATCATCTCTAGATGCAATTTTCCCTCCTGTTACAACAGTTGCTCCCTCTTTTACTGCTCCATCCACAAGTGATTGTACATGTTTTATTGCAGCTTCATTAATAAGAGGACCCATATCAACTTCCTCTTTAAGTGGATCTCCATAAGTAGTGGCAGACATGGCTTCTATCATCTTTTGAGTAAACTCTTTTTCTATGCTTTTGTGTACATAAACTCTCTCTGCACAATTGCAAACTTGTCCATTGTTTATAACTCTTGAGTTTTTAATTGCCTCAACAGCTAAATCTATATTTGCATCACCCATAACAATCGCAGGAGCTTTTCCTCCAAGTTCCAAAGATACTCTTGTTACATTTTTTGCAGCTGCTTCCATAATTTTAACCCCAGTTGGAACACTACCTGTAAAACTTACAATTCCAACTTTTTCATTCTTTGCAAGTGCATTTCCTATCTCTGAACCAGAACCTGAAACGAGATTAAACACCCCTTTGGGTAAATCAATTTCATCAACAAGTTTTGCAAATTCAAAGGCATTGTTTGGTGTGTCTGTACTTGGTTTTATTACAATAGTATTTCCTGTTAAAAGTGCAGGGGCAAGTTTTCTTGCAATTAAAAAGAAAGGGAAATTCCAAGGTAAAATACCAGCAGCAACTCCAACAGGAAGTTTAAACAAAAAGATATTCTCATTTGGTCTATCACTTTGAAGAACTTCTCCTTCATATCGTCTTGCCCACTCAGCCATATAATCAATATAATCAGCTGTAAAATTAACTTCAACAGTAGCTAAACCTAAAACTTTTCCTTGTTCTTCTGTAATTGTTTTTGCTAACATATCAACATTATCTCTAATCTTTTGAGCAATCTTTTTTAGGTAAGAGGCTCTTTGAATTGCAGGAAGTTTTTCCCAAGATTTTTGTGCTTCATATGCTGCATCTACAGCTTTTGCCACATCCTCTTTTGTACCCTTTGGAATATAAGAGATTACTTGTTTATCAGAAGGGTTTATTACTGGAATTGTTTCATTTTTTGATATAAACTGACCATTAATATACATTTGGTAAACTTTTTTTTCGCTCATTATATGCTCCTTGTAAATTAGAATTAATAACTATTTTATAATTTTAAAATAAATAACTTATTAATGAAGATAACTACTTTTTTATTAAATATTAAAAGAAAATTAATAAATATTGATTTAAAATTATATTTACTGTTTAAAAGCTCTATATAGAACTAATATTAAGAGTAACTCTAAAGTTTTCTAAAATAAAAATAATTTTATTTTACCTTTCTTAAAGTGAATATTTGCTCCTTTTATCACTATTATTAGGCTTAATTGCATAGTTATAAAGTTTACTATTTATTGGAACTTTTTGATAGTTAAATGGTTCTATTATTTTTTTGAATCAAAATTTGAGGGAGAGATATAAATGCATATAAATAAATTAGTTGTTGTAGGTGTTGGGCATGTTGGTTCTTATGTTTTAGCAGATGCTATGAAAATTGGATTGTTTGGAGAGATAGGTGTAATAGATATATTAGAAAATGTTGCCTATGGAGAGGCTTTGGATCAAGCACAAGCAACAGCGCTTACATATATGAACAATATAAAAGTTACAAGTGGTGGATATGAACAGTGTAAAGATGCTGATGTTATTATAGTTGCAGCTGGTCCTAGTGTAATACCAAATGAAAATGACCCTACAGCAGAACCAGATAGAGCTCTTCTTACAAAAACAAATTGTGAAGTAATAAGAGAAGTTATGACAGGTATAACCAAATATACAAAAGATGCAATTATTATACTTATTACAAATCCTTTGGATACTATGGTTTATATTGCAGAAAATGAGTTTGCTTATCCAAAAGGCAGAGTTTTTGGTACTGGTACAATGCTTGATTCAGCAAGACTTAGAAAAGTGATTGCTGATATTTATGATATTGATCCAAAATCTGTAACTGGATATATGATGGGAGAACATGGAAAAACTGCTTTTCCAGTTTTAAGCAATCTAAATATCTCTGGTATAAATTTTAAAGATTTACCCAAATATTTTAAAACAAAAAATCATATTTTAAATCCAGAAATTATACAAAAAGAGATTGTTTCTGCAGCTTATAAAGTTTTTAATGGAAAGGGTTGGACAAATGCTGGTGTTGCACAAGCTGCAATAACTATGGCAAAAGCTGTTATGTTGGATGAAAGAAGTATCTATCCAACTTCTACAACACTAAAAGGACAATATGGACACAATGGCGATGTTGCTTTAAGTATGCCTTGTATTATTGGACGAGAGGGGGTAATTACTCAATTACCTGTTACATTGGATGAGTGGGAAACTAAAAAACTAGAAGAATCGATTGCTTATATAAAACAAACAATGGAAGATGCAAAAACTGGTCTTGAATATTTAAAATAAAATAGAAGATAGTTCTCTATCTTCTATATGTTTAAAAGTTTTATCCAAAAATATTCTAATGGATATAAAAATAGGGTAGTTATAATAGCTGTTGTAATTAATATTTTTAATACATATTTTTGTTTTATTTTTGCAAGCGCTAGCCCTACAATCAAAGGTGGTGCTTGATATGAAAAAAATATATTTGAATAAGCAGCAACTTGTATCATAAATATTTGATTTAGATTAAATCCTGTAACATCACTTATATGTTGGGCTAGAGGTGTAAAAATAGCAGGAATAGTCGGCTGTGTTGTGAATATCCCAGTTAATGACATAAATAAGCTTACTTTTAAATAGTTTATTATTTCATATTCTGATGGTTCATAAAAATCTATAGCATTAGATAATAATGTTCTAATAAAATCACTATTGGCAACAACACTTCCAAGTCCAATAACTGTAGCTACAAATAATAAAGATGAAAATTTTAAACTATTTAAATCTTCTGTTTTTATAATACCAATAAAAGGCAATCCAAGGAAAATTATTCCACAAATAGCAATAATACTAGGTGAAATTTTATGAATAAAATCGGTAGCCCAAAATAGGATCATTATAAATATTGTAATAAGTACAATTATCTCATTTTTGTCAAGTTTAACTTTTGTTCTGTTTTTATTTGATATTTTTGCTTTATCATTGAAAAAATAGTAAATCAAACCTACAATTATGATATTTTTTAAAAACCCTAAAATTATAAAATTGCTTACTAAATAGTGCGAATATAAGATTTCATAATTATAGATTTGTGAGGCAAGACCAGAAAGGATCATATTGGGTACATTTGCAGGAAGAATAGTAAAACCTGACATAGATGTAGTTAAAATAAAAGCTAGAAGTATTCCAATATAGCCTTTATCGTTCTCTTTAAATCCAAAACTATTTGCAACAGCTATTGAAATAGGAACCATTAATACAACTCTTCCAACACTAGAAGGCATAATAAAACTAAAAATAGTAGAAAAAATAGCAATTGATACTATTAGATTTAAATAACTGATATTTTTTATATTTGCAAAATATTTTGAAACTCTATTTGTAAGATTTACATTTTTTATTGCACTTGCTATTAACATTCCTGCAAAAACTAACCAAAAGGCAGAAGAGGAAAATCCTGAAAATATAATCTCTTTTGAACTTAAAGAAAAAATAGTACAAGAAAAAAGAAATAATAAAGAACTTAGAAAACTAGGTACTAAGTTTGTAGCCCAAAATATAATAGTTGTAGCAATGGTACTAATAAGAATAATATCTTTCTGATCTACTATAAAATTTGATAAAATTAAATAAATAAAAACAGGAATAACAATAATTGAAATATTTTTTAGCATAAATAATCTTTTTATTAAATTGACAAAGATTAATACAAGTATTCTTAATCTTTGATATTTTTATCCCTTTTTTCTTTTTGCCAAAGGGAGTTAAATATTTTTATAGCTTTTTTTAACTCTTCTTCTTTAAAGCCACCAAAACCCATAGATAAAACTGTTTGTTCTTTTGAAATCTCTCTTAGATAGATTTTAATATAGTTTTTTCTACACTCCTCTTGAAATTTTAATAAATCAATATTAACCATAGATTTAATTAGTATATTTAAACCAGAACCCTCTTTTAAAATCTTTATATCTTTCCCCATAGTATTAAGAAGTTCCTCTTTTAAAATATCATGTTTCTTTTTATTTTGAGTTCTTACCTTTCTTAAGTGCCTATCCCAAAATCCCTCTTTTATAAATAAAGCAAGGGTTTTTTGTATATCTATGGGAATATTTGAAAAGGGATAATCAAACTCTTTTTTGTATTTTTCTAGTAGTTTAACAGGTAAAACTAAATATGCAATTCTTAATGAGGGAGATAAAGATTTTGAAAAAGTTCCCGTATATATTACTTGAGTATTATTGTTAATGCCTTGCATTGCAGGGATTGGTTTATTGTTATAACTTAATTCACTATCATAATCATCTTCAATGATATAGGAGTTATTCTCTTTTGCCCAATTTATTATCTCAATTCTATTTGCAATAGGAGTTGTAACTCCAAAAAAATATTGATGTGACGGGGTTAGATATAGAAGTTTTGCTTTGGATTTTTTTAATTGCTTTAGATTTATACCATTTTGTTGTACTTCAATCTCTTCAATCTCAAAATTATGTTGTTCAAAAACTTTTTTTGCAACTCTGTAACTTGGAGTTTCAAAAGCAATCTTTTTTATTTCATCTTTTAATATCTTTGAAACTATAAACATAGAATCTGCAAAACCACTTGTGAGAACAATATTTTCAATTGTACAGTTTACACTCCTTGAACTTTTAAGATATTTTACAATTTGTTCTCTAAGTTCAATATCCCCTTGATTGTTGTGATATACTCCAAGATTTAAAGAGCTTTTTAAAACTTTATTATAAAGTCTTAGCCAAGTTTTTTTTGGAAAAGTATCAGCACTTAAACAAGCTGGATAAAAGTCATATTTGACAATATCATCTAATGTTTTATTCTCTAAGTCAACTTCTTTTTCTTTTTTAAAACTATCATAAAGGTTCTCACTAACAAAATATCCACTTTGAGGAATACTCTCTATATAACCCTCTGCAAAAAGTTGATTATAAGCTGTTTGTACAGTATTTTTACTAATCTTATAATCTGTTGTCATCTTTCTAATGGAAGGCAGTTTCTCTCCTGCTTTTAGATTTGTTTGAATATCTTTTTTTATCTCTTCATAAAGTTGAAGATAGATTGGTTTTTTTGAATTTGGATCTATATTATACAAAACTGTCTCCATAAAAAAATTATAATTTGTATCTTGTAATAAGTACAATTTAAAGATATTATACGAAAAACAACTTAATAGATATTAAAGGATATAAAATGGATAAAAGAATAAATCTTGGTAAAAAAGCACCACATATGTACGACAAATTAATATCTTTAAAGCATGATATGCAAGCTTTGATAAAAGACGCAAATATAAATGAGGGATTTAGTCATCTATTATTACTTAGAGCTTCACAAATAAATGGATGTGCTTTTTGTGTAAGGCTTCATACAAAAGATGCTTTAGATACAGGTGAAACTATAGATAGAGTAAGTGTTCTTCCTGCTTGGCAAGAAACCGAATATTTTAATGAAAAAGAGAGGGCAAGTTTGGAGTTAGTTGAGGCAATTTGTTATATCAAAGATACACATATACCTGATACTCTTTATGAAAATATAAAAGAGGTTTTAAATGAAAAGGAGATCTTAGCAGTTGAATGGTTGGCACTTATAATAAATGCGTTAAATATATTAGCTATAAGTAGTAGATTAGAAGTAAAATAGGAAATATAAATGAGAAGAAGTGAATTTGAAATAGTTAAAAAAGAGATAATAGACGAGATTTTAAATAGTAGTGAATATGCAACTTTGGCATTAAGTTGTGATAATAAACCCTATAGCATACCTGTAAATTTTGTATATGATGGAAATGTTGTATATTTCCATGGAGCAAAAAAAGGGAAGAAAAAAGAGTTTATTGTATCAAACTCTTATGCTGCTTTTAGTGTTGCTTTGCCTTACTCTTTAATCCAATCATATTTTAGCAGCACTGATGACTTAGCTTGTCCTGCTACACAATTTTTTAGATCAGTTTGCGCAAGTGGGCAAATTTTTATAGTAGAAGACTATGATGAAAAAGTAAGAGCATTATCCCTTTTAATGGAAAAACTTCAACCAGAAGGAAAATATAAACCATTAAACCAAGAGGTTTATACTAAAATGATAAATGCAACAGAAGTTTTTAGATTTGATATTGAAAATATAACAGGAAAACTAAAAGTTGGGCAAAATTTACCTAAAGATAGATTTAATATGGTTTTAGATTACCTTGAAAAAAGAGGTTATAATATAGATAAAGAAACAATTTTAAGTATGAAGGAAAATAGATGATAGAGTGTAGATTAGCAACCTTAAATGATATAGATGAGATTTTAAAACTTCATTCACGGTATCAAGTTGATACTATAAATGAAGAGGATAAAAAAGATGGATTTATAACAACAGCTTTTACCAAAGAGCAGTTAACTTCACTTATAAAAGATGAGAAAGGACTTTTTATAGCAAAAAAAGATGGAAATATTGTTGCTTATGTTATGGCAGCATCTTGGGCATATTGGTCAGCATGGCCTATGTTTGTACATATGATAAAAGATTTATCAAATGTTAAATTTCAAGGTGTTACATTAAGTGTGGATAACTCATATCAATATGGACCAGTTTGTGTGGATAAAAGTGTAAGAGGAACGGATGTTTTAAAACTTATTTTTGATTTTGCAAGAAAAGAGATGAATAAAAGATATCCTATTTTGGTAACTTTTATAAACAAAATAAATCCAAGATCTTATGAAGCACATACTAGAAAACTAGGACTTGAAGTTGTAAAAGAGTTTCAGTTTAATAATAACAACTATTATGAGCTTTGTTATGATACTTCAAAAGCAGTAAACTAAAAAGCCTCAAGAGGTTTTTTGTAAAGGATAAAGATGTTTATAGTTTTACTTACATATATAAAACCACTTGAGGTTGTTGATGAATATTTGCAATCACATGTTGAGTATTTAAAAGAGCAATATAAAAATAATAATTTTATAGCTTCAGGTAGAAAAGTTCCAAGAGAGGGTGGAGTGATCCTTTCAAAATTGGATTCAAAAGAGAGATTAGAAGAGGTATTAAGTCAAGATCCATTTAATATTGCAGGTCTTGCAAAATATGAGATTGTTGAGTTTATTCCAAGTATGACCTCAAAAGAGTTTGAAAATCTAAAAGAGTAAGATGAAAAAGAGTGAAGAGTATTTTAAGCAATTAAGAGAGGCTTGCAAACAGTATTATGAGTTCAGTGATGAATCATTTGAGGCTTTTAAAAATATCTGTTTTATAAAAGAGGTCAAAAAGGGTGAAGTGCTGCAAGATACATACTCAAAAGCGAAATATATCTATTTTATTTGTAAAGGGATTCTTCGTACATACTATTTAAATGAAGAAGGAACAATATATACAAAAAACCTTTTTAGTGAGAATTATTTCTCTGCTTCAAAGGTCTCTTTACTTACAAAAGAGGACTCTTATTTAAATATTGAAGCTTTGGAAGACTCAATCTTAATCTATATCGATTTTGAAGGCTACAAAAATCTTATTGATACAAATATACAATTTAAAGATTTTTATATCAACTATTTGGAAAAGAATTGGGTGATTGTAAAAGAGAAAAATGAGATTTCATTGATTATTGATGATGCCACAACCAGATATTTGAATTTTATAAAAAATAATCCAAATATAGAAAATAGAATTTCACAACACCATATTGCAAATCACTTAGGAATAACACCCACGCAACTTAGTCGAATAAGAAAAAAACTCAAATCAACCTATGTAAATGACAAAATAAATTAAATATAATACTATTCCATAAAAAAGGAATATTTTATATGAGTGAAAATTTTAAAGCACATATTTTAGTTATAATAGCCACTTTTTTAATAGCGGGTTCATTTATCGTTTCAAAAAAATTAGCAGGTATCATTGACCCTATATCTTTGACTCTTTTTCGATTTGTTTTTGCTTCAATAGTTTTAGCTCCCATCATTTTTATAAAACAAAAATACAGAACTAAAGTAAGAGAAACATTTAAACGAGCTTTGGTTATCAGTCTGTTTTACTCTTTGTATTTTATTGGTTTATTCAAAGCTTTGGAGTACACCACTGCTTTAAATACTGGTACACTGTTTACTTTAGTTCCTCTTCTAACTGCATTTTTTGCCATTTTTGTGTTTAAACAAACCATCACACTTTTTCAGTTTTTTATCTATTTAGTTGGTATAGTTGGAACGTGTATGGTTGTATTTAAAGGGGATTTACAACTGTTTTTAAATCTTTCATTAAACTATGGTGATGTAATCTTTTTGTTTGCCATTGTTACTATGGCTTTATATTCTATCAGTGCCAAACATTTTTATAAAGAGGGTGATGAAGTATTAGTTTTAACCTTTATGACCTTAATAGGTGGTATTATCTGGATGGGTTTGGCTTTAGTGTTTTTCGATATCCCTTTACAATGGGAGAAAATTAACGGTGATCTGTTTTTATATATGTCTTATTTGGCCATTGCTGCAACACTGTTTACTGTGTATTTAAATCAAAAAGCAACAATAATTTTAGGACCAAAAAAAGTTATGGCATATATTTATATAAATCCAGCTGTAGTTGCACTTTTGATGTTTTTATTTTATTCTCAAAGCATAAGTTTATGGATTTGTTTTGGAATAGTAATTTCATCATTAGCTACAATAATTCTCCTTTATAAAAACTAGGAATGATAAGTATTTTTTTATCCAAAGAAAGATAGATTATTTACCAAATATGAATATAAATTTTTAAAAATAATAAAATAAATACCCAAGAAATAGATATTTTTTTTATAAAATTATTTTTCACCCTTATTTCACCCTTTTTTTTTATATTATATTTTGAGAAAAAAAGAAGGAGAAAGTGTGTTAAAGAATATCTCAATAAAATTTAAATTGATTTTATCATTTTTATTAATTATTGTATTAATAGCTATACTAGGATTTTATAGTAATTATGCAATTAATAAATCAAGTAATGGATTTGTGAAATATAAAACGTCAACAGAAAAAAGCATTTTAATTGAATCAGTGCAAATAAAAATTCTATTGATAAGAAATATAGTAAACAAATACATAAGAATTCAATCAAAAGAGGGTATTCAAGATTTTGATAAACTAATGGAAGAAGAATTAATTTTAATACAAAAGTTTGAAAAAATTACAAATGATTCAAATTTAAAAAACAATGAAAGAGTTAAAAATTTATTAAATGAATATAAAGTAAATTTTAATGCAATTGTAAAGTTATTTAAAGACATGGAGTATTATAAAAAAATTGGTTTCACAACTCATCGTAAAAATGTTGATAAATATCTAAATTTTATTACCAATGAATTTTATAAAAGAAATCAAATAAATAATTACCGTATATATTCAGAGGTAATTGCAAATTTATCTTATGCAAGACAAGAATTGCCTAGAATGGTTAATGTTGATGCAAATGTTTATAATGCGGTTGAAAAAGCTTTGAATTCTACAAAGGATAAATTGGAACATTTAAAGTCAACGGTAGATGAAGATTTAAAAACTGTTGTAATTAATATAATTGAAGAACAAGGTAAATATGAGAATGCTATAAAAAAAGTATATGAATTATTAGTTGAAAAAAATATAGTCGTAGTAAAGCTTGATAAAATTGAAAATGAAATTTCATTAATGGGTAATGGCTTACAAAAAAGAATATTGGATGACCAGAAAAAAATAAATAAAGAAGTTACTACATTAAATGATACTATAAAAACATTGATAACAAGTATTTCTATTGCTATTTTAATCATTGCTGTAGTATTAGCTCTATTTTTGCCAAAATATATTATGAATCTATTAGATAAATTTCAAGATGGTTTATTAAACTTCTTTAAGTTTTTAAATAAAGAAGACTTAGAGATTAAGTTAATGAAATTTGAAGGAAATAATGAAATAGTACATATGTCTAAATTAATTAATAAAAATATTGAAAAAACTAAAAGTATAATTGAAGAGGATTCTTTTTTTATAGATGATGTAAAAAGAGTTGTAACAGAGGTTTCAAAAGGTAAATTAAATAACAGTATTGTAAAAGAACCTTCAACTGATTCTTTAAAAGATTTAAAAAAGATTTTTAACGACATGTTACTTAATATATCAAAAATCATTTGTGAAGATTTAGATAAAGTTACAGATGTTTTAGATAAGTATTCAAATTTAGATTTTACTTCAAGAATAGAGAAAGATAATGGAAATTTATCTTTAGGTTTAAATAATCTTGCCGATATAATAAATAGAATGTTATTGGAAAATAAGAAAAACGGTACAACTCTTGATAATAGTTCAACAATATTATTAAATTATGTTAATACTTTAAATAAAAATTCAAATGAATCTGCTGTTGCATTGGAAGAGACTGCCGCTGCATTAGAAGAGATAACCAGTAATATTTCAAATAACACAAACAATATTATAAAAATGAGTAATATCGCAGATAATTTATCAAAGGCAGCTTTACATGGTGAAGAACTTGCTCTTAAAACAACTCAATCAATGGAAAAAATAAATGAAGAGGTTAGTGCAATAAATGAAGCCATAATAATGATTGATCAAATTGCATTTCAAACAAATATTCTTTCTCTCAATGCGGCAGTTGAAGCAGCTACAGCAGGAGAATCAGGTAAAGGATTTGCTGTTGTTGCACAAGAAGTGAGAAATTTAGCAAGTAGAAGTGCAGAAGTTGCTAAAGAGATAAAACATCTTGTTGAGAATGCAACTACTAAATCTCATGAAGGTAGAGCAATAGCTGATAAAATGAAATCTGGATACCATGATTTAAACAATTATGTTACAGATACTTTAACAATAATAAAAAATGTAGAAATGGCATCTAAAGAGCAACAAACAGGAATTGAACAAATTAATGATGCTATTAGTAGTTTAGACCATCAAACACAAGAAAATGCTACTATTGCTACTCAAACTTATACAATAGCAGAAGAGACAGATAAAGTTGCAAAAATTATTATTTCAAAAGTTGAAGAAAATAAGTTTAATGATTTTGAAATAGAGGAAGAAGAAAAAATATAAGAGATAAAAAAGTTGTTTAATATCTAAGATACAACTCTAAAAGGGTTGTATCTTTTAAAATAAAACTTAAAAAAATTACTGTCAAAATTAATTAATTATTCAAATAAAAAATATAATATATATATGGATATTTTTTAATTAAATTAAAAAAAATCTTACTAAATTGTTTATAAATCATAAATTATTGAAATAAATTTATTTTTCTTATTGTTTCTGTATAAAAAATAGTTTTAAATTGTTGTATAAATAATATACTATTTTAGTGTAGTTAAAATATTATATTCTGCTAAACTTATTTTTTCTTTTACTACGAGGGACAAAATGAGTAAAGAGTATAAATTTGTATATGGAAGTAAAACTTACCATTTTAATGATTTAAAAGATTTAATGGCAAAAGCAACTCCAAAAAGATCAGGTGACATTTTAGCTGAAGTAGCAGCTTTGTCAGAAGAGGAGAGAGTAATAGCTCAAATGAGACTCTCTGAAGTACCACTAACAGAATTTTTAGAAAATCCACTAATATCTTATGAAGATGATGAAGTAACAAGACTAATAATAGATGAACATGATAAAAAAGCTTTTGAGAGTATAAAAAATTTAAGTGTAGGTGAGTTTAGAAACTGGCTTTTAAGTGATGAAACAACCTCAAAAACTTTAAATGACGTAAAACAAGGTTTAACTCCTGAAATGGTTGCAGCAGTAAGCAAAATAATGAGAAACCAAGAGCTTATAATGGTTGCAAGAAAGTGTGAAGTTATAACCTCTTTTAGAAGTACAATAGGGCTTAAAGGACATCTTTCAACAAGACTTCAACCAAATCATCCAACAGATGATGTAATGGGGATTGCAGCAAGTGTTTTAGATGGGCTTTTATATGGGAATGGTGATGCTGTTATTGGAATAAATCCTGCAACAGATAATGTAAAACAGACAGCAAAACTTCTTAAACTTTTGGATGAAGTTATCTCTAAATATGAGATACCAACTCAATCTTGTGTATTAACTCATGTTACAAATACTATTGAAGTAATAGAGCAAAAAGGACCTGTGGATTTGGTTTTTCAATCAATTGGAGGAACTGAGGCTACAAACTCAAGTTTTGGATTTAGTCTAAAAACTTTAAAAGAGGCACAAGATGCAGCTCTATCTCTAAAAAGAGGAACAGTTGGAAACAATGTTATGTATTTTGAAACAGGACAAGGAAGTGCATTATCTGCTAATGCAAACTTTGGCGTTGATCAACAAACTTGTGAAGCAAGAGCTTATGCAGTTGCAAGAAAATTTTCGCCACTTTTAGTAAATACTGTTGTTGGTTTTATTGGTCCTGAGTATCTTTATGATGGAAAAGAGATTACAAGAGCAGGTTTAGAAGATCACTTTTGTGGAAAACTTTTAGGTGTTCCTATGGGTTGTGATATCTGTTATACAAACCATGCGGAAGCAGACCAAAATGATATGGATAACTTACTAACACTTTTAGGTGTTGCAGGAGTTAATTTTATTATGGGAATACCTGGAAGTGACGATATTATGCTTAACTATCAAACTACCTCTTTCCATGATGCTTTATATGCAAGAAGAGTTTTAAATCTAGATCCAGCTCCTGAGTTTAAAGCTTGGCTTGAGAAGATGCAAATATTTAAAAATATGGATGGATATTTACTAAATAGTTCTATTCCTCCTCTATTTGAAAAACCATTATCAAATATCTTAGGGAAATAGTTATGGAAGAGAATATTATAAAAAACCCTTGGTCTGCTTTAAGAGAGTACACAGATGCAAGAATCGGTTTAGGAAGAACAGGTGTTAGTCTTCCAACTTCAAAACTTTTGGAGTTCCAACTAGCTCATGCAATGGCTAGGGATGCGGTACATCTTCCTTTGAACATTGATAATCTTTTGGATGGTTTTGCAAATATGCCTTTAGAGTTAGAACTTCTTGAAAAAGAGGCAACAAAAGGAGTTTTAAAAGAGGGGATTATCCCACTACTTCTACACTCACAAGCTGTTAATAGACATGTTTATTTACAAAGACCAGATTTAGGAAGAAGACTTAATAAAGAGTCAAGAAAAAAACTAGAGGAGCTTCAAAAACTAGACTCTTATGATTTAGCAATTGTAATTGTAGATGGACTCTCTTCAATTGCAATAAAAGAGAATGCAATAAATTTTATACACAAACTATCAAAAGAGCTTGTAAATGATAGCTTAGATTGGTCTTTGGCTCCTTTTTCAATAGTTGAACAAGGAAGAGTTGCAATAGGTGATGAAGTAGGTTCACTTCTAAATGCAAAAGCAGTTCTTGTTCTAATAGGCGAAAGACCAGGACTTAGCTCACCAGATAGTTTAGGTTTATATCTGACTTATAACCCAAAGGTTGGATTAAATGATTCAAATAGAAACTGTATTTCAAATGTTCGTATGGAAGGATTAAGTTATGAGGAGGCTACAAAAAAGGCACTGTATTTATTAAAAGAATCGAGAAGATTAGAACTATCAGGGGTTCAAATAAAAGATAGAACTGAAGATAATGAAACAATTCAAATAAAACAAGAGAAAAATTTTTTACTAAATTAAAGGAGACAATAGTAATGAAAATTGATAATGATTATTTAGCCAAACGGCAGTTAAAAAGAGGAACAGCAGGTTGGCTTTTACTTGCTGGACTTGGTATATCTTATGTTATTTCAGGTGATTTTGCCGGATGGAATTTTGGAATTGCTGAAGCAGGTTGGGGTGGTTTTTTAATTGCATCTATTTTAATGGGTGTTATGTATATGTTTTTAGTACTTTCACTTGCTGAAATGTCAGCTGCAATTCCTGCTGCTGGTGGTGGATATAGTTTTGCTAGACAAGTAATGGGACCAGCTGGTGGTTATTTAACAGGACTTGCAATTTTAATTGAGTATGCTTTAGCACCAGCTGCTATTGTAATCTTTATTGGAGCAGCAACGCAGAGTCTTCTTGGTATTAATGGACCAATTGTTTATGCAGTTTTTTATGCAATTTTTATTGCAATTCACGTTTTAGGAGCAGGTGAAGCACTTAAAACTATGATGGTAATTAGTGCTTTAGCAGTATTTGCAATTATTGCTACAGCTATTGCTTTAATTGGTCATTTTGATGTTGCAAATCTTTTTGATATAGCTCCTTCTGTTGATGTTGCAGGTGCTACTACTTTCTTACCATTTGGTTGGCATGGAGTTTGGGCAGCATTACCTTTTGCAATGTGGTTATTTTTAGCTGTTGAGGGAGTTCCTTTGGCTGCTGAAGAGGCAAAAGATCCTGCTAAAGATGTACCAAAGGGTATTATTGGTGCGATGCTTTTCCTTTTAGTATCTGCTGCGTTAGTTCTATTTTTATTAGCAGGTGCTAGTGGTGCAAAAATGATTGGGGCAAGTGCAGTTCCTTTGGTTGATGCTTTAAATGCTGTTGGAAACAATGGTTTAGGAACAGTTGTTAATGTATTAGCTTTAGCTGGGCTTATTGCATCATTTTTCTCAATTATTTATGGTTATAGTAGACTTATCTTTGCACTTTCAAGAGCTGGATATTTACCAAAATTTTTATCACTAACAAGTAAAAGAAAAACTCCAACTTGGGCTTTAATTGTTCCAGGTGTATTAGGGTTTATCGCTTCACTTACAGGTGAGGGTGATTTAATGTTAGCAATGGCAGTTGTAGGTGCTACTATTTCATATGCTTTAATGTCTTTAAGTCATATTTTACTAAGAATTAAACAACCAGAGTTAAATAGACCATATAAAACTCCAGGTGGAGTAGTAACATCTGCAATCGCTTTTGTATTATCTTTAGTAGCATTAACAGGTGTTTACGCTTTTGATCCAAGAGCTTTTAACTATACTATTGTGTTATACCTTATTGGTGCTGCTTATTATTTCTTCTATAGTAAAAATCATCTTGTTGCAAAAACTGCGCAAGAGGAGTTTGAAATGATTGAAAAAGCTGAATTAGAGTTAGAACACGAACTTTAATAAATTTAAACACTCTTTTTAGAGTGTTTAAATCCCTTCATTTAGAAGTAGAGTAATAGTAGATGAAGCTTTAAAGTTTGCTAATTGCTTACCTGTAGCTTTAAGAGCACTTTTTGTAAAAGATTGGGATGTCAATCAAGTTCAAAAAGAGTTTGAAAGTTTTGAAATCATGAATGAAGATGTAAAGAGCTTAAGAAGTGATCATAATTTTTCAAGAGACAATGCCATTGAAATTGTTTCATCTGTTTTATTAAATCATGTAGAACAAGTCTATTTTTCTAAAATGATGGATAATATGTCCGATGAGATAAAACTATTTTGGAACTATAAGAGTCCTAATATATAACTGTAGAGATTTTAGTATTCCCAGTTTTTAAACTCTTTGTTGCTATCTTTCATATCTTCATAAAGCCAAACCATTCTATCTAAAAACCAACTTTTACTTAAATATGTTAAGGAAATACCCAATAAAGCAGCCCAAAATGAATAATAAATTATGGCATAAATACAGATTGCAATACCTAAGAGTGATATGATATTTAAAAACGAATAAAGCATTGTATGATGATGTTTTGGTATTTCGATGTTATCTCTATTTAAATAAATTCTTTCCCCTAAAACTGATTTTGAAGCCCAATTTTTAGTTGATTTTGGTTTAGAAAAAATTATAGGATTTAAAAACATCCATAATATTGAAATAAAAATAAAAAAAAGAGACCACCATCCTAAATAGTATCTACTCCAAAAAGAGAGAATAATAATAGGTAAAACACTATATCTTGTCCAAACACTTAATGGATTTGCATGTCTCATCCACCTCTCATCATTTAGTTGAAAAAGTTTAGAAAGTTTTTTTTCAAAAGTCATTTTGTACCTTTATATTATATGGCTTGTTATTTTTATTATATTGAAATGGTATTTAAAAAACTTAAATATATTACTATTGTAACTATTAGAAAAACACTTTAAATAATTAAAGAGCAAATAAGGTATCATATTTGAAACTTTTGTTACAAAAACAAAGTATAATTAATAAAAAATAATTCTGGGCAAAAGAGATGATTGAGAAACTAAAAGATTTGGAAGCAGAATTTTTAGAACACTATCCCAAAGGTTTAGAGGATGAAGAGATTCTAAAAATTGTAAAACGATTTAAGTCAGAAAAGTTTGAGCAAGAGTGTAAAGAGCTGTTTAAAAAAGAGAATTTTCCCCAACCTGAGTTAATCTGTAGTAGTTTTGTAAAGATTGTCTCAAAATCTCCACTTATTTCCCTTTTTGAAAAACCAAAATTAAGAGATGCTATAAACTCTATGGGAATTTATGAAAAAGATATGTTCTCTTTAGCTTTAGAGGATTTATTGTATGGCAATAAAAAAGATGGTTTTGAGAGTTTATCCGAAATTTTAATAGAGTATAAACTTGCTAAATGGACTATAATCACTCTGGTTCCATACTACCTAAATCGAAAAAATGAGTATTTTATAAAACCAACAACAACTAAAGATATTTTAAAATATTTTGAGATAAATACAATTGTTTATAAACCAAAAGTAGATTATGAGTTTTATAAAGAATATAAAAAGTTTTTAGATAATCTCAAAAAAGAGGCTGACTCTTCCCTTACAAGTGATAATGCGGGATTTACAGGATTTTTAAGAATGAGTTTAAAGTAGTATGGCAAAGTTACTAATTATCAATGAAAAAGAGTATATAAGAGCTGCAAATATAGATGATATTGAAGAGTTAAGTCTATTATCTATTAGTTTGGAAAATTATGTTTTCAAAGAAAAAATGCCTGAATGGTTTAAAGAAGAGCTTTCATTTAGAGGTTTTAGATTTAGAGTAACAAGTAGTCAGTTTAAACATTTTGTTTATGTTAAAGATGAAGAGATAGTAGGTTTTATTGCCATAAAAAATGATAATCATATTTTCCATCTTTTTGTAAAAGAGAGTTTCCATAGGCAAGGTATAGCAAAAAAGCTTTGGCAGTGTGTTAAAGAGATTTTTGATGTTTCTAATATGGAAGTTAACTCTTCACTTTATGCAATAAAAGTTTATGAGTCTTTTGGTTTTAAAATATCAGATGAAGAGAAGTTCTTTTTTCAATTAAGATTTCAACCAATGCGTTATGATAGCTTCTATTTATAGGGCTAAAATCAATAAAAAAGCATTTTTATACTATAATCACATCTCAAAAAATCAAAAAAGGAAATTAATGGAGCAACTACCTAACTGCCCTAAATGTAACAGTGAATATAGTTACGAAGATGGTTCTTTATTTATCTGCCCTGAGTGTGCCCATGAGTGGTCAAAAGATGTAGATAATAGTGTAGAAGAGGATACTCTTGTGGTAAAAGATGCAAATGGTACACCTTTAGCTGATGGGGATGATGTAACTGTTATTAAAGATTTAAAAGTTAAAGGAAGCTCTTCAGGAATAAAAGTTGGTACTAAAATAAAAGGTATTAGACTTGTTGAAGGAAATGATGGTCATAACATTGATTGTAAAGTTCCAGGTGTTGGAGCAATTAAACTAAAACAAGAGTTTGTAAAAAAATCATAATAAATAAAGGAGAAAATCTCCTTTATTCTTCTACAAATTGTCTATACTTGATAATATCATCAACGCTTAATATTGGCATATCATATTTTTTAGCAAAAGCTGTTATTTGTTCACCTTTTGCCATAGTTCCATCTTCATTTGTAAGTTCACAAAGAACAGCAACTGGTTCAAGTTTTGCTAATTTCATTAAATCAATACTAGCTTCTGTATGTCCTTGTCTCTCAAAAACACCGCCATCTCTTGCTCTTAGTGGGAAAATATGACCAGGTGAGACAATGTGTTTTATACCATCTTCTTTTATTGCAGCTTTTATAGTTGTAACTCTATCTTTTGCACTAACTCCTGTTGTAACATTATCTTTTGCCTCAATTGAGATTGTAAAAGGAGTTTGATATTTAGAGTTGTTTGCTTCTACCATCATAGGAAGTTGTAACTCTTCAACTTTTTTTGAAGTCAAACAAAGACATACTATTCCACTGCACTCTCTAATTAGTAGAGCCATTTGGCTTTCAGTAATAGTGTGTGCATAGAAAAAAATATCTGCTTCATTTTCTCTATCTTTATTGTCTGTAACAACAACACCTTTTCCATTTTGAAGTGCTTTAATAGCATTTTGGACATCAATTTTGAAGTCCCAGTTTAAGATTTTTTGATTCATTATTTAATCCTTTTTTGAATTAAACTTATTGAATCAGGGCCAATATGTAAGTAATACGAAATTATTAAATTAACAGTAGTATAACTTTTATATTCTCTTTCATCCAGACTTTAACTGTTGGTTTTGGATTTGCACCAAATCTGCTTGACCTTTACATTTGTAAAGCGCTCGTGGACTTCTATAAAGTATAGTTACCACCAGTAAGGAATTTCACCTTGCCCTGAGAAATAAATTTATAAAATTATAACTAAATTTCACTTAGAAAAGAGAAGAAAATTATTTTTTAATAAGAAAGTAGATTTGTTTTTAGATATTACTCTAAATTATATACTTAATAAGTTATTTATAATTAATAATTAATAAAAATCAAGCTAATATGCAGTGAAAATAATCTTACAAGGTCTATTCGAAAGTAGTTCTATAAAAATAATAATTTATAACTAACTTTGATTATATAATCTAAACTTATTTACAAATTATTTTTTTTAAGTATTTTTATTGTGATTGTAAAATAGCTGGGAGAATTAAGTGTTCATAAATAATTTAAAAATGAAAAGTAAATTGTCTGTAATTGTAATGATAGGCATAATAAGTTTACTAATAGTGGTAGTTCCAACAAGACTTGAACTAAATAGTACTTTAGAAAAATTGGATAAGTTTTTTAATCTAAATAAACTGGATAAAAGATTTGGCAAAATGGTCGGAGTTGAAAAGGAGTTTTTTTTAAAAGATGATATAACTATTTTAAAAACTCATCAAGAGTTGTTTAAAGAGTCAACACTATATCTTGATAATTTATTACAAAGTTATGAAAATAGTAATGAGAGCAAAAAAGTAGAGAAGATAAAAGAGTTAATCGAAAAGCATAAAGAGGATTTCCTTGAGTTTGTTCAAGGATTAAAGAGTAATCAAAATAGTAGGGAAAAAATAGATTTATTGATTTCAAACTCTACTAAAATAGACTCTCTAATTTCAGAATTAAGAAGAGAGATAAATGAAGAGATTACTGATACTCTAAACTTTGTACAAGAGTTTACTATAATAATATTTGTCATAGCATTAATTCTTCTTTTAGTTAGTGCAAGGGTTTTTGTATTTTCTATTTTAAAATCTTTAAAAGAGCTTCAACGGGGACAAGTGGATTTTTTCTCATTTCTTCACCATGAAACAAAAAATGTTGAGTTGATAAAAATTGATTCAAAAGATGAAATAGGGCAAATGGCAAAAGTGATTAATGAAAATATCTTAAATGCAAAAAAGATTTTTGATGAAGATAATGCTTTAATTACTGATGCAAAAATGGTAATACAAAGGGTGAAAAATGGTTGGTATTCACAACTTATAGAAAAAAGCACTTCAAATTCATCAATGGAAGAGTTTAAACAAAATGTAAACGATATGATTTTGGCAACAGAAAATAGATTTGTTGATATGGATGCTATTTTGCAAGAGTATACAAAACATGATTATAGAAATAAACTTCTAATGAAAGATACAGATGAGAGAAATGGAGTTTTAGAGGATTTTATTATTGGTATTAATACTTTGCAAGAATCAATAACCAATATGCTTCTTGATAATAAAAAAAATGGGCTTACATTAGATAAAAGTTCAGATATTTTACTTGAAAATTTTGATGTTTTAAATAGAAATTCAAATTTTGCAGCAGCAGCATTAGAAGAAACAGCGGCAGCTTTAGAAGAGATAACTTCTAATATCTCACAAAATACTCAAAATGTAGTAAAGATGTCAACTTATGCAAACGAATTAACTCAATCTGCAAGTGAAGGGCATAAATTAGCAACTGAAACTACAATATCAATGGATGAGATAAATAGTGAAGTAACAGCAATAAATGAAGCTATTACAGTTATCGATCAAATTGCCTTTCAAACAAATATTCTTTCTCTAAATGCTGCTGTTGAAGCTGCAACAGCAGGTGAAGCAGGAAAAGGTTTTGCTGTTGTTGCCCAAGAGGTTAGAAATCTAGCTTCTAGATCTGCTGAAGCTGCAAAAGAGATTAAATCTTTAGTTGAAAATGCAACGCAAAAAGCAAATAGCGGGAAAGATATTGCAGCTAAAATGATCGATGGTTATAATGGATTAAATCAGAATATATCTAAAACTATTGAGCTTATTTCTGATGTTGAATCTGCTTCAAAAGAACAACTTTCAGGTATTCATCAAATTAATAATGCAATTGCACAATTGGATAAACAAACCCAAGAGAATAATTCTATTGCTTCTCAAACTTATGATGTAGCAGTCCAAACTGATGAACTGGCTAAACTTGTAGTTTCAAATGCAAATGAAAATGAATTTAATGGGAAAGATAGTGTAAAAGCTGATATTTTAAGAGCTGAGATGAAAAATAATGAAATTAAAAAAGAGGAAAACTCTAAGCAAAAAATAGATCCAAAGAAAAAAGTTAAAAAAGAAGAAAAATCAAAAATAGCTCCTATTGTTGATAACGACACTGAGTGGGAAGAGTTTTAAAATAACCAGTAGGAGATCTCCTACTGGTTATTTTTCATCAAATCTTGCTCTTTCATAGCTTGAGTTAAAACCTCATAACCTTCAAGCTCTTTGTTTGTTGTAACCACCCATTTATTAAGACCTTCCATTTGCATCATTTTTTTAATAATTGGATCATTTGGATCTTGAGATAACATCATTTGAGTAAATGCTTCTTGTATTTTTTCATCTAAACTATCTAAAACAGTAAAATTACAATGGCAATAACCTTCACTTACATAAAATGACTCAATCACTCCACTTGGGAAAAGTCCATCTTCCAAAGCTCTAATCCAAGTTGTTATACCAATTGCACCTGCATCAATCTCATTATTTTTTATTGCATCTAAAATATCAAATTCACTTCTACCTGTATCTCCATGTTTTCCCATATCAGAGTTATATCTAACAAGATTTATCTCATCAAAACAATTAGACTCATTTTGAAGATATTTAATAGGTAAAATGGCAGCTTGTGCAGAATCTCCACTTCCTAAACCAAATCTTTTCCCTTTTAGATCTTCAACAGATTTAATCCCACTTGATGCTTTTGTAATAAATACTGATTTAAAATCAATATCTGTATCTCTCATAAGTAAGGCTTTTACTTTCCCTTTACTTAATTCATAAGATCTAACCCAAGCAACATTTGTATTCCATGCTACATCTATTTTACCTGATAATAGATACTCAATTTGTGCCTCATAGTTTGAGAAAAGTACATAATCAAGTCTAAAGCCTCTATCATTGAAATAATCTCTAATAATATCCCAAATAGGAATTACCTTTGGATCATAAGCAACAGCTCCTAGCATAAGTGTTTTTTGCATATTAAGTCCTTTATAAAATTGGTTGATTTGTTAGAGCTTTTCCAAGCCAAATAGATAATACATCAGTACTTGGTGCCATAACTTGTGCTGCATAAGAGTCTCTTAAAAGTCTTTCAATAATAATTCTTTTTGCATAAGCTGTACCACCACCAATTTTCATAGCTTTACTACAAACTGCAACAGCAGCTTCTGAAGCATTTAATCTTGCAGAGATAATTTGAGCTAAAGCATCTGCATCACCATTTGCTCCACTTTTTGCAGCTGCTAGTGTAAAATGTTTAGCAGCAGTTGCTTTAGTATAAATATCAGCCAAATGGTTTTGCACAGTTGGAATAGTACATAAAGCACTATCATCACTATATTTTCTATTCATACTATATTCAATAATAGTATTGCAAGCATTTAAAGCAACTCCACTATAAACTGCACTAAGTCCTATTACAAAGAATGGTGCAACAACATTAAATACCTGCTCAGCACCTGATCCAGCAGCACCAATTCTATATTTAACATCCACATTAACATCTTCAAAAACCATAGGCATTGAAGCATTTCCTCTCATACCTAAACCATCCCAGTTATTCTCTTGGAAAGTAATTCCATTTAAATCTTTTGCAATAATCCAGTTATCTAGTCCTTGCGCATCAAAGCTATTTGATAAAACCAAATAAAAATCAGCATATAAAGCAGAAGTTACAAAACTTTTTCTACCATTCATAAATAGTTTCTCTCCAGCTTTTTTAACTGAGATCTCTGGATTATAAAAGTGAGTACCAGTTCCTGTTTCACTAAAAGCCAAAGCTAAAAGAAGTTCACCTTGTGCAATTTTAGGAAGAAACTCTTTTTTCATCTCATCACTTCCATAAGCAACAATACACATAGTTGCAACATTGTGCATCATATAACATAAACCAGTTGTAGCACAACTACTTGCAAAAGCTAATACTGTTTGCGTATGTTCTTCTAATCCAAGCCCCATTCCTCCAAACTCTTTTGGAACAATAAGACCTGTAATTTTCTCTTTTTTAATAGCTTCAAAGCTATCAACTGGGAATTTTGCATCAATATCAACATTTTGTGTATATGGTGCAACATTTGTTTTTGCGAACTCTAACATTTTATTATAAATACTACTCATTTTCTTTCCTACATAAAATTTGGTGTGTGTACTTGTGAGACTTCATTTGCCAAATCCTCATCCATACCTATATCAATCAATCTTTTTATTCTATTTTGATTCATCTTCTCTTTTAACTCTTCTACTAAATCAAAACCTCTTTTATAAGCAATTGGATTATCTCCTCCACCTGCAAGTATAGCTAAAGACTCCAAGAGCATAGAAGATTCACTGCTTACTTCATCCATAAACTCTTTTCTTTTAAAGGCAGTGTTTTTTAGTGCATTTATTCTAGATGGATTTTGTTGTATGGCAGATTTTACATGCTCAATTCCATAAGCAACATGTCTCATTTCATCTCTTTTTGCAAGTCGAATGATTTTTTTAGTGGCATCATCAGGCATATATTTTTCCAAAAAGCCAAGTAAATCTACAAAAGTTCCTTCTCCCATAACATGAAGTAAAAATGAACTTTTTATATAATCATCCTCTTTAAACAAAGAGTAAAGTGATCTTTGGGTTATTTCACTTGAGTATTGAAATCCTCCACCATTTGCATTTGCTCTTTTTGTAAACACTTCAATATGTCTTGCTTCATCATTCATAAGTGATGACAAAAATAGTGGAATTTCCATATAATATGGATTTATTTTGCTAATAAATTTTCCAGGAATATATAAAGCTGAAAACTCGTTTTCAACCAAATAAGTCATAATTTGACAAACCGCTCTCTCTAGTACAGGGTCTAAGTTTGGAATCTCATTCCAAGGAATATCTGTTGTTGCATTCCATTGTAGATTTTTTCCCTCTTCATAAAGAATAGAAACTGGTTCTGACCAAACAAGTTCCTTATGTGAGAGTTCAAAATCATAAAAAGGTGTTCCCTCTTGTGTTACTATTCCTCTTGTTAAAAGACCATTGTCCTCTGGAGCTTTTGAAAGAATTGTATCACTTAATTCCAAATCCTTCATTTTTGGATTTGAAGAGTCAATCCCATTCATTTTTTTATTCCAAGAGGCTTTGCCTGTAAAACTATTTTTACTAAGTTTTTTTATTTTGTATGAAAATTGTTCTTTTAAAGAGGTTCTTCCTAAATATTCATGCCCTCTAAGTCTTGCCCATCCTCTAAGTTCAATTTCAATATTACTTTTTTGTGAAATAATTTCGATAATTTCACCTTTATTGGCAACTAAAAATGCATTCTCAAGTTTTAGAAATAACTCTTTTGAAGGGGGAATATTTCCTGTGAAGATTGATATGCTATGATTTAGATTATTCAATGAATTCTCCAAATTGTGGTTTATTTTTGTAATATAATCAATTAATTAATTATATTAAAATCTCTACCTGAGATCTTATAAGAAAAAGTTTACCAAACAAATAATTAATTTAAAATTTATTGGTAAATAAAAATTAACCTTTTTTGTAATTACATTTATTTAATAAATATTGTTTTAATCTACATTGATTATAATTATGAAAAAATTTAGAGTAAAAAAATATGCGACATTTTATTTCAAATAGAAATATAGAAATCCCAAATATAATTTATGGTACAGCTTGGAAAAAGTATAGTACTTCTTTTTTAGTTAAACAAGCTATTTTAGAAGGTTTTAGAGCAATTGATACAGCAGGACAACCTAAACATTATCATGAAGATTTAGTGGGAAAAGGATTAGAGGACGCTTATAGAAGTGGAATCAAAAGAGAGAGTTTGTTTCTTCAAACTAAATACACACCAATTGAGGGACAAGATAAAACAAATATGCCCTATTTGGAAAGAGATAGTGTTGTTACTCAAATAGAGAAATCTTTTAAAAGATCAAAAGAGAACTTAAGAACAAAATATATTGATTCTTATCTTTTACATTCTCCTGTTTTCCCTTCAAAAAGATTATTGGAAGTTTGGGATGTTATGAGTGGTTTGGTAAAAAATAAAGAGGTGGGGCAAATTGGAATTTGTAACTGTTATGATTTGGATGTTTTAATCTACTTATATGAAAAAAGTGAGATAAAACCCTCTATTGTTCAAAATAGATTCTATTCTCAAACAGGATACGATAAAGAGATAAGAAAATGGTGTAAAGAGAAAAGTATAGTATACCAAGGATTCTGGACACTAACTGCAAACCAAACAATTGTTGATAGCTCTTTGGTTTTTGATTTATCAGAGAAATATAGAGTTAATCAAGCAACAATTTTTTATAGATTTTTAAATCATATAGGTATAGTTCCTTTAAATGGAACAACAAATACTGAACATATGAGAGAAGATATGAAAATTAATAGTTTTGAGTTAACAAAAAATGAGATAGAGTGGTTGGAAGTGTTGTTAAAATAGATTGTAAAACAATCTATTTTAACTCAATACCATATTTTTCTAGAAGTGCAGCCCAAGATACTTTTAGACCATTTTTATCAAATAGTGTTGGAGTTCCTCTAACGCCTAATTGCTCTGCAATAGCCATTTGCTCATCTAAATGTTTTTCTAGTTTTTCAAGCTCTCCATCTTTATATTTTCTATTTTTAAAAGCAGGAGTATTAGCTGTTGTAGTTGTCATTGCTTTTACTTGCTCATCATAACCTTTTTTACTCATTATATATAAAGAGATATCTTTAGCATTTGTATGCATTGGAAGAGGGTAGAAGAAAACTCTCATTTTAACTTTATCTTCTATTTGATGAAAATATGATTCAAATTTTTTACAAAATGGACACTCAGGATCAGTAAACAGAACAAGTTCCTCTTTTCCTTTACCAAATGTAAATACCTCTTTACCAAGTGTTGGTTTTAAATCTACAGGTAAATCAGGAATCATAAGAGGCATACCAGAATCAGTATCAACCATCTCCCCTTGAATTAGATATTTTTTACTTTTTGTTAAATAAATTTTATGTGCTTGACCTCTAACATTTATATTTAAAAGATAGACATCACCAGCATCAAAACCTCTTACAACATCAATTTGTGCCTCTTTAAAAAGCTTTAATGAACTAAGTTCATTTAACTGTTCTTTGCTAAGAGGTGTATTAGCATAAGCAATACTACAAATAGAGATTGCAATAAAAATTGCCTTTAATAGTTTAATCATTTCTATTCCTATTTAAAAATTTATACAATAATACAATGTTAATGTTTAGAAAACGTGAAGTTTACACTATATTATTATCTTATGTAAAATAAAACTACTTAGAAGGGAGATTAATATTCCATAACCTACAATAGCAGAACTAAGTCTTGGAGCAAGTCCAACCATTGCTGCAATTGCCCCTGCTGTTATCATAGGTGACATCCCAGCTTCTAAAATAGATACCATTGCTGCTTCATTATTCCAAGAGAAAATTTCACAAATAACAATTGCAATTAGTGGTGCAATAAAGAGTTTAATAACTAATGCAACACTAAAAGGTTTTATATCCTCTTTTGGAAGTTTAAATTGCAGTTGTAAACCAACAGCAACTAAAGTAACAGGAATTGTTGTATTTGCAAATATCTTTAAAATATCTGTTGTAATTTTATTAAACTCTGTACCCATTAGAAGTAAACCTGCAATTAAAGCCATAAAAGGAGGGAAGGTTATTATTTTATAAAAAATCAATTTTAAACTAATCTCTTTTTTATTGGCATAAAATGAAGCAATAAAAGTTCCATAAATAGAAAAAGCAATAAAAGTACCAAACTGGTCATATATAAGAATATAAGGCAAAGAGCTATCCCCTAAATATGTACTAATTATTGGAATTCCTAAAAATGATGAGTTTGTTAACACTGCAACAAGCATTAAAGCTCCCGTTACTTCTTTGCTAAAGTTAAAATATTTTGATGAAAAAAGTACTAAAACTGCTGAAATTGTCATTACAACCCAAGCAATTATTATAGGAATTATAGCTTCCATAGTAAAGTTTAATTTTGGTATTTGCAAAAGAATTATTGAAGGTAAAGATATATATATTGCAAATTGGTTTAGTGTAGTTGCTGCATCTTTTGAAAATACCTTTAGTTTGCTAATAAGGTATCCAAATGAGATACATAATAAAATTAATATTAAATTTTCCATTAAGAATTAAAGCCTGCTTTTTTAGATATATTTAATTCACAACATGATTTTTCATCGGTTATCTCTCCATGTTCGTCAACATAGGATATTCCCCATTTATACATCTCTTTTAATACAGGTTTTAAATTTTCCCCTGCATTTGTCAATGAATAAACAACCTTCGGTGGTACTTCTGGAAAAACTTCTCTATTTATAATATTTTTCTCTTCTAACTCTTTAAGTTTTATTGTTAAAGTTTTTTGAGTAATTTCTGAAATTGCTTCGTGCAACTCTTTAAATCTTTTTTCCCCTGCAAGTAATTGCCAAATAATTGATAATTTCCATCTATCATTAAAAATATCAAGGGTTACTGCAACTGAACATTTATACTCTTTATCGTTTATATAATACATGATAAATCCTTTTCGAACATAATTATATCATAAATATAATAAAACTACCTTACTTACCAAAAGTAAAGTAAGGGTAATTTAAGTTTACTTTATTTATAATTCCAAAGCATATCCCAAAATTCAAGGATTATTATTGACTAACACAGAAAACAAAACTAAATATTTTATTGGGATGATTGTTGCAATGCTTTTTTGGGGATTTGCTTGGACCTCAGGAAAGGCAACAGCTGAACACTCTAATGCCGAAGTGGCAGCATTTTGGAGATATGCAATCTCTTTTTTAAGTGTTATACCTATTATTTGGTATATGAAGACCCCTCTAAAAGCAGATAAAATAGGCTTAATATATATGATATTAGCAGGACTTCTTATCTCTTTTTTCAATTATCTGTTTTTTGCAGGGTTGTCTCACGGACAAGCAGGATATGGAGGTACAATTGTTACGGCAATCTCTCCTATAATAACTTATATATTATCAATTGTAATTATGAAAACAGAAGTTTCAAATAGACAGATAATTGCACTTCTAATTGGAATTTTTGGTACCTTTATTCTTCTAAAAATTCCTTTTGAAGGACTTGGCTTTTTAAATATAAATAGCTCATATTTTTTAGCTTGTGCCCTTGTTTGGTCTGTTGTAACAATTTTTGCACAAAAAGCAGGGAAAAGAGGAGTAGATCCAATGTTTTATACTTTTGTTGTATTTGGAATAACAGCAGTAACTAATATGATTTTTGCACTCCCTTATCACCCTTTTGCTTTGGCAAGTTTTGATTCTGTCTTTTGGTGGAATATTATGTTTATAGGTCTTTTAGCAGGAACTTTTAGTACAGCACTGTTTTTTATATCTGCTAGTCATTTAGGAGCACATCAAGCAGGTGTTTTTATGTTTATTGTTCCTGTTGGTGCAATTGTTTCTAGTTGGTTCTTTTATGGTGAACATATTATGTTATCAACCATTGTAGGATGTATGTTGTCTTTTGTGGCAGTTATTCTTTTTAATACAAAAAGAAGATTAAGAAGAGCAAAAATTATTCAAGGAGATATTTAATGAAAAAAATTTTAATTATAAATGGACATCAATATTATGATGTGGTTGCAAAAGGTGAATTGACTGAAGCAATTATCAATAGAGCTAAAGATTTTTTTGATAAAAATGGTTTTGAGGTTAAATATACTCATATTGAAAAAGGTTATGAAAAAAGTGAAGAGATAGAAAAACTTGAGTGGGCTGATTATTTACTGTTTCAATATCCAGTATATTGGATGAGTATGCCTTGGCTTGCAAAAAAATATTTTGATGAAGTTTTGACTCAAGGAAAACATTATGCAAGTGACGGTAGAAGTAGAAGTGATGCTTCAAAAACGTACGGAAGTGGTGGACTTCTAAAAGGAAAATATATGTTATCCCTAACATATAACTGCCCAACTAGCGAGTTTAATAACAAAGATGGTTTTTTTGATGGATTATCTTTAGATGAAGCAAATATTGCAGTACATAAAATATTCCAATTTTGTGGATTAGAGCCATTAGAAACTTATTCTGTACATGATATTTTCAAAGGCAATATGGATTTAGAAGCAGAATTAAAAAGATTAGATGTTACACTAGAAAAAAACTTTAAATAATTCTTTAGGAGTAATTATGAATGAGATAATTAAACAATTAAGTTCTAGAAAATCAATTAGAGAGTTTACAGGTGAAAGTGTAGAGGATGATGATTTAGAACTTATTCTAAAAACAGCTCAAAGATGTCCTAGTTCTATAAATGGACAACAAATATCACTTGTTTATACAAGAGATAAAGAGAAAATAAAAGAGATTGCAAAACTTTGCAATAATCAACAACATATAGAAGAGTGTGATGTTTTTATTACAATAGTAGTTGATTTTAACCGAACAGCATTTGCTTTGGAACAAGTGAATGAAAAACAAGTTATCCATAGTCATGCAGAGGGAATATTGGTTGGAGCAGTTGATGCTGGAATTATGTTAAATGCTATTCAAATTGTAGCAGAATCTCTTGGTTATGGAACAACGGCAATCGGTGCAGTTAGAAGAGATCCCGAGGCATTTATAAAACTTTTAAATCTTCCAACAAAAACCTTTCCTATTGTTGGTACTACAATTGGTGTTGCAACACAAAAAGCAAAGGATGTACCACTAAAACCAAAAATTCCACTAAAAGGTTTCGCTTTTGAGGATGAGTATAATGATGAAGAAATAAAGAAAAGTGTGTTAGAGTATGAACAAACCATGAAACAATATAGAAAAGAGAATAATATGGAGTTTTTCCCTTCATACTGTGAGAGAACAGCTTCTTATTATAAAAAATTATATTGTCCTAAAATTTCGGAAAGTTATAAAAAACAAGGTTTTGAATTTATTGATTAATTTTAAGAGGAAAATATATGAATAATATAGTTGTTATTGCAAATTTAACTATAAAAGAAGAGTTTTTAACTTTAGTTTATGAAGCATTAGTTAGATTACATAAAATGACAAATGAGAATGACAAAGGTTGTATCTCATATAAGTTGCATAAAGATATAAGTAGAGAAAATAGTTATACATTTATTGAAATTTGGGAAAATGAAGAGGCATTAAAACTTCATACTCAAAAGGAACATTTCCAAGAATTTACACATTTTATTGATGGAAAAATCGTGGATATGAGTGTAGAAAAATTAGAAGAGATTGCTCTTTAAAAAAGGATTTATATGAATTTTAGATATCAAAATCCAACACTTATTGAATTTGGTCAGGGAAAAATATCGGAAATTTCATCATTAATTTCAAAAACAAAAAGAGTTTTAGTTGTTTATGGTGGAGGAAGTATTAAAAGTAATGGTGTATATGAACAAGTTTCAAAGGCACTATCTTCTTTTGTTTGGTTTGAGTTTGGTGGCGTTGAGCCAAATCCAACAGTTGAAACCCTTAATAAAGCTGTAGTTTTTGCAAGAGAAAATCAAGTTGATTTTATTTTAGCAGTTGGTGGTGGTTCTGTTATTGATGGTTCTAAATATATTGCAAATGCTTTCTTTTATGAAGGAGAAGGTTGGGATATTTTAGAAGGAAAACATACTCCAACAAGAGCATTGGAACTTGGCGCTGTTTTAACATTAGCTGCAACTGGAAGTGAATCAAATACAGGGGCTGTAATTACAAAAAAACAGACAAAAGAGAAGAGATTTTTTCACTCTGCTTTTTCTTATCCAAAATTTGCAATTATGGATCCAGATGTTTTAAAAAGTTTAAGCCAAAGACAATTAGCAAATGGAGTTATAGACTCTTTTGTACATACTTGTGAACAATACTTGACATACAAACATGGACTTTTGGCACAAGACTATTATGCTGAAGGAATTTTAAGAGCATTAGTTGAGTTGGCTTTAAGTTTTGATAATAGAGATGATTTATGGTATGCAAATCTTATGTGGCTTGCAAATCAAGCATTAAATGGACTTATTGGTCTTGGAGTTCCTCAAGATTGGGCAACCCACTATATAGGACATGAATTAAGTGGACTTTATGGAATAGATCATGCTAGAACTCTAGCTATTATACAACCAAATCTTTTAAGAGTTTTAAAAGAACAAAAGAGTGAGAAACTGTTGCAAATGGGAGAGAATGTATTTAAGTTAGAAAACAATACTGTTGATAATGTAATAAATACAATAGAGAATATCTATAAAACATTGGGAGTAGATTTAAAAATCTCTTCTTATACAGAAGATAAAGATATTAAAGAAAAAGTAATTAATCTTTTAATAAAACATGGCTTTACTCATTTTGGTGAAAAAGGGACAATTGATTCTACTGTAGTAGGACAAATTTTAGATAAATCAATTTAATAAAAAAGGATAAATATGGATAAAACATTTATGGAAGCAATGGATTTTAGACATGCTTGTAAAGTTTTTGATGATACAAAAAAGATTTCAGATGAACAGATGAAGTTTATATTAGAAGTAGGAAGAAAATCTCCAAGCTCTTTTGGACAAGAGGGATGGAAGTTTTTAGTTATTACTAATGAAGAGTTAAAAGCAAAATTAAGACCATTTTGTTGGGATCAACCACAAATTACAACTTGTTCTCATTTAGTTATTATTCTTTCAAGTATTGAAGATTTAAAACCTACAAGCGGTACTCCAGCAAAAAGATTTTCAAGAAGAGAATTACCTCAGGATAAAATTGATGCTTATGTAGAGCTTTATAAAAATCATTTAACAGTAACAGGTGTATTAGATAGTGATAGAACTGTTCTTGCTTGGGGCGCTAGACAAACATATTTAGCTGCTGCAAATATGATGACAGCTGCTGCTACAAAAGGAATAGATTCTTGTCCAATTGAAGGATATGATAAAGATAATGTTGAGAAAGTATTGGAACTTGATACAAGCAAATATCAACTTTCATTGGTACTACCTTTTGGATACAGAATTAATCCTCAATCAACACAAATGAGAAGACCATTTGATGAAGTTGTAGAGTTTATTAAATAAAGGAATTATTATGAGTAGACTATTTAGCAGTGGCAAAATTGGAACATGTGAACTTAAAAATAGAGTTGTAATGCCTCCAATGTGTATGTATAAAAGTGATGATAGTGCTACTTTAAAAGAGTTTCATTATATTCACTATACAAGTAGAGCCATTGCTAATGTAGGTCTTATAATAGTTGAAGCAACTGCTGTTGAACCAAAAGGAAGAATCTCTAATAATGATTTGGGACTTTGGGATGATTTTCAAATAGTTGAACACAAAAAACTTGTGGATTCTTGTCATAATTTTGGTTCAAAAATGGCAATTCAATTAGCCCATGCAGGAAGAAAAAGTTTGGCTACAGATTCAACTCCTGTGGCTCCAAGCTCAATTGCATTTGATTCAAAAGAGCCTTTTAAAATGCCAAAAGAGCTTAGTTTAGAAGAGATAGAAGAGATAAAGTTTAAATTTTTGGCTTCTGCAAAAAGAGCTAAAGAGGCTGGATACGATATTTTAGAACTTCATGGTGCGCATGGATATCTTCTTTGTGAGTTTTTATCCCCTTTAACAAACAAAAGAAGTGATATCTATGGAGGAAGTTTAGAAAATAGATGTAGGTTAACTTTAGAGATTGCAAAACTTATAAAAGAGAATATTGAATTACCTTTAATTGTAAGAATTTCAGCAACAGAGTGGAAAAGCAAAGGTTGGGATTTAAATGATTCAATTTATTTAAGCAAAGAGCTTGAAAAAATTGGAGTTGATGCAATTCATGTATCAGCAGGAGGAAATCAAAAAGAGCCAGATTTGATGCCAAAACTAACACCTTTATATCAGTGTGATTATGCAAAAAAAATAAAAGAAAATATCTCTATTGTTGTTATTGCAGTTGGACTTATTACAACTGTAAAACAAGGTGAAATCTTACTTGAAGAGGGTGTTTGTGATTTTGTTGCTTATGGAAGAGAGCTTCTTAGAAATCCAAATTTGCTTTTTAGTGCAGCAAAAGAGATAAACAAAATGGAATTGATAGATAACTCATATGTAAGAGCTTATCTATAAATTTTTTAATCTTAATTTTTCTTTTAGAAGAATCTTTTTATAAATAGAGTTAATCCAATAATAATAAATAAAAGAGAACCCACTATTTCAAAAAAGTTTTGAACACCAACAAAAGCAAGAAGTGGATGGAAAGCTATTGGAGAGAAAAACTGCCCTAAAAAGAGTGAACCAGTCATATATCCTGAAGCTTTTACTCTTAATTCATAGGTTGTGAAACTTAACATCCATGAGACCATATTAGTCATCATAACTCCTCCACCAAAACCTAAAATTGATGCTGTTATATAAAAAAGATGAATATCATTTACTAATCCAACACCTGTAAACCCAAAAGCAACTATAGTTAACCCCAAAATGTAAATTGCAGGAAAAGTGAATCTTTTTTTTAGTTTTGTAAAAGTTATTGCACCAACTGCATTTGAAAGGAATGCCAAAGCAATTATTGAGCCTGCCATTTTTCCACTTGCTCCAAAGTGATCAATTAGTAAAAAAGGCATTTGTGTAGGTAATACAAAGAAAATAAGCATATAAAAAAATGCCAAGAAATATATAAAAAAGAGTTTTTTAGGAAAATAGTTTATATTTTTGTTTTCATTTGTCTCTACACTTTTTGGAACTTCATATAGAAAAAATAGTGCCATTGGAAGAAGTAAAAATCCAATTAGATAGATTCCAAAAGGAAGCCTCCAACTAATATCTGATAAAAAACCTCCACCAAAAACAAAAAATACTCCACCAATTGCCATAAAGGCACTTTGATAGCCCATAAATTTATGTCTTTGTTCTTCATCAAAATAGTCACCTACCAATGAAGTTGTAACAATCATAAGTGTTGCTACTGCAATACCAAATAGAGCTCTTGAAATTAAAAAATATTCAATTTTATCTAAGTAGAGTCCAGCACTTCCTGTTAATGCAAAAAGAGTAAGTGCAAATAATGCAGATTTTTTTTTACCAATTTTTGAGATTATAAGACCTATGAAGGGTGCAAAAATTGCAATTGTAAAAGAGGGTAGTGTAACTATAAGTCTAGAGTAAAATTCAATATTTTCAACACTATTAAAATAGTTTTGTAGCCTTGGTAGAGTTGTTACTATTGCAACATTTGACATGAGTGTAGTCATTGAAAGCAAAAGTAGTGTTAAAATAGCACTTCTTTTTATTTTAAATCCTTAATTAATTACATAAATATATCTTTGATATTATATCTTTTATTTTCAATTACTTTTCTTATGTTATAATTCGCGATATTTTATAAAGGTTTTGTTAATAATGGTTGAGTTAGAGATTAAGAGTCAAAAATTTATTGTTAAATTTTTTCCTGAGATTATGATAAAAGGGACAAAAGCAAAGAGACAGATGATCGATCAGCTTTTTGCAAATTTGAAAAAAATCTTAGGCAAAATCTCTCAAGAGATAGAGTATAAAAAATTTTTTGACAAAATAGAGATTGTTTGCCCAATAGAGGTTGTTGTAGAAGTTAGACAAAAACTTTTGGAGACTTCAGGTGTTGAAGTGGTTTTAGAGGCAATACAAATTGACAATATGACAACAATTGATGAGATAAAAGTTGTTGTAAATGAAAAAATGGCAAAAGAGATTCAAAATAGATCTTTTGTGGTACGAGCTAAAAGAACAGGTCAGCAAGGGTTTAAATCAGTTGAGATTGAACAAACTGTTGGAGGATATATGCTTGCAAACAATCCTTCAAGTAGAGTTGATTTAAAAAATGCAGACGTTACTATAAATATTGAATTAATACATAAACAACTTAATATAATCACAAATAGATATCACGGATTATCAGGTTTTCCTATAGGAACACAAGGGGATATTTTGTCTTTAATGTCAGGTGGTTTTGACTCAACTGTTGCAAGTTATTTGACTATGAAAAGAGGAATTAAAACTCACTTTATCTTCTTTAATCTTGGTGGAATTGCCCATGAAATTGGGGTTAAACAAGTTGCCTTATACCTTTGGAATAGATTTGGTTCTTCACATAGAATAACTTTTACATCAGTTCCTTTTGAAGATGTTGTAACGGAGATTTTTAACTCTACAAGCCCTTCATATATGGGTGTAACTTTAAAAAGATTAATGTTAATGGCTTCAGAAAGAATAGCAAACAATCTTGGAATTGATGCTTTATTAACAGGTGAGAGTGTTGCTCAAGTATCAAGTCAAACATTAAGAAACCTAGCTTTAATTGATCAAGTTACAAATAAACTTGTACTAAGACCTCTTTCAACTATGAATAAACCACAAATTATTGATATTGCAAATGAGATTGGTACTAGAAAATTTGCAGAGAGTATGCCAGAGTATTGTGGTGTAATTTCAAAAAATCCGATAACTCATGGTTCTTTTGATAGAATGGAAAAAGAGGCAAAAAAATTCAACTATGAAGTTTTGGATAAAGCAGTTGAAAACTCTACTCAAATCTATGTGGATGAGATAGTTGAAGATGTTAATCAAATAGGTCAAGTTGAGATTGTAAATGATATCTCAAGTGGTAACTATACGGTAATAGATATTAGGCAAAATGATGAGTGTATAAAAACTTGTTGTGAGACTTTAAAAATACCATTTTATAAGCTAAAATCGCAGTTTGAGAAGTTGCCTCAAGATAGAGAATATCTATTTTATTGTGATAAAGGTATTTTAAGCCAATTACATGCTCAATATCTAATAGACTCAAAAGGGTATAAAAATATTAGAGTTTATAGACCATAAGTTTATGGTCTTTGTAATACCTTTTGAAGATTTAAAAATTTAATAATTTATGGAGGATATTATGTCTGATTTTATTAGTGTTAAAGGGAATTCATTTCCTAGATTTATTATGATTTCTTCAATTCCAGTTATACTTTTTGTTTGTTTGCTAATGGGATTTAATAATATTATCTCTTTAAAAGTTGAGATACACTCAATATTAATCATATTTTTAATTCTCCTTATTTTTCTATTTTTTATACCACATAATGCTTGGTACTCATATTCACTTCTAAAAAAGAAAATCAATGGTTCAAAAAATAAATTTGAAGAGTTTATTACTTCAAAAGAGGTTACTATTCAAAATACAACAAAATCATATGCCTCTTTGGATGACTATTTTAGTAATTTTACAAAAAATCTAAGAAATGATAATTTTGCAAATATTGCTACATCATTATTTCCAACCCTTGGTATTTTAGGTACTTTTTCTGCCATTGCTATTTCAATGCCAAACTTCACAGTTGATTCAAAACAAGCATTGGAAAATGAGATCACTCTTTTATTAAGTGGAGTAGGAACAGCTTTTTATGCCTCAATTTATGGTATTTTCTTATCAATTTGGTGGACATTCTTTGAAAAAAGAGGGTTAACAAAAATAGAAAATGAAATAAATCTAATAAAAAGCAGTAATAAACATAGACTTTGGTCAAAAGATGAAATTGATATGATGTTATTACTTGAAACTCAAAGGGATAAATTTGCAGACAAGATAGAAAAACTTTTAACTCCTGATTATCTTTTTAAACTTGATGAGATTGTAAAATCAAAACTAGAGTATTTAGAAAGAATAAATAAAGCATTTGTAATTATTGAGAATAAAGTCTCTAAAAACTATGAACATCTCTCATCAACTTTAGAAGGAACTACTTTAAAACAAGATGAATTACTTAAAAACTTTGAAGAAATTCAAAAAAATATAAAAGAGATAAATGCAAGTTTTGATAAGAGTTTAAAAAATCAAAACGCCAACCAAAAAGCTATTAAGTCTGAGACTTATTCAGTTTTATCTTCATTAGAGCTTGTTGCCAGCGATTTAAAAGAGCTAGGAAAAGAGCTAGTAAATGGAAAATAGAGACAACAATACAAACTTTTGGATATCTTATGCCGATTTAATGGCGGGACTTCTTTTTGTTTTTATTCTTCTAATTGGAGCTATTATTGTAAAGTATGCGCTTTTACAAGATGAGAGCAATAGTTTAGAAGCAAGGCTAAAAAAAGAAAGATTGGCTTTAGAAAAGAGTAAAGAAGAGTTAGCTTTAAAAGAGGATAGACTAAAGAATATTGTAAGTGAGCTTAACAAAAGTGAATATGAAGTTTTAAAACTTCAAGAAGAGACAAAAGAGTTAAATGAAAAACTCAAATATAAGCTTTTGGAAAATGAACAATTAAAACTCTCAATAGATGAAAAAATAAAACTTTTACAAGAGTTTAATCTCTCAAAAGAGGAGCTTGAAAATAGACTTGCAAAACTTGAAAAAGAGAATAAAGAGTTAATAGAGAAAAGAGAGTCTCTTAATAAGCTTATTGTAGACCAAGATGAGAAGTATGCAAAACTTGAAAAAGAGAATGAAGCAAAACTTGATGTTTTGGTAAAAGAGAGTTTGGATAAAGAGAAATTAATTGAACTTTTTAAAAAGAAAAATCAAGAACTTGAAGATGAGATGAAAGTTATTAAAACAAGACTAAATGATAGTCAAAAAGATCATCTTCAATTGGTTACTGAACTTGAAAATACAAAGAAAAAAATAAAAAATCTTACAGGAATTAAAATAAGAGTTATTACTCTTTTAAAAGAGAAACTAGGCAAAAATATAAAAATAGATCCAAAGAGTGGGAATTTAACTCTATCTTCAAATGTACTTTTTGATGAGGGAAAATCTGAACTTAAAGCTAACTCTAAAGTCTTTTTAAAAAATGCAGTGTATGACTATTTTCAAACAATACTTTCAAATGATGAGATAAACAAATATATTGATAAAATCTTTATTGTTGGACATACAAACTCTGTTGGAACCTTTTTATATAATTTAGACCTTTCTCAAAAAAGGGCACTGTCAGTTATGGAGTTTTTATTGTCATTGGAGTTTAAAAATAAAGAGAAATTAAAAGAGCTTCTTGTTGCAAGTGGAAGATCATATCTTGACCCAATCAATGATAAAGATGGTAAAGAGGACAAAGAGGCTTCAAGAAGAATAGAGATAAAACTAAATATAAAAAATGAAGAAGCAATAAAAGAGATAGAGAGTATCCTGGAGTAGGGCTTTATAAGAATAAGCCCTAGTTTTTGAATTAATTTTGTATGTGTTTTGTTTTTTTTTGTAATATTTCTCTGTTCCTTATATAAATTCTGTCATGTAAGTTCTATATATAAGGGGTACAAGGTTCTGTTGGCATTTTTTATTTGTTCTACTCTCTATTGTTGTTGCACTAAAAAATCTATTCCAGAGTTTTGTAAACTTCTCTTCCTCTTTTGAATAATTTGGCTCATTAAACTCTAAGATTCTCTCTACTTTGATCTCTAAATTGTTTTTTATAAATGCCAGCTCTCTTTTTATATCATGGATAATAAAGTTTTGATTATTTAATCTTTTAAAAAAGTGTTTTCCCAAAAGATATACAAGATTGAACTCAGATTCTAGTTTTGCATACAAAACACCATCTTCTAGCTCCTGAAATCTAAGAAAACCATACATTTTATGAAGATTTCTAAATAACTCTTTTTCTAAATTTTGAAGATAAAAAACTTCAGGAATATTTATATTAAAAAGCTCATTACTGTTCTTAAATCCTAAAATAATATATTTTAAAAGATCAATTTCAAACTCAGCCTTATCACACAAAAAAGAGTTTAATATAAGCTCAAAACTTGTTTTTGGAAAACTCTTTTTTATGGCACTTAAAACCTTTTTTGCTTTAAATTCATCACTTTTTATTTCAATTAACTCTTCAAGTATAAGAGTTGTTGGTTTTTCTTTTAAAATTGCTGTTGGTTTTAATTTTTTATAATAGACCTCGTAAACAAGAGTTAAAAATCCTTCAAAGGTTCTGTCATAGAGTAAAATCATAATTCACCTGTAATTGCGCTATAGGTTATATCAAATAGTGAGGGTTGTTTAACTTCAATTTTTTTTGTTGGAGCAATTAAAGCAGTTTTGATTCTATCACTCTCAAAGGGCAACTCTTTTTGATATCTTCCTTTACAGGTTATAAAATATTTTGCTCTTTTTAGAGATATTTTTAGTTTAATTAAATCTTCAAAGTCCAAAGATTTATAACGTCTGGCTTTTAGTATTTTAAATACACCTCTTACTCCAACTCCAGGAATACGAAGAAGTTCATCCTTTGAAACTTTATTTATCTCCATTGGAAAGTATTGAAGATTGTTTAAAGCCCAAAAAGTTTTTGGATCAAGTTCTTCATCTAGATTTGGATTTTGTTCATTTACAATCTCTTCCCAAGAAAAGTCATAAAATCTTAAAAGCCAATCAGCTTGATAAAGCCGATGTTCTCTCAAAAGTGGAGGTTTGGTAATAATTGTTGGAAGATTTTTATCATCATTTACAGGAATATATGCACTATAATAAACTCTTTTTAATAAGGCTTTATCATATAAAACTGAACTTAATTTTAAGATATCTTTGTCACTCTCAGGAGTTGCTCCAACTATTAGTTGAGTGCTCATTCCTATTGGTTTTGAACTCTTTTGCATACTAATATCTCTAGCTAATTTAAGTGGCTGCAGAACACTCTGTTTTGTTTTATTTGGAGCTAATAATTTTAGAGATTTATCACTTGGAAGTTCAATATTTGAGCTAACTCTATTTGCAAGAGATACTATTTGTTCTATTAGTTTTTCATCACTTCCTGGAATTAGTTTTACATGAATATATCCATTAAATCTATACTCTTGCCTTAAAATTTTAAGGGTTCTTAGTATAAGAGTACTTGTATGATCTTCACTATCAATTATTCCGCTACTTAAAAATAAACCTTCAATATAGTTTCTTTTATAAAAATTAATTGTGATATCAGCTAACTCCCTAGGAGAAAAGGCAGCTCTTTTTATCTCATTGCTTTTTCTATTTATACAGTAAGCACAATCATAGATGCAATAGTTTGTTAAAAGTACTTTTAATAATGAGACACATCTTCCATCAGGGGTAAAAGTGTGACAAATACCACTTTTGTGAGTTGCTCCTATCTCTCCTGTTTTATAGTTATTGTCACTTCCGCTTGAACTGCAAGATACATCATATTTGGCACTATCAGCTAAGATTTCCATCTTTTCAAAAATATCTTTTCTCATAAAGATATTTTAACTATTTATTTTTTGCTACTTAGATTTTATTGCAGTTTGCAATATTACTTATAAATAAGTCTTAAAAATCCAAAAAGAAAGATAACAATTGCAAACTCTTTTGGCTCAAAACCATATAGAAGATAAAAGAGAGATGCAAAGATTA
Organism: Halarcobacter ebronensis; assembly: GCF_013201825.1. NCBI lineage: Bacteria > Pseudomonadati > Campylobacterota > Epsilonproteobacteria > Campylobacterales > Arcobacteraceae > Halarcobacter > Halarcobacter ebronensis. The sequence continues at coordinate 1,426,196 of NZ_CP053836.1, forward strand.
GTGCAAAAGAGAGAGCGTAAGATTTTTGACTCTCTTTTTTTAGTTTAAAGAGGTATTCAAGTTGATTTTTTGAGAGCTCAACTTCAAGGGTTCCTTCACTTGCTTTTTTAACCATAGTTTTGAAATCTTTTGTTATAAAAGGAAGCTCTTTTATCTCAGAGATTAATGTTTCAACAATTGAATCCTTTGCTCCTATTGCTTTTGGAATATTTTTATTTAAAATTGGCAAAATATCTTTTATTCCATTGAAGTTCTCAATATAGGTTGTTCCAAGTCCTTCAATTATTGCACTAACCCTTAAAATATAGATTGCATCACTTGGAAGTTTAAAGGGAAGATTTCTAGTTTTTTCCAAAACATTAAAAGCCAAACTTTGCATAGATTGACTATCTAAACTATCATTTGAAAAGATTTCAAACATTTTTGAAGTAAACTCTGCAAGTTCACTACTTGGAGCTTCATAAGCAATTGTTCCAAGCCTTTTACTAGCACTAATATAAGTTTCATAGTCTTGCTCATTGGCTGCTTTAATTAGTTCAATAATTGCAACCCTTTTGTCATTTGGTACAGTTTTAACCATTCCAAAATCAAGAAGAATTAATTCACCTTTTTTATTTACAAGCAGATTTCCAGGGTGTGGATCGGCATGAAAATAACCATTTACCAACATTTGAGTTGTGTAGAAGTTAACTAAATTTGCAATAATCTTTTTGAAATCAACTTTATATTTTGAAAGGTTTTCTTTATCATCAAATCTATAACCCTCTTCAAAACTCATCACAAGTGCATCATCATTTGAGTATTTTCTATAGGCTTTTGGAAATCTTATTTTCTCTTTTTTATAGACCTTTCTAAAATTTTTTAAATTTTGTAACTCTTGATTTAAAGAGACCTCTTGGACAATCATCTTTGAAAATTCACTTACAACTGCTTCAATTGAGTTTTTTGTATAGTGTGAAAAGAGAGGTTTAAAGAGTCTATTGAAAAAATTTATTATTTTAATATCTGCTAGAACTTGCTCTTTTATTCCTTCACGTCTAAGTTTTACAGCTACTTTTTTTCCGTTTTTAAGATATGCTGTATGTACTTGTCCAATTGAAGCTGAAGCAATTGGTTCAATAATAAACTCTTCAAAGATTTCTTTATTTGCAAAGGCTTTATTAAATACTTTTTCAAAAGCATCACTTCTCATAGGAGGAATTTGATCGTGCAGACTTTTTAACTCTGCTAAGTAATCTTTTGAAAAGAAATCTGCTCTTGTTGCTAAGACTTGAGCTAGTTTTATAAAACTTGCTCCCAAAACTAATATAGTTTCTTTTAATTTTTTTGGGCTTAAGGGTTTAAAGATAATAAAGCTATTTTTTCTTTTTATAACTAAATAGATTGTCAATAAAAAAGTAAAAACCCTGTAAACTCTAAATGGTGAAAAATATTTTATTTTAGCTCCTTTATGGCTCTAACCTACTTATTTCCCAAGAGTTATCTTTTTGTTTATAGGCAAATCTATCATGAAGTCTATTTAAGCCCCCTTGCCAAAACTCAAAGTACTTAGGAATAATCTGATATCCTCCCCAAAAAGAGGGGAAAGGGATCTCTCCTTTAGCAAATTTTTTTCTCATTTCATCAAATTTTGTCTCTAAAACTGTTCTTGAGTTTACAATCTTACTTTGATGTGAGACCCAAGCACCAATTTGACTACCTCTAGGTCGAGAGAGAAAATATTTCAAAGACTCTCCCTTTGGGATTTTTTTAATTTCCCCTTCAATCCTTACTTGTCTTTCAAGTCCAAGCCAAGCAAAGTGGACACTTACATTTGGATTTTCATCTATTTGTTGAGATTTTTTACTGCCATAATTTGAAAAAAAAGTAAACCCTTTTTCATCATATATTTTAAGTAACACAGTTCTCTGGGTTGGTCTTAAATCTTTTCCAACAGTTGCAAGGGTAAAAGCGTTTGGTTCAATAAGTTCAGCTTTTAGCGCTTCATTAAACCATTTTTCAAACTGCTTAAAAGGACTTTTTTCTAAATCCTCTTGTTCCAAACCCTTTGAGGTGTATTCTTGTCTCATTTTTGACAAATCTGGCATACTTTTAACTCCAATTATTTGCTACTTAATTCATCTTTTAGTTTTTGTAAATCTTTTTTTGTTACAAGACCTAATTCATTGATAAGCTCTTTTAGATGACTTCTAAGCTCTTTTTTGATTTTTTTATCTTCGAGTTTACCTTTTCTTTCCATATTTTTTAAGAACTCTTTTGCATCATCTTTTTTGATTTTCCCTTTTTTTTCTAAGGTTTTAATCTCCTCTTCAACTCTTTGTTTAATTAAAGCAGTTGCTCCTAAACTTGTATATATTAACTCTTTTATCATAGTAACTCCTTACTTGTATTTCAAATAATACCTAAAGTGTTAAACATTAGTAGGATTATTTTGTTTATTTATCTATTTTGATAAATATCTTTTAGTACAATATCTTCTATATACTCTGATTTTCCAAAATGCTCTAATATTTTAAACTCAACATCATCATAACTATTTTTTAAAGTGTAGATTATATTTGGAATATCAACTGCTACGTGACGTCCACTATTTAAGAAAAAAGGATAATAATATATCTCTTTTGCTCCCTCTTCAATAGCTCTTTTACTTGCATCATCCATTGATGGTTCTGCAATCTCTAAAAAAGAGGCTTTTATAATATCATAAGTGTTAACTCTTTCTTTTATACTCTCTACCATTGAGATAAACTCATTATTAGATAGCTCTTTTTTACTTCCATGGGCTACAAATATTAGTGCTTTCATGCTTAATCCATTAATTTTTTATATATTTCTGACTTTTGTTTTATGTCAGTACTTTTCCAGATATCAGTAATAACTGCAACCATATCAACACCTCTAGTTAGAAGTTTTGATACATTTTGAGTTGTGATACCACCAATGGCACAAACAGGTATATTTAAGTGCTCTTTTGCTTCTTTAATTATATCAATATCAACTACTTTTGCATTTGGTTTTGTAGGTGAACTAAAAAAAGAACCAAAAGCAACATAATCTACTCTTTTGTTTTCCATCTCTTTTGCCAACTCTAAATTACCATAACAAGAGACTCCTAAATAACCCCAATACTTCTCTCTAATTTTATCAATTCTATAGTGATCACTCTCTCCCACATGCAAACCATCACATTTAAGTTTAATAGCTAAATCAACTCTGTCATTTAGTACAAAGAGTGCTTTATATCTTCTACATAGATTTTGTATATCTAAAACTATCTTTTCAATATCCTCATCACTACTTTGTTTATCTCTTAATTGTACTATTTTAGCTCCACCTTTAAGACTCTCTTCTATTTGAACAAGCATTGTGTTTTTTGGAGTTAATAAATCATCACTAATTACATATAAACCTTTTAGTTTTTTAAGCATTCATACCCTTTTTTATGTGCTATTGGTCCCATTCCATGACCTAAGTTTGGTGCATTTAATACTGCATTATAGATAAAATATTTTGCAACCTCTATTGAGCTTTCAATAGATTTTCCAAGGGCAATATTTGCAGCAATTGCACTTGAGAAACTACACCCTGTACCATGGGTGTTTGTTGTATCTATAAGTTTTGTATAAAATAGACTTTTTCTCTCCTCATGAAAAAGAGTATCCAAACTTAGAAGTTCATCATCTTTGATTTTTTTATCATTTTTTATTACTACTTTACAAGGTAGTGAGTGTATCTTCTCTATTGCCTCTTTGTTTAACTCTTCATAATCAAACAAAGCTTTTGCTTCAAAAAGATTTGGAGTAATCAGTGTTGAGTATTGAAATAGAGATTTTAGATTCTCAACCGCATCATCATTTAGAAGTTTAGAACCTGCTTTTGAGATAAATACAGGATCAAAAATAATTGGAATATCAAGATTTTTTATTACATCTTTGACCACATCAATAATTTCATTTGAAAAAAGCATTCCTATTTTAATAACTGAAACATCAAAATCTTTTAAAACAGCCTCTATTTGTGCCTTTACAAAATCTGGACTTATCTCATAAATATCTGTTACTCCTGTAGTATTTTGGGCAGTTAAAACTGTAATTGCACTACATCCAAAAAGACCAAAAGCCTCAAAGGTTTTTAAGTCTGCTTGAATTCCTGCTCCACCACTACTGTCACTTCCCGCAATAGTTAAAGCAACTTTCATTATAAATCCTTTAAGTTATAATAGTTGTATTGTAACAATATAAGCTATAATTCATAGTAAAAAATTGTTATTCTAAAAGATTATTTCTCTTTTTTTTAAAGGACTAACATATCTTATAGCAACTTTACGATATAATCCCGCCATAAATAGAAATGGAGTTTTGATATATGTTACAAGTAGTAAATTTAAAGAAAGCATTTGGTCCTAGAGTGCTTTTTCAAGAAATTAACTTAAAATTTGATAGTGGGAAAAGATATGGTCTTATTGGTGCAAATGGTGCTGGTAAAACAACTTTCCTTAAAATCCTTTCAGGTATTGAAGATGCAACAGAGGGTGAAATTCAAGTTCAAAGTGGTAAAAAAATTGGGACATTGGGACAAAACCAATTTGCATATGAAAAATTTTCACTTTTTGATACAGTTTTATTAGGAAACAAAAGATTATATGATGCAGTAAAAGAGAAAGAGAAACTTTACTTAAGTGAAGATTTTACTGATGAGATAAACAATAGGTTAGGGGAGCTTGAGATTATCTGTTGTGAAGAGGATCCAACATATGAATATGATATTAAAGTTACTAAAATTTTAGAGGATTTAGGTTTTCCTTCAAGTCAACATCAAGATTTAATGAGCACAATTACAGGGGGAGATAAATTCAAAGTTTTATTAGCACAAGTTCTTTTCCCTAAACCTGATATCCTATTTCTAGATGAGCCTACAAACAACCTTGATATTAAAACAATTGGTTGGTTAGAAAACCAACTTCAACACCATGAAGGTACAATGGTTGTTATCTCTCACGATAGACACTTTTTAAATGCAGTTTGTACACATATTTTAGATGTTGATTATAAACAAATTAGAGAGTTTACAGGTAATTATGATGATTGGTATATTGCTTCAACAGTTATTGCTAAACAACAACAAGCTGATATGAGTAAAAAATTAAAAGAGAAAGAGGAGCTTGAGAAGTTTATTGCTAGATTTAGTGCAAATGCATCTAAAGCAAAACAAGCTACTTCAAGACAAAAACAACTTGACAAACTAGATATTGGAGCAATTCAAATATCAAGTAGAAGAGACCCATCTATTGTATTTAAACAAAAAAGAGAAGTAGGGAAAGAGATACTAACTGTAAAAGGAATCTCTAAATCTTATGATGGTGAAGTTGTGTTAAATAATATCTCTTTTACGGTTGAAAAAGGTGATAAAATTGCATTAATTGGACCAAATGGTATTGGTAAAACGACTCTTTGCGAAGTTTTAGTTGGAAATATCAAACCTGATTCTGGGGATGTTCATTGGGGTGCAACAATTCAAAATGGATATTTTCCTCAAAATGCTACAGATATGATTGATGGTGATATGACTCTTTACGATTGGTTAAGAGGTTTTGATAGGGAAGCGGATATCTCTGAGATTAGAAACTGTTTAGGAAGAATGCTATTTAATGGACAAGAGCAAGAGAAAAAAGTTAAATCTTGTTCAGGGGGAGAAAAGCATAGAATGATGTTATCAAAGATTATGCTTGAACAACCAAACTTTATGGTTCTTGATGAACCTACAAACCACCTTGATCTAGAAGCAATTATTGCTTTAGGAGAGGGACTTTTAGCATATCCTGGTTCTGTAATTTGTGTTTCTCACGATAGGGAACTACTTGATGCTTATGCAAATAGAATTATTGAGATCCAACCTGATGGTTCTATTATTGATTTTAAAGGTAGTTACGAAGAGTTTAATGATAGTAAAGAGGGAAATTAATCTTCCCTCTTTATTAATTAGAGTTTAGCATGTCTTGAAGACATTCTAATCTCTCTTCTTTGTATTGCGTCGTTATATCTTCTTTTTTCATCTTCTGTTTCTGGTTCTAGTTTTGGAACAGCGCTTGGATTTCCATCTTCATCCATTGCAATCATTGTGAAGTAACAAACGTTTGTATTTTTTATTGAGTGATCTTTAATATCTTCAGAAATAACTTTGATACCAATCTCCATTGAGGTTCTTCCTGTATAGTTTACAGAGGCATGAAAAGTTACTAATGAACCTATTTTTATAGGGTTTTTAAATAGTACCATATCGACAGAAAGCGTTACTGCATACATTCCAGTATATCTTGCAGCACAGGCGTAAGCAACATGGTCTAACATTTTTAGGATCTCTCCACCATGAACATTATTTCCAGTAAAATTAGCTTTATCTGGAGTCATTAACATAGTCATTGTTAATGATTTTTCCCTTTTGTAATTCCCTTCCATTATTTACAGCCTTTTAAAAATTGTCTATAAATAATTATAGAGTATTAAGTAAAAAATTTAAGAAAAATTTATAAATAAATCTTATAGATTAGTGAAATTATATAAAAAAGTAACAAGTATAATAATATAATCTTTTAATTAATAAAATAATAGGACTATTATGATACTATTTAATAATATAATTGATAAATTTGTGTGGAGAAAATATTATGGAAAAGATTAATCTGTTAATTGTTGATGATATTGCTGACAATATTTATTCTCTTAGATATCTTCTTGAAGAGAAATTTGATGACATAAATATTTTAGAAGCAGATAACGTAAAAGATGCTCTAATAATTATTATGAAAAATGAAGTGGATTTAATATTAAGTGATATACAAATGCCTGAGATTGATGGCTTCCAATTTGTTGAGTATCTACAAGGTATAGAGGATACAAGACATATTCCTATTATTTTAATTACAGGAATTTATAATAATGAAATTTATCAAAAAAAGGCTTATAACAGCTCTTCTACTGTTGTTGATTTTATTACAAAACCAATAGATACAGAGATTTTATGTTCAAAATTAAATGTCTTTATAAAACTTTTTAAAGAGAGAAAAAAAGATAAAAAAGAGATTGCTGAAAAAGACAAATTACTTAGAAGCAGAGATAAAATTAAAACAATGCTAAGTAATCTGGATGGGCTTCATGATGAAATAAAAGAGCAAATTTTACAAACAAGTGAGATAAAAGGGCTTCTTTTAGATGAAGCAGAATTAATTGATTTGGATAAATTAAACTAAGATAAAAAGGATAGCTTATATAAGCATCCCTTTCATCTCCTCTTCTGTTATTGCTTTTACTTTTAGTTCAATAGCTTTATCATATTTACTACCAGCCTCTTCCCCATATATTACATAATCAGTTTTTTTAGATACAGAGGAACTAACTTTTGCCCCTAAGGCTTCTAGCTCTTTTTTTATATCACCTCTGCTTCTACTCATAGTTCCAGTTAAAACAACAGTTTTTCCTTTAAAAGGATTTTCAGAAGCTTCAACTCTTTGTTCAACTTTTGGATTAATTATATTTATTAGATTTAGAACTAAACTTTGATTTACTCTCATAAACTCACAAAAAGAGTTAGCCATTTGCTCACCAATTCCATCAAGGGCAACCAAAGAGTCATACTCTATATTTACAACTTCAAGACCAAACTCTAAGCAGATTTGTTTAGAAGCAACTTCTCCAATATGCTCAATTCCTAAAGCATTTATAACTCTGTGAAGTTCACTTCCTTTTGTATTTTCTATTGCATTTAGAAGGTTATTTATTTTTTTCTCTTTAAATCCTTCAAGGTTTTCCAAATCTTCATATTTTAAAGAGTAGATATCTAAAATATCAGAGATCTTTTTCTCTTTTACAAGAAGTTCAACAATTTTATTTCCAAGACCATCTATATTCATACAGTTTTTAGAAGCAAAATAGATTATAGAGTTTACAACTCTACTTGGACAATCTAGATTTTGGCATTTAATCATAGTCCCTTCATCTAAAACTTCACTTTGGCAAGTTGGACATGAAGTTGGTCTTTTAATATCTGTTTCAGAGCCATCTCTTCTTTCAATAAATACTTTTGTGATTTTTGGAATAATATCTCCACTTTTAATAATAATAACTTCATCATTTAATTTAAGACCAAGTCTCTCTATTTCATCATAGTTATGCAAGCTTGCTCTCTCAACTGTTGAACCCTCTATTAGTGTAGGTTCAACAACAGCAACAGGAGTAATAACACCTGTTCTTCCAACTTGTTGAATAATTTGTTTAACTTTTGTAGTTTTTTCTACTGCTGGAAATTTATATGCACATGACCATCTAGGAAACTTAACTGTGTATCCTAGTTCATCTTGTGTTTCTATATCATTTACTTTAATTACCATTCCATCAAGCATCATTTCAAAGTTATCTCTGCTAGCTATAATTTTGTGATATAACTCTTCAATTCCTTCTATTGTTGAAGTTATTATGTGCATAGGAGGTTTAACAAAACCTAAAGAGTAGATATACTCCATTAAATCGCTCATTCTTTTAAAATCTAAAGAGTGTTGTCCTATTCCCCATACATTAAAATAGAGTTTTCTTTGTGCTGTAATACTTGGGTCTAGTTGTCTTAAACTTCCTGAAGCTGCATTTCTAGGATTGGCAAAGAGTGGTTCACCATTTTTTAGCCTATCTTCATTTATTTTTTCAAAATCTTTTTTTCTAATTACAATCTCACCACGAATCTCTATTAAAGATTTCTCTTTAATCTGAAGTGGAATAGAGTGAATAGTTTTTACATTGTTTGTAACATCTTCTCCAACACTTCCATCTCCTCTTGTAATTGCCTGTTTTAGTACACCATTTTCGTATATTAAATTTAGACTTGCCCCATCAAATTTTGGTTCACACATAAACTCCAGATTTGTATTAACTTTTTTTGCTCTATTTATCCAATCTTCAAGCTCTTGCGTGTTGAATACATCTTCTTGAGACCACATTCTAGATAAGTGTGCAGCTTTTTCAAAACCTTCTAAAACAACTCCTCCAACTCTTTTATTTGGAGAGTTTGGATGTGATAATAAAGGATTTTCCTGTTCATAAGCCAAACAAGCTCTTGCAAGGCGGTCGTACTCTTCATCTGTTGCTATTGGATTATCTTCAACATAATAAGCATGTGCCCACTCAATTAATTTTAATATATTTGATTCATACTCTTCAATTGTCATTTTATTACCTGTTTTTTTGTAAAATATCAACTCTAAAAGGTTTTAGTAAAGTTAACTCTTTTCCACCAAACTCATTATATTTATCATTTACTTTTTGTTTTAATTCATCACTTACACTAATCTCATTATATGTGTTATGCATTTGTCTTTTTACAAAATCATCAAAGCTTTTATAAGTAATGGGTGTTTGAAAGAAAAACTCTTTAAAGAGTTTCATCTCTTCATTTTCAACAAAATCTTTTATGCACTCAAAAGCATCTTTTCTAACTTCTTCTTCATTATGAAACATTGCAACAAGTTCATTTTGTTTTCCCATATGCAAAGGTTCTGATATATAAAGCATACCCCTTGGTTTTAAAACTCTTTTTATTTCACTTAATGCATCATTCATATACTCTTTTGGCACATGATGAAAAGATTTAAACATAAATACAAAATCTATACTCTCATCTTTAATAGGAAGCTTTTGTGCTCCACAAAGTAAAAATTTAATATTTTTTATATCAAGCTCTAAATTTTTTTTATGTTGTATCTCATCAACATCACAAGCAATTACCTCTCTTGTATGTCCATTGGTGGCAATTTTTTGAGTCATTGCTGCTGTACCACATCCAAGTTCAAGTATTGTTTTAAAGTTTAAATTCAGGGATTCTACAATAAATATTTCGTCAATTGTTAATGGGATATTCTCTTCTTGTAGTTTCATATCTTTCCTTTAGAGTTTGTATTATACAAAAATAAATTGTTTTTCAAATAAAAATATTTATAATAATGTTTAATAAAAATTGGATAATATTTCATTATTTAATTTGAAAAGAGATTTTATATGAGTTATGAAGAGATTTTTGGTTATGGATGGAGTCTGAATTTTTTAATGTTTATATTAAATGTCTATATTGGCATAAAATCAATGAATAGAAAAACAAAAGAGCAGTTATTGTATGAAAACAAGATTCTAAGTAGACTAAAAAATGAGTTTGATAAATACTATCCATATAGAAAATATGAGACAATAATCAGTTATTTAATACCCTTTACAGCTTTTTTTAGAGTAAGTTTTAGATTGCTTGAAATGACAATGTTCTTTAATAAAAATAGATCTGCAAAACTTTTTGATTATATGATTTTTAAATATCAAAGTGATATTAAATTGGCAAGAAATAGAATTAAATAGTATTTTAAAAAATATTATAAAATTTAAAAAATTATTTTATCGTTTTTTAAAAATAACTACTTTTGGGCTTTCTCCTGACAAAATTTTATAAATAAAAAATTATTTTTGTAACTAAAGTGTAATTGTTCTTAGTTAAACTCCATTGGATTTTTTAATTTGGAGATTTAATGGAAAACTTTTCCCTAAGAAACAAGATAATAATTATGCTGATTTTACCAATTCTTGTAATATTACTAATGTCAGGTGAGACTCTATATTTAAAGGTAAAAGAGACAAAATCTATTAAAAAAACATCTAGTTATGTTGACTTATCATTAAAATCAACGAAACTTCTTAATACTTTACAACAAGAGAAAGAGTACAGTTTAATATTTTTAAAAAGTTATGGGAAAAAGTACAATAAAGAGTTAAGTAGTTTAAGAGAAGAGGCAAACAATCATAAAAATGAGCTGTTAAGCTATTTGGATAATTTTGATACAAAAAGTTATTCACAAGAGTTTTTAAGCTCAACAAAAAAAGTAGTTGAAGATCTAAAAAAGATTGATGAAATAAGAAAAAAAGTTGACTCAATTGCAATTAGTGATGATGAGTTGTTAAATTATTATCAAGGTCTAAACTCACATCTTCTATTTTATATAAATGACGTTTTAGTCTATAATAATGATGGAAAACTCTCTAAAAAACTTCAAGCATACTCTTCTTTAGTAAATATAACAGAGGCTGCTTCTAAAGAGAGAAGAATAATATATCAAATCTTAGAAAACGGTGTTCTTTTTAGTGATGATTATTCGCAGTTTAATAAACTAATCTCAATACAAAATACATACTTAGATATTTTTGAAAAGATGCTAAGTGTTGAAGAGTACAAAGGTTTTAGTGAAAAATTTAAAGCTTGTTCGGAGTGTAATGAGGTGGAAAACTATAGAAAAATAATAGAGAACAAAGCTTTAAAGGATGAGATTATAAAAAAAGTTTATGAGCTCTCTGGTTTTGGAGGTTTAGTTGAAAACTATAGTAACTATCTTTTAAAAGGTGATGATTCAATAACAAATAAAATGCAAAGATTTCATTCAAGTATTTTAAGAGAGTTAAATAGATATAGAAGAGTTGAAGGAATATCAACAGAAGAGAAAAAACTTATTAAAAAAATAAAAAATACTTTTGATGAGTACATGGGAACAACTTTGGATATTCAAGAAGGGTATTCACAAGGTAAAAGTATAAAAGAGATCTATTCAGCAATATCAATAGAAAACAGTGAAGCAATAGAAGCTCTTGCTAAATTAAATAATACTATTTTTGATTCAGATTACAATAGATGGTTTGTAGTTGCAACAAAAAGAATTGATTATTTTAAGAAGTATGGAGAAAAGATATCTGAGGATATAAAAAGTTATATAAAAGAGAAAGATAGTAGCTTGGTAAATGGGTTTATTATGACACTTGTTTTTGTAATTGTTGTTATACTAATTGTATTTATTGTAAGTAGTCTTATTACAAAAAAAATAGTAAAACAATTAAATATTTTCAAAGAGGGTTTAGAGTACTCATTTCAATATGTAATAAGAGAGAAAGAGTCTTTAAAACCAATAGTTGTAACTGGAAAAGATGAGTTTTCACAGATGAATATTCATATGAATAATCAGATGGAAAAAGTAAAAGAAATTATTGAACAAGATAGAAGAGTTGTTTCTGAGATAAGTGATGTTGTTGAGAAGGTTTCAAATGGTTTCTTACAATATAGTATAAATGAAAAAGGTGCAACACAAGAGGTTGAATCATTAAGATTAATTATTAATAAAATGATTAGATATACAAAACAAAAAGTGGATAATATAAATCTAGTATTAGATAACTATGCCCTTGGTAAATATAGATTTAGACTTTCAGAAGAGCAAAGAGTAGGGATGTATGGAGATTTTGGAAGTTTGTCTGCTGGTTCAATTTTATTAGGGCAATCTATTTCACAGCTAATTGCCATGATTACAAATGCAGGGAAAGAGTTAGAAGAGAATACTGAAATTTTATCTTCATCTTCTCAATCTTTATCTTTAAGGGCAAATGAACAAGCGGCATCTCTTGAAGAGACGGCAGCATCAATAGAAGAGATAACATCAAATATGCAATCAAGCGGAGAAGATGTCTCTAAAATGCTTCAAATTGCAGATGAACTAAATAGTAGTGCTATAAAAGGAAATGATGAGGCTACAAAAACAGCAAAATCAATGGATGAGATAAATGAAAAAGTAACTGCAATTAGTGAAGCAATTACTGTAATTGACCAAATTGCTTTCCAAACAAATATTCTTTCACTAAATGCTGCTGTTGAAGCGGCAACAGCTGGAGAATCTGGAAAAGGTTTTGCTGTTGTCGCCCAAGAGGTAAGAAATCTTGCAAGTAGGTCTGCTGAAGCAGCAAAAAGAATTAAATCTTTAGTTGAAGATGCGACTTTAAAATCAGCTCACGGTAAAGATATTACAACAAATATGATAAGCGGATATACACAACTCTCAAACAAAATTACTGAAACAAAAGAGATTATTGATAATGTCTCAAGTGCAATTAGAGAACAAGAAAAAGGGATGATTCAAATAAATGAGACAATTACCACTTTAGATGAGATGACGCAAAAAAATGCGGAGACATCTACAAATATTGATAAACTCTCAAAAGAGGTTGCAAAACTCTCAACTAGACTTTTAGGAATTACAGAGAAAGCAAATATTGCTGATAAATACTACTACATGGTTGATGATGTGGATTTGATTCAATCTATCTCAAAATATAAAAACGACCATATTAACTTTAAGAAAAAACATTTTTCTACACTAAATAGTCGTGAGGCAATAACTGTTATAAGCTCAGATTTATGTGATTTAGGTAAATGGATGGGGACTTTGGAAGAGCAAAAAAGTGAGTTAGTTGCAACAACTGAATGGAAAACTCTTAAAGAGAAACATCTTTTAATTCACAATAAAATTCAACTTTTTGTTGATTTAAATAGTAATAGAGCAAATAATGATGAGTTAAAAAAAGTTGCAAAAGAGATTGAAGAGATTACAACTGAGGTCTTTAATAATCTAAATGATATTGCTGTTATAAATACAAAACTAGTAAGAAAAGAACATTTATCTCTAAATAAATAGAGTTTAAATCAATATGTTCTCTTTATTCCTATAATTATAAGTTGAAATAATATATCAATTAACTTTAACTTAATAATATAGTTATATAATTATAACATTAATTTGTGATATTTATAAGTTAAAGTTATAATAATATTGAGAAACAGATGATTTATATGATGAAAAAGAGTTTTATATACTTTTTTATTTTGATGATTTTAATAAATATGACTCAAAGCTTATATAGTCACTATATAAAAAAGGAGCATAAGAATGATTACATTTCCTCTAAAAACGGATAAAAACAATAGTGCAGTATCAACACTTTTTGGAAAAGCAAAATATTTTGCTTTTTATGATGGAAAAGAGTTGAAGATTGAAAAGAACCCATATGAAAAAGGCTCACAGTTAGTTAGTTGGTTCTTAGAAAAAGGTGTTGATAAGATTATTATTAAAGAGATGGGTTCAAAACCTTTTAATAAGATTCATAATACAGATATAAAAGTATTTTATGCTGGAGATGGCAGAGTTACAACAGATGAAGTAATTGATAGTTTCAATAAAAATCTTTTAAAAGAGCTCTCTGATGATGAGTTGAAACTAATAATAAAAGATCATGAAAGTGGTAAAAAAAGTACTTCTTGTAGTAGTCATGCACAAGATGGAAATAGCCATGAACATAATAAGAGTTGTCATAAAAAGATGAAAGCAAAACACCCTTATATTTTTAAATAATAGATACAAAGCCTAAGGCTTTGTATTTTAGTTTTTTGGATAAGTCATCTCTTCTGGTTTAACATATTTATCAAACTCTTCACTACTTAATAATCCTAACTTGATAGCTTCTTCTTTTAAAGTTGTACCATTTTTATGGGCAGTTTTAGCTATAAGTGCTGCGTTTTCATAACCTATATACGGGTTTAAAGCAGTTACAAGCATAAGTGAATCATTTAGATATTTATCAATATTTTTTCTATTTGGTTCTATTCCAACTGCACAATTATCATTAAAAGCAAGCATTGTATCACTTAAAAGTTTGATAGATTGTAAAAGATTATAAGCTATTACTGGCTTAAAAACATTAAGTTCAAAGTTTCCTTGACTTGCAGCAATGGAAATAGTTGTATGATTTCCCATAACTTGGACAGCAACCATTGTCATAGCTTCACTTTGGGTTGGATTTACTTTCCCTGGCATAATAGAACTTCCTGGTTCATTTTCAGGAATATTAAGTTCACCAATTCCACATCTAGGACCTGAAGAAAGCCATCTAATATCATTTGCTATTTTCATTAAATTTGAAGCTAAAGCATTTAAAGCTCCACTTAAAAATACTTCTGCATCATGTGAGGTTAGGGCATGGAACTTATTTGGGTGAGAAACAAAATGAAACTCACTCTTTGTAAGTGTATTTAAACTTTCACAAACCATTGGCGAAAACGCGGGATGAGAATTAAGTCCTGTTCCAACTGCTGTTCCTCCAATCGCTAATTCAACTAAATATTTCATACTATCTTCTACTTGAGTTAAACTTTTATTTAACATTTCAACATAGGCTGAAAACTCTTGACCTAAAGTTAATGGAGTGGCATCTTGAAGATGTGTTCTTCCTATTTTTACAATCTCTTTAAACTCATTACTTTTGTTTTCAAGGGTTGTTTTTAGTTTTATAATTGCAGGAATCAACGCTTTTTGTAACTCTAAAACAAAAGAGATTCTCATTGCAGTTGGATAAGTATCATTTGAGCTTTGACCTTTATTTACATCATCATTTGGATGTATAAGTTTTTTAACTCTAAAATCCTCTCCTAAAAGCTCACTTGCTCTATTTGCAATGACTTCATTTATATTCATATTTGATTGTGTTCCAGAACCAGTTTGCCAAACAACTAGAGGAAAATTTTCTTCTAATTTCCCTTCAACTATTTCATCACATACTTTTGTGATAGCTTCACACTTTATATCATCTAACCTATTCAAGTTATTATTAACTATTGCACAAGCTTTTTTTAAATAGGCAAAACCTTTTATAATCTCAACAGGCATCTTTTCATTACCAATTGGAAAGTTCTCTAAACTTCTTTGAGTTTGTGCTCCCCAATATTTATTATTGGAAACTTTTATTTCACCCATAGTATCTTTTTCAATTCTATAATCCATAAAGACTCCTTCTTGGAAATTTATGTGATTATAACACTTTTGAATTAATTTTTTATTGGAAGTTTGAATTAGTGAGTTACAATAAGAGAAGTTCCTCTTATTGTATAGTTAATTTTAGATAGTTCTCCATTTAGCTGGACCAGTAGTGTGAATAGAATTACCTTCAGTGTCAACAGCGACAGTAACAGGCATGTCTTTTACGTCAAACTCGTAAATAGCTTCCATACCAAGCTCTTCAAATGCTAATACTTTTGCATCTTTGATTGATTGTGAAATTAAATATGCTGCTCCACCAGTTGCAATTAGGTACATTGATTTATACTCTTTGATTAAATCAATTGTTGGTTGCTTTCTCTCAGCCTTACCAATCATACCCATAATACCAATCTCCATCATATCTTTTGTAAATTTATCCATTCTTGTAGATGTTGTTGGTCCTGCTGGTCCTACTTTCTCATCTCTTACTGGATCAACTGGTCCAACATAATAGATAAATCTATCTTTTAGTTCAACTCCATTTGGCAATGGTTTATTAGCATTTTTATATTCAACTATTTTTTTATGGGCTGCATCTCTTGCAGTTAAGATTTTTCCACTTAATAATAGAGTATCTCCTGATTTAAACTCTTGAAGTTTCTCTTTTGTTAAATCCTCTATATTTACTCTTTTAATTGTATCCATAGGTAGTTCAATATCTGGCCACAAATCTAAATCTGGTTTATTAAATTTAGCTGCTCCATTCCCATCTAATTCAAAGTGGATATGTCTTGTTGCAGCACAGTTTGGAATCATTGCAACTGGCAATGATGCTGCATGACATGGGTAATCTAAAATTTTAACATCAAGTACAGTTGTAATACCACCAAGTCCTTGTGCTCCAATACCTATTTTATTAATATCTTCATATAGTTTAAGTCTTAACTCTTCAAGAGCATTTTGTGCACCTCTCTCTTTTAGTTCATGAATATCAACATGACCCATCAAAGACTCTTTTGCCATAAGCATTGCTTTTTCTGGATTTCCACCAATACCAATTCCTAAGATTCCTGGAGGACACCATCCTGCTCCCATATTTCTTACATTTTCCATAACCCAATCATAAATAGAGTCAGATGGATTTAACACTGCAAATTTAGATTTATTTTCACTTCCTCCACCTTTTGCTGCTACTGTAAACTCTATTTTATCTGAGTTATCAATACTATAGTGAATTACTGCTGGTGTATTATTTTTTGTATTTTTTCTTTCACCTGCTGGATCACTTACTATTGAGTATCTTAAGGTATTATCTGGATGTGTATATCCTTGAGCAACACCTGCGTTTATAATATCTTCTAATTCATTTGTTATATCAAGCTCGGCTTTTGTTCCTATTTTTACAAATACATTTACACTCCCTGTATCTTGACACAATGGTCTATGTCCCATTGCACACATTTTTGAGTTTATTAATATTTGTCCTATTGCATTTTTTGCAGCTTCACTCTTCTCTTTCTCATATGCTTCTACCATCCCTTTTACAAAATCCTCTGGGTGGTAGTACGAAATATATTGTACTGCATCTGCTATACTCTGTTTTATATCGTTTTCTGTTATTCTAGCCATTAAAAATACCTTTTGTGAAATTTAAATTATTATATCAAATCTTAAGTAATTAAAGTTTAAAAAAGTCACTTTTAGTTCATTTTGATATGGTAATGGGAAGTATTTATTCAAATCTATTTTAATTGTTAGTAAAAGGTTTTTTTATACTAGATTTTAATAAATATATTTACAATTAGTTACAAACTTTTAGTTTGATTGTAGCTAATGCACCTATGTATGGTTTACCTTTATAATCATACTCTGCATTTTCAATAGTAATAGTTCCTCTCATATGTTTTACTATTATCTCTTCACTCATATAAAGTCCAATACCAGTACCTTGTGACTGATGTTTTGTTGTGAAGTATGGTTCAAAAATATTATCTAAAATCTCCTCTTTAATTCCACCTGCATTATCTTTTATTGTAATAATTAATTCATCATTAATCTCTTTTGTATTAATAAAGATATATCTTTTCTCTTCAGGTTCAAGTTTTAGTAGTTCATCCCTTGAGTTATTTAGTATATTTATTAAAACTTGTACTAATTCAGTTTGAATTCCATAAATTTTACTTTCACCAATCTCTTCAATAATATTTATATCATGGTTTTTAAATTGAACATTAACTAAGTTAAAGCAGTTTTCAAAAGCATCTTTTATGGTAAACTCTTTTTTAACTTTATTTGAATTAAAGAAGTTTCTAAAATCATCAATTGTTTTTGAAAGATACTGAGTAGTATCATTTACTTTATCCATCCCTTCATAAAAATCTTCATCACTTAGAGTATCAAGCTCTTTTTTAAGCTTTAGACCAGTTGCAATTGTAGATATTAAAGAGAGTGGTTGTCTCCATTGATGGGCAATATTTCCTATCATTGTACCAATTGCAGCCATTTTTGACTGTTGGGCTAAGATATTTTGTTGTTTAGTAATCTCTTGTAGATTTGACTCTATTTGTTTTCTATAGTTCTTAAACTTTCTCTCAAGGAAATTTGACATATATAAAGAAACAAAAAGAAGAACAAAGGTTAGAAAAATTGTTAAAACAATCAGTTTTTTTAGATTTTCTTTTAGTCTTTTACTAATAATTTTCTCTTCTAAACTTATAATTTTATGTATCTCATCCTCATAAAAACCTTTTCCAATAAACCAATCCAATCTTGAGTTATAGATAATATAACTTGTTTTGTTTGTAGCCATATTTGTTCCTGGTTTTTTATCTTGTAAATATGTTACAAAAGTCTCTTTTTTCTCTTTTGTCTCTTTTATTATTTTTGAAATGGTATTTGGATTTGTATATTTTTGATTTGGGTTATTCATTGATTCATGATTATCAATAGTTTTACCCTTTGCGTCAAAAATGAAATAATAGTCACTAATAATTTCAGAAGAGTTTAGGTATTTGATTTTAGAAGCAATATCCTCTTTTATATCATTTTCAAAATCATCAATATACTCTCCTGTTCCAATGAACCAATCAAGAGGTTTAAAATATTTACTATAACTTATTTTTTTATACTCTTTAGATTTGTCTCCTGGCTTATAAAAATAGTAAGTGAAATAAACATTATCTTTTCTCTCTTTGAGTTTTTTCATAATCTCATTTGTTACTGCAATTCCATTTTTATCTTTGTAGTTAAGTAAAATTTTTCCCTCTTTTGATGAATCAATAGGAAGAAGTATACATTTACCTTGAAATGAGTGAATAAAGAAGTATCCTCGATTTTTGTTAAATCTTATATCTCTTAGGGCATCTTTGATTATTTTTGTAACAGCCTCTTTCCCTAAATGTTTGTTATTATTGTAAATATTTAAAGCAATTGTATAGGCCTCATTTACTCTATTTTTTAGGGCCTCTTTTAGTTTTTCTTCAATTTGGTTAGCTTCATTGTCAATGTATCTATTAAGTCTTATAACTTCACTTTTAACAATTTTTTTATTACTTTCAATTAGCTGTTGTTTTGTAATATTTTTCTCTTTTTCATATACACTATTATTACTTTTAAAGAGAATAAAAGACATTAATATAGATAGAAATATAATAAAAAAAGGTGGGGTGTATTTTATTATTAAAAGAATAATTCTTTCGTTCTTATCGTTCATTAAAGTCCTTCGAATAATTATTATATTATATTTAATCTTTATTTCAATTTGTTTTTTATAAAAATATTTAAGTTTTCATAAAAATTATTTGTTACTTTATTCATTGCTTTAACAAAACCTAAAGAGTCATTACTTGGTGCTTTTTCATAATATGCAAAATTTTTATAGTATGTTTTATCATTTTTATTATCAATTAAATAGATACGAATTGAAAATTTTGCAAAAGAGTCATCTTCTTTAAACTCTTGAGAAAAATCTACAAGTTCACTAACTAAACTGTAATCGCTATCAACTTTTAAATTTGAAGTAGTAATATATTTATATGAGTTAGTCAATGAAAGATAATTTGCAACTTGTTTTTGAAGTAGTTTAGAGGGTTTGTCAAGCCATTTACTAAGTGCATATTTATTAAATTCTAAACCATTTTGAACATATAAAATATCTCTACTATTTAAACTCTCTATGGTTTTTGGTTCATATATATTTATACTTTTATCAATATAAACATCATCATTGTTTATCTTATTTTCAATTGATAAATTATATGTGGTAAAAGATGGTAACTCTTTAGTAATTGAGATACATCCACTAAACAGAGCTGCTACTAAAATAGCAATTAGACTATTTCTCATTTTTTTCTCCTGGCCCATAATTTATCTCTCTTGTCTTAAATATCATATCTCCACCACCATTATTGAAGTTTTCAACGGTGGTATCAATCTTATCAAGGGTTGTTTCAAGTTTGTCTATTATTACATCGATATTTTTAGAAGATTTTGTTGTATCTTTTAAATTCTCTATTAAATCTTTTACATCCTTGTTTATTAACTCTTTAATATCTAAGCTCACACTATTAAAGTTTTTTGATAACTCATTAATATTTTTTGCACTTGCTGAAATATCATTTTCAATAACTTTATCTAAGTCATTAAGAGTTTTTGTAAAAGATTTGTCAATTAGCGTTTGCATTTTTATTAAAACTCTATTTAGGTTTTCTGAAGAGAGATTACTATTTTTTAATAACTCTTCTATATTAGTTAAATTCTTTTCATTAAGTAAAAACTCAAATCTATTTAAAACTCTCTCAATATTTTGTGTAATATTATCTGCACTGCTTGTTAACTTGTCAAAAAAAGATTTACTAAGAGGAATAACAGCAAAATCTTTGCCATTTTCTGGAAGTAGAAGTTCTGAACTTTGCATTCCTCCGTTTACTTCAAGAAGTTTATTCCCTGTAACTCCTTGAGACTCTATTGTTACAAAAGTATCAATTTTTATAAGCTCAGGTTTAGTAATTTCCAAAAGAATCTCTATCTCTTCCAAATTCTCAGAATTTATTCTAATATCTTTTATTATTCCAATATCCAAACCCTTGTATTCAACAATAGAATTTTTGTTTAGTCCTGCAACAGAGGTTTTAGTATAGACTCTATACTCTTTTGCATGGTTGTCTTTCATATCATATCTTGCAAGCCACAGAATAAAAAGAACCATTGCAACAGCAAAGAGTAAAACAAAAAGTCCAACAGTTGTATATTTTGCTTTATTTTCCAAAATTTTTCCTTCTAAAGTTTTAAAAATCTATTAATAACCGCATCATTTGCATTAATTGCATCCTCATAGGTTCCAACTATTGCAAGTTTTGAGTCTGAAAGTATCAAAAATCTATCCAAAACATTTTTTATTGTATTTAATTCATGGGTTATTATTACAACAGTTAAGCCTAACAGCTCCCTTAATTCAGAGATTAGTGTATCAAAAGCTTTTGCACTAAGGGGATCTAGCCCTGAAGTTGGTTCATCCAAAAATAGTATTTTAGGATCAAGGGCCAAGGCTCTTGCAAGGGCAACTCTTTTTTTCATACCTCCACTTAACTCTTCAGGATAAAGTAAACCAACACTTGCATCAAGACCAACCATCTTTAGTCTTGTGTAAGCTATATCATCTATTAACTCTTGTGGTAGTTTAGTATTCTCTTTTAACATAATTCCAATATTTTCAATAACATTTAAAGAAGAGAATAGGGCACCAAATTGAAAAAGAATTCCCCAATCTTTTTTCATCTGTTCTCTTTCTTTCATACTTAATTTATTAATATCTTTATCAAATACTTCTATTTTCCCTTTTTGTATCTCATCAAGCATAATAATTTGTCTAAGAAGTACACTTTTACCGCTTCCACTCCCTCCAAGAATTCCAAAAATCTCTCCCTCTTTTACCTCAAAAGAGATATTATTGTGTACAATTTTCTCTTCAAAAGCAGTTGATAAATTTTTAACTTTTATCATCTAAAATCCTAACTGAATAGACAAAAGTGAGATAATTGCATTAACCACAATCAACCAAAATATAGAGTCAACAACAGCTTTTGTTGTATATTTTCCAATATCAGTTCCACTTTTTACTTGAAGTCCTCTATAACAACCAATAACAGCAATTAAAAGACCAAACAATGGGGCTTTTAGAATACCCAAAAGAATATGTCTAATCTCTACATATTCATAAATTCTGTCAACAAATTGGCTATACGAAATTCCTAAATGATATTTTACAATAATCATCTCTCCTACAAGTGAAGCCATATCTGCAAAAAAAACTATAAGTGGAAGAATAATTATTAAAGCAATAACCCTTGGAATAATAAGAAAAATATCAATATCAAAGCCCATTGTTCTCATGGCACTTATCTCTTCTGTTATTCTCATTGTTCCAATTTGTGCTGTATAAGAAGAGGCACTACGACCAGCAATTATAACAGCAGCTATAAAAGGAGCAATCTCTCTAAACATAGACATTGTTGACATCTCAATAACAATAATTGCTGCACCAAATTTATTTAACTGGTCTGAACCTTGATAAGCAGTTACAAATCCAACTAAAAAAAGTGCCAAAGCAATAATAGGTAAAATTGGAATGGCAGCAATCTCTATCTGATTTATAATTGCTTTAAATCTAATTTTTTTAGGATGTGAGATTAAATAAAAGAGATAAACACTTAGTTTTCCAACAAAATATAAAAAACCTTTAAAACTATCATAAGAGTCATAAATCTCTTTGCCAACTTTTTCAAAAAAATTCTCTTTTGTATCTTTATCTTTCTCTTTATGTACATAGTTTGTTTTATAAAGTTCTAGCATTTTATTATGAATTGAGCTAATATTTATTATCTCAACTGTAGTGCTATTTTTTTCAAAAAGTTTAATATATCTAATAATAAGGACAATTCCAGAAGAGTCAATATCTTCAAGGTTTTTAAAATCCAAAGTAAGAGTTTTTGAGTTAAGATTTTTTTTGTAAAACTCTTTTAACTCTTTTATCTTTGGTTCTAAGTTAAAATATTTCCATTGCCCTTCAATTTTAAAAATATTCATTATGTTTAGACCTAAAAAGAGTCTACTATCTCTTTTACAATTTTTGATAATTTTTCAATTGAAGCAATCTCAACCTTTTCTCTATTTGAGTGAGGATTAAAAATATTTGGTCCAATTGAAGCTAGTTTCATATGAGGAAATTTTTTCTTAAAAATTGCACATTCAAGTCCCGCATGAATTGCTTCTAAAGAAGCATCTTCATCATATTTTTTATAGATATCTAAAACTCTATTTGTAAACTCATTAATATCTGGTCTCCAAGCAGAATATTTACCATTTGTGGTAACATCAAAACCAAAAGATTTTAAAAGAACAGTAGTCTCTTTTTTGAGTTTTTTAAGCTCATCATTATCCATTGATCTTGCGCTTAATTCAACCTCAATTGCATCAATCTTTGTTGTGATTTTTGCAAGATTTATTGAGTTTAGAACAACTCCTAGTTTTTCATCATAGGCTCTAACTCCATTTGCAAATGTATAAATAAAAGTGGCAATATTTCTATCCCATACATTTAAGTGTTCACTCTTAGTGGCAATTTTTCTTATACGTATGTTATCGTGAGGAATCTCCTTTGGTTTATGCTTACAGGCGATTATCGCTTTAACATTAACAGGAATAGAGTTAATTCTCTCTCCCCCATTTATATCAAGTAAAAGAGCATTGTTTTCAACAATTAGTTCCCCAATAAGTTTGATTCCATTTGGAACATTTTTATGAATATCAACACCACTATGACCCCCTGGAAGATTTGAAATTTCAACTTCATATAGTTTATAATTTTCCTCATTTTCTATAATACTTTTAAAACTACTTTTACCAAATATATCAACTCCTCCAGCACAACCTATGCAGATTTCACCCTCTTGTTCACTATCAATATTTAGCATATAATCTGCGTTTAGTTGATGCTCTAAATTATTTGCTCCAATAAGACCTATCTCTTCATCTGAAGTAAATAAAAATTCGCAATCGTATCCTTGTGTCATTAGCCAAAGCATATAAGAACATCCAATGCCATTATCAGCACCAAGAGTTGACTCTTTTGCCTTTAAAAATCCATCTTCTTCAATAATAGTAGGGATACAATTCTCTTTTAGACAAACAATATCATAATGGTTTTGTATTGATAGTTTAGCCTTAGAATTGCTTTTTTTACATAAAATATTGTGATAATTATCCACATAACAGTCATAATCATTTTTTGAAGCAAAATCTTTTATATAGTTTATAAATGGCTCATATGTACCACTGCATCTAGGAATAGCTGTAATCTCTTTGAAAATCTCTATAACACTTATCAACTTTATACCTTTTTGAAAAATTATAACTAATTTTTATTAAAATTATATTCTATAATGATACTCTTTTAAGCTCCACTTTAACTCTTTTTTATAATATTATTATCAAAAAATAGGGGAAATTAAATGATTTTAGATTATGAAGAAGTTAATGATTTAACCAGATATAAACTTATGTCAGATACTGTTGTTCCACGACCAATTGCTTGGATAGTAACAGAAGATGAAGGAGTTATAAATGCTGCTCCTTTTTCTTATTTTGTTCCTTTGTCTTCAAATCCAGCTGTTGTAATTGTATCAATAGGTAAAAAAGAGGATGGAGGTCCAAAAGATACCCTTTTTAATATTTTAAAACATAAAAAAGCAACTATATGTTTTGTAAATAAAGATAACTGTGAAGATGCAAAAAACTGTGCAATGCCTTTAGAAAAAGATGAGAGTGAAATTGAAAAATATAGTATAAAAACAAAAAAAGTGTTAGAGGATTATCCTGCTATGATTAGTTCTTCTCAAAGTGCACTTTTTTGTCAGTTTTATTCACAAGTTGATATTCCAGGGAAAACTACTCCAATTATTTTGGAGATAAAAAAACAGTATATTGAAGATAATAGGTTGGATGAAAAATCACATGTTTATGTTGATAATTTAGGAAGAAATGGAGCTTATTTTAAAGCAATGGTTGATCTATAAGAGGGGGGAGTTTAAAAACTCTCCCACTCATCTTCGTCCTCTTTTTTAGCTTTAATTACAGTATCTTTTTTAACAGTTGGTTTTTGAACAACATTTTTTTCTACTACTTTCTCTTTTTTAGGAGCTGGTGTTGTATTTTGTTTAACAGAATTTTTTCCATCAAAGTTGTTTTTATCAACATTATTTACAACATCTAAAGCAATACTGTTTGTCTCTTTTGCAATACCATTTGTTTTATCTGCAATTGCAGCATTTTCTTGGGTAAATCTATCAAGTTGATTCATTGCATCAGCTATTTGAGTCATTCCTATTGTTTGCTCTTTTGCCGCATTTGAAACATCATCAATCAAGTTATTTGTAAACTCAATTCTCTCTTCAAGTTGAGAGAAACCTTCTATCATTTTTGCACTGATATTTTTACCGTTACTTGCTTTTTGTGTAGCACTTTCAACTAACTCTTTTATCTCTTTAGCTGCTTCTGCACTTCTACTTGCTAGATTTCTAACCTCTTGGGCAACAACTGCAAAACCTTTTCCTGCTTCCCCTGCAGTTGCCGCTTCAACAGCTGCATTTAATGAAAGAATATTTGTTTGGAAAGCGATTTGGTCAATTACCGAGATTGCTTCATTAATATTTAATACAGTTTCATTTATCTCATCCATTGCACTAACTGTACCATTTGCAAGTTTTTTACCTTCAGCTGCAGAATTTTTTGTTTGACTTGAGACATTTAACATCTCTTGAGCTTTTTCACTTGTGTGTTTAATATTTCCAGTTATTTCATCAATTGAAGCAGCTGTCTCTTCAAGTGAAGCCGCTTGTTCAGTTGCATTTTTACTTAGAGTATGTACACTTCTTGTTAATTCATCAGAACTTCCTTTTAGTGAAAAACCATCTCTTTGATTATCTTGTAACATTTCAGTCATCATTTTATTTAAGTTCATTAACTCTTTTCCAATGATTCCAGATCTACTCTCATCTAGTTTAACTGTAAAATCTCTTTCTGAGTATTTTTCTAGAGTTTGACTTAATATATTTATATTAGTACCAACTAATTTTTCAAGATTTTCAAGCATATTGTTAAATAGATTTTTCAGTTCATTTAATGTATCTGTTTGGCTATTTTTTGAGATTTTTTTATCTAAATATCCCTCTCCAACTCTATTAACAATCTCTTTTACATTTTCAATTAGAATATTGTCTTCATTAATTGATTTTTTAATTTTATCTATATTTGTATTGATTCTGTTTGCCATTTGTCCAAATTCATCATCTGAATCAAGAGTGATTGGATTTGTATTATCTGATTCTTTATTTAAGTAATCAAAAAAAGAGTTAAGACCATTTGTTATTTTATCAAGGTTTATTTTTAATTGTCTTACACTTAGATATATAATGAAACCAATAATTATAAAAGCAATTATAGAAGCAATAATTGAAAAATTTCTAATATGGTTTGCATTTCCCATATACTCATTTACAGGAGCGGTTACTACAACTCCCCAATTTACATCAGCAGATTTAATATTAAAAGGTTTTGAATAATAAGTAGCTTCTAATCCGGTACTATTTGAAATTTTTGAGTAAGAATATGGTTTGTTTTCTTTCATTTTATCGATTACTGTCACATAACTTTTACTATTATTTGTTCTTTCTAAAATAGTTTTCCCAATATAACTATTATCAGGGTGCCCTAAAACTATTCCATAATGATCTAAAATGAAAAAATATCCACTCTCATATAAATCTGCATCTTTTGTCATCTCTACAAAGCTCTTCAATTCAAGTTCAGCTCCCATTACACCTACATACTCTCCATTTTTATAAAGAGGTGCTGCAACAGTAAGCATAAGAGTATCAACTCCATCAATTTTGTATACATAAGGCTTTGTTATAAAGAGTTTTCCTGCCTCTTTGGGACCTTTTATCCAAATATTTTCTTCATTATATTCTGAACCTAATTGAACAATTATTTTACTCTTTGAACGGGTAACATAAGGATTAAATTCTCCTTTTTCTGTATACCAATTTTTATGAATCTGCTTTCCATCCTCTTTTATATTGAAGAGAACATCAGGTTCTTTTGTTGACCACCAAAGTCCAAGTATTTGATCATTGTTTTTTAAAACAGAAGTTAACATTGCAATTGTCTCTTCATCATTTAGCTTTTTATTGTAATTAATTGCTTCTTGAAATTCTGAAACAAGAGTTTTTACAACAGATATAGATGAATCAATATTACCCTTGATACGGTTAGCATACTTATCTGCCTTCTCTTTTATATAAGTATTTGCATCCTCTCCTGCCGCTTCATAAGAATATTTTGCAACAAAAAACATAGTTGTTGCAAATACAACAATTGTCACACCTAACACTTTGATTAGAAGTTTATTACCAAAACTAATACTTTTCATTTTTTTTCCTTGATTAATTATCAATTTTATTTTAGCGAAATTTTTGTTATTAAGGAACTAATTTAGTATTATTAATTGCTTTATTTCATAAAATCTTTATATTTTCTTTATAAAACTTTTATTTTATTTATGAATTTTTGATTCTCTTTTTACATTATCTAAAATATAATAGTAGTAAAATAGAAAGAAGGTATTAAAAATGGCTGTTTCAAATATTGTAATGTGTTTGGTCTTGTCACTTTTGACACTATTGATGTTTATTAAATTATTAAAAGTTTAAAATGAAATTACTTTTTTCAAAATACAAAGAGCATAAATATATTGTTAATATTTTTGGTCTATTAATCTTTATTACACTTATAAGTCATCTTTTTAGAAATCATTTAGATGTTATTAATATTACTTTATTACATATTATTCCTGTAATAATTGTTGCAATCAATGGAAAATTAAGATCAACTTTATTGATCGCTTTTATCTGTGTAATTCTTTTAAATTTTCTTCATATCCCACCACTATATAGTTTTTCAGTACACAATGATTATCATATTTTAAGTTTTATATTTTTTGGGGTAATAGGTGGAATTATAACTTATCAGGCAAAAAACTTAGACTCTCAAAAGAAACAAAATGAGATAAGAGAGAGTTTGCTTAATATTATCTCTCATGATTTAAAAACTCCACTATCAACAATACAAGGAAGTGTTAATTTAATGCTTTCAAATTCAAATTTGGATGAAAAGAGTAAATATAGCCTTCTTGAGGATATAAACTACTCTTCTCAAAGAATGAAAAGATTAATAACAAATATTTTAGATAGTACAAGATTATCAAATAAAAATATTGATATAAAACACCAATGGTGTGATTTTGAGGATATTTTAGGTGTTGCATTAGATGAGTTTTCACAAATGCAAAATGATGAAAAACTTATTATAAAGATTGATGAACTAAGCCTATTTTGGGGTGACAATACTCTACTAACACAACTATTTATAAATTTGCTAGACAATGCTTTTAAATACTCTAAAAAGGGCACTAAAATCTATTTTGAGATAACAAACTATAAAAAACATGTAAAGATTAAAATTTTTAATGAAAATGAGATTATTGATAAAGAGAAATTAAGAAGTATCTTTGATAAATTTTATAGAGCAGAAGATTCAAATGATATTTTAGGAAGTGGAATTGGTTTGTCAATATGTAAAAGTATTGTAAAACTACATAATGGAAAAATAGAAGCGATAGCAAAAAATAATGGTATATCAATTGAAGTTGATCTGCCAATAATAAAAAAAGTTAGAATATAATGAAACAATTAATACAGATTATTGAAGATGACATATCAGTAAGAAAACTTTTAGAGATAAGCTTTAAAGAGTACAACTTTAGTTATATCTCATGTGAAAATCGCAGAGTTGCAATGACAATGTTTTTAAGCCATCAACCAGATTTGATAGTATTGGATTTGGGGCTTCCTGATGGGGATGGAAAAGAGTTTATTAAAAGTATTAGAGAACTCTCTTTAGTGCCAATTATTGTCCTTACAGCAAGGGATGATGAGAGTGAAATAGTTGCTTCATTGGATGCTGGGGCTGATGATTATATGACTAAACCTTTTTTTGTAAATGAACTTCTTGCAAGAATTAGAGCAAATCTTAGAAGGCATAGTGATAAAGAGGCTCTAAAAGAGGTTTATGAAGTTGGTGAACTAAAGTTAGATATTAGTTCAAGGGATGTAATCTTAAAAGGTGAATTATTAAAATTAACTCCTATTGAGTATGACCTATTAAAATATTTTATTATAAATTCAAATAAAACCCTAACACATAAACAGATATTAGAAGAGGTTTGGGGAATTGGTTATCAAAATGAGATGCAATACTTACGAACGTATGTAAATACTTTAAGAAAAAAAATAGAAATTAATAGCACAAGACCGAAATTGATAAAGTCAGTTTCAGGCATAGGTTATAGGTTTTCAATTGATTAAGAGTTTTGATGGAATATAAGTATGTAAAATCGATTTTTATTGGCTATCTTTTGATGATTTTTTTAGGTGGAATTATTTTAGCTCTACCTATTTGTCATAAGGGTGACCTTTCCTTTATAGATTCAATTTTTACAGCTGCAAGTGCTGCTTGTGTTACTGGACTTAGCGTAACAAGTACCTCTGAAAACTTCACTTTGCTTGGAGATTTGATAATCTTAGCTCTTATTCAAATGGGTGGAATAGGGTATATGTCTTTGGTTGTAATCTTTTTTATATTTATAAAACATAGTCTAAATATTGATGAAAAAAGAGCTTTAAAACTATCCTTGGAGTTACCAAATCTACATGTAATATCATTTTTAAAGAAGATTCTTCTTTCCGTTCTTCTTTTTGAATTAATAGGCGCCATTGTTCTCTCTTTACAATTTTTTAAAAAGTACGATTTTCTTGATTCTCTATGGTATGGAGTTTTTCATAGTATAAGTGCTTTTAATAATGCTGGGTTTTCACTCTTTTCTGACAGTTTCAGTGGATTTCAAGATGATGCAATTATTCTTATTACAATTAGTTTTTTGGTAATTTTTGGAGGTCTTGGTTATTTTGTTTTAATTGAAATATATGAAAATAGAAGATTATCTAGAAGATATACAATTAATACAAAGTTGATGATTATAGGAACTCTTATATTAATAGTTGCAGGGATGATTCTTTTTTTATCAATTGAGTGGAACAATCCTAAAACTTTTGGTCCTCTAAGCATTTATGAAAAGATTTTAAACTCCTTTTTCCTTTCTATAAATTTTAGAACAAGTGGTTTTAACTCAATAGATATAGGTTCATTAAAAGAGTCTTCTCTGTTTTTTTCAACTCTGTTTATGATGACTGGTGCTGGACAAGGAAGTACAGCAGGAGGTATGAAAATTACTACTGTTGCAATATTAATTGTTACAGTTTTATATATTTTAAAAGAGAGTAATCAGCAACCAAGTATTTTTAAAAGAACTATTGAGCAAAAGGTTATAAATAGAGCTTTAGCTATTATTATATGTTCTTCCTTTTTTGTTCTTTTTGCAACTTTAATTCTTGTAGAGACTCAAAATTTACCCTTTTTAAAGATACTTTTTGAAGTAACTTCTGCTTTTGGTACAGTTGGTTTATCAACAGGGAATAATGGCATATTAAGCTTTTCCCAACAGTTTGATACATTTGGAAAGAGTGTAATAATTGTAATGATGTTAGCTGGAAGACTTGGAGTTTTTGGTTTTGGTCTTGTCCTTCTAGGCAAAGCAAAAACAAAACACTATAAATACCCTACAGAAAGGATAATCATATGAAAACTATTGCTGTTATAGGATTAGGAAAATTTGGATTTTATATAGCAAAGTCAATGTCAAAACTAAATGTAAAAGTTATTGCTGTTGACAATGATGAAAAAAAGGTTCAAGAGATAAGTGAATATGTTGATAACTCCTTTGTTATTGATAGTACGAGTAAACAAGCCTTGGAAGAGGTGGGAATATATAATCTTAACACAGTAATTGTAAGTATAGGTGAGAATATTGAAGCAAGTATTCTAACCGTAATGGCGCTAAAAGATCTGAATAATAAAAGAATTATTGCAAAAGCTATTACAAATACCCACGGGGAGATTCTTGCTAAAATCGGTGCATTTAAAGTTATCTATCCTGAAAAAATTGCAGGAAGGATGTTGGTTAAAAAATTTGTGGACGATATACCTATTGAGGAGATAGATATTAGTGATAGCATAAAAGGTGTTAAACTAGTTGTTGGGGATAATTTAGTTGGAAAAACAATTACAAGTATAGAAAAAGAGTATAACAACTTTAAAATTGTAGCTTATAAAAGTAGTGACAAGTGGTTCTTTTGCGTTGATTCAAACTACAAAGTAGAAAAAGATGATCAACTCATTTTACTTGGAGAGACAAAATATATAGATGGTTTTTATCAAGAGTTATAAGCAGCTTTTAAAAGCTACTTATTATTCAACTACTTGATATAGTTTACTACATTGTGAAAGATGAATATTATCTCCTGCCATATCTCTTTTAATATCTTCAAAAGAGTGGAAATGTGCATTATACACATAAATAAAGATCTCATCACCTTTTTGTAAATAGTTTTTTTTACCAAACTCTGTATATGCAGTTGCCCCTGCAGCTATTAATAATCCCTTGTGTTTGCTTATTGTCTCTAAATATTGAGGTAAGCCTTCAAGAGGTCCTAAATCAGGTTGATTATTAAACTGTTTTATCATCCACTCTTTTAATTGAGTAAAAAAGTATGAGTATGATTTTACAGCACTTATTGCTCCATAGTTTTTTAAAACTCCATCTCTTCTTACAAAAGAAGCAATATGATATTTGCCTAAAATTCCCTCCTCTTCAAAGTTGTCAATTTTAATAAACTCAGGAGCTATTCCTTTTGAAGCATCTCCCCAATTTTTTTTAGTGCTTAGTTTATTTCCATCTTGAACTCTATTTGAGCAATCATTGAAGGCTCCAAAATATTTTGGAATTAAATCAACCAATTTCCCATTTTTATATTTGAAATCACAAAGCAAAGCAACTTCTGCTTCAACTTGTAGTTTTTCAATATTATTATGATTGATACTATGAGTAGAGTAAGGAAAATTTCCTAAATGGGAACTATCTTTTGGAATATAAAAAGGAAAAAGTCCCTTTGGAGCATCTTTTTGTTCTGTTTTTATATCTTTAAACCCGTCTGCTTCACCTGCTTCACCTAAGTGATTTGCAAAGTTTCCTGCAACACCAAAACCTAAATAATCTTTTAAATCTTCAAGATTAATACTATATTTGTCCATTATAAATACCTTTATTTAATATTGACAATAAGTTTTTTATTTTGTGATTTGATTTAAAGTGAGAATATTTTAGAGAAGTTTATGAGTAGTTGTGTCTATTGTCTTTAAAATCTACTGGGATATAAACTCTTCTCACTATAGTTTTTGACGAGCATGGCAAGTGCGTTTTTCATCTTTCATCCTTTCTTATTATTTTGAAAGAGGAAGAATACTCCTCTTTCCTTAAAATTATTATTTAATTTTTATGCAAAGAATCTTTTTTCAGCTTCCTCTAATAGTTTGGTTCCTGAGAATTTTGCCCTTTGAACAAGTTCCCAAAAGTATCTATATGTAGCTCTGTCATGTAGCTCCCCATCATATTGAATAGGTCCCCACTGCTCATCTTGAGCTTTTATAAGAATATTTTGAGCAGCTTCAAGCTCTGTAAAATCTGGTTTCATAGCATCAACAATTGCTTGAACTTGTGTTGGGTAAATAGACCACATTCTCATAAACCCAAACTCACTTCTAGCACGTTCAGCATCTTTATATGTTTGGTATGGGTTTTTTAAATCAAGGGTTACATTGTGGCAAGGGATAACATGGTTTTGAATTGCTGCTTGACAAACCTTTGCTTTTGCTGCTGCAATTAGTCTATGTTCAAACTGCCCTGGACTTCTCATATTTATTGCAGGGATTGCCCCTTGGTACCCTGATACAAAATCCATTAGACCAAAATCAAGTACTTGAAGCCAAGGTAAAGTTGCTATTTGCTCCACATCTCTTAAAGCCCCGTGAGTCTCTATTAGAATATGAATTGGAATCTCTCTTTTTATTCCTGCCTCTTTTGCCACTTTTTGAATATACTCAATTTGCATCTTAGCATCCTCATAACAAGTTGATTTTGGCAAAGTTATATATGCTAACTTCTCGCCAGCTCCAGGAACAAGGATATCAACATCTTGTCTCCAATCTGGGTGAGAGTGGTCATGTATTCTAGTTCCAGCCATAGCGTATGGATTCTCATCAGAGTTTACAACTCTTACAATCATTTGTGCATGCTCTACCTCTTTTCCTGTTTCTGCTCCATCTTCACAATCACAAGTAATATCAAATACAGGTCCAAGCTTTTTTTGCATCTCAAAACCTTTTTTAATAAGTTTTTCACTTCCTGCAAAGTGCTCGCAAGCTGGAATAATTGGCAAAGATTTACCTGATTCAAATAGTGCTTCATTTGGGTGTGTCATAATAGTTTCTCCTTAAAAAATTGGTTCCCATTTTTTAAGGGAACCTTTACTTTGTTTTCTTCTTTTTAGCATAGAAAATAAATTTCTATTAAAAGAATCCTGTTGGTTAAACTCTCTTCGAGAAAATCCTAAAGAGAGCAACGAGTTGCTCTTAACTTATTTACCTGTTTTTTTCTTTGGTATGATTACAGTGTAATCCAAATCAAGTACCACATTTTTTAGGTACTTACCTTCTTCATCTTTTGGCTGTTCAATTTCACTTGAAGCTTGATTTTTAACTGCAATAGTTCTTAATCTTAAAAGCCCAATATCTTCTCTACTGTGCTCAAGTTTCTCTAAAATTTCTGTGTAAGCATAGATAGTATCTCCAGCATAGGTTGGATTACAGTGGGCTCCACTATTTATTGCATATACCCATTGGGCATTTTGTAAACCATTAAATGATATTGCCCTAGCAATTGAGATAATAATACCTCCATACATCAATCTTTGCCCCATAGGAGAGCTTTTCATCATATGGTCATTGAAGTGCACCTTTGCATTGTTTTGATAAAGCTTTGTTGCCAAAGTGTGGTCACTATTATCAATTGTAATACCCTCAGGGTGATTTAATCTCTCTCCTACCTCATAATCTTCAAAGAAAAACTTTCCACCAGTTGCATCTGTATTAACTTCATCTATTTTTGGAATATTAATCTTTTCTAAAATAGGAGTTGCCTCTTTAAAACTTGGTATTTCACTAATTTTACTTAAAGTTTGGGTATCTCTTTTATGAACCATAACCCATCTTTTGAAGTTTAATACCTCTTCATCTCTTTGATTTTTTCCTATAGAGTGCACATATACAACTCCACTTTTTCCATTTGAGTTCTCCTTTAATCCAATAACTGTTGAACTCATAGAGACTGTATCTCCAACATATACAGAAGTTGGAAAACGAATCTCCGCATAACCTAAATTTGCAATAGCATTTAAAGAGATATCTTGAACAGATTTTCCAAAGGTTAGATGAAACATCAAAATATCATCTATTGGTCTTTTCTCATATCCAAGCTCTTTTGCTACAATATCCGAAGAGTGTAGGGCAAACCTAGAACCAGTGAAAGCTATATATAGAGATACATCACCCTCACTAATTGTTCTAGGCAAGGGATGAACTATCTCTTGACCCATAAAAAAGTCTTCAAAAAAGTTACCCATATTTATTTTAGTACTAATTTTTGACAAATCTTGCTCCTTATTTTCCAAATAGATTTTGACCTAAAGATTTATATGTCTCATAAAGGGTAATCATTTTTTTAGCCCATCTAATCTTACACTTATCAATAAGCTTATCTTTAAATAGAATTACCTCTTTACCATCTTTCTCTGCCTCTTCATATTTGGCAATCATCTGCTCATACTCTTCAACCTCTTTTTGCTTTGGAGTGAAGATATCATTTATATACTCAACTTGTACAGGGTGGATTAAAGCCTTCCCATCAAATCCTATATCAAAAGCATCTTTTGTGGAGTCTTCACAAGCAAACTCATCATGCACATCATAGTGAGCACCATCAATTACAGTTTTCCCATAAGCTTTTGCTGATAGGGCAATTCTAGCTAGGTAATTAAACATAGCCTTAGAACCTCTTTTTATATCTATTTGAAGTCTATTTGCCAGCTTATTTGAACCAACAACTACAACTTCAAGTTTTGAACTAACTCTGCATATTTCAGGTGAGTTTAGAATAGCTAAAGGTGTCTCTATCATAACCATCATTGATAGTTCTGGATTTAGTTCCATCAAAGCTTCTTCTGCTTGTAACACTTGTTCTGGTGTTTCAATTTGTGCAAATAAAATTGCATCTATTTCAAGCTCTGAAGCTAGTTTCATATCTTTTTCAAACTCAGGTGTTCCTATAACATTAACTTTTAAAATTCTTTCACTTTCACCAAATTTAGAACCCTCTTTATCAAATATCTCTTTAATAGTATTTCTAGCAACCTCTTTTTGCTCTTGTAAGATTGCTTCCAAATCAAACACCACACAATCTGCTAAGATTGATTTTGCTTTTTGTAGATACTTTTTATTATATGCTGGAACAAAAAGCATAGATCTTCTTGCTTTATATTCTATTATCTCTTCACCACTTTGTTTTGCATGGTATTGTTCATGTAACTGTTTTACTAACTGTTTTCTTAGAACTTTTCCATTTTTTGTTCTTGGATAATCTTTTAAACCATAGATTATCTTTGGAGCTTTATATTTCGCAAGATTCTTTTGAGAGTAGGCTAAAACTTCCTCTTCTTGCTCTTTTGTTAGCTCACGATGCCCAATAACTGCTATTGCAACTAGAGTTTTCTCTTTTTCAATATCTAATCCAAAAGCAACACAATCAGCCACTAATTCGTGTGTTTTAACAACTCTTTCAATCTCATGTGGAGATACTCTAAATCCAAAGGTATTGATAATATCATCTTTTCTACCTATAAACCAGATATAGCCATCTTTGTCTTTTCTTGCATAATCTCCTGTAAAGAAGTATCCATCATGCTTTGCTTTTGTTGTTTCATCCTCTAAATGCCAATACTCTAAGAATAGTCCAGGATCATCAACTCCAATACAAATCATTCCTTCCTCTTCAAGACCAACTTCTTCTAAAGTTTCAGGATTTAGAAGTTTTACAGTGTGTCCTGGTTGTACAAAACCTGCACTTCCCGGTCTAATAGGATTATAAATAGAGTGAGAAATATAATAAGAACATTCACTCATACCAATGGCTTCATAAATATCTTGTTTGAATCTCTCCTGCCAAAGTTTAATCATCTCATCAGATAGGTGTTCACCTGCGCTCATGCAGTATCTTAAACTTGAACAATCCTCTATTGTAGAATCTGTTTTTTGAATAATCTGTCTATAAATAGTTGGAACACCAATAAAGATTGTACAATTATGCTTTTTGATTAAATCAATCCACGTTGATGCATCATTTGAACCCTCATAAGCTATTACAGTGTGCCCATTGTACAGTGGATCCATTAGAGCAGAACCCAATACATATGTCCAGTTAAACTTTCCAGAGTGCATAATTCTGTCATTCTCTTTAAAGTTAAACCAATACTCAGTTGCAGGGGTTCTTCCAATTAGTGACCTATGTGAGTGTAAAACTCCCTTTGGATATCCAGTTGTCCCAGAAGTATATACCAAATATGCAGGTTCACCAGCTTTTGAGTTGTAGTGATTTGGTGTTTTATCGGCTGTTTTTAATATCTCATTTAAAGAGTATACATTTATCCCTTTTGGTTTTTTAAGCTCCTCCACACTATTTATAGCTGCAACAATAATTGTTTTTAAGTTATCAATATTTTCTAAATATGGAACTAGGTTCTCATACATAGAAGCTGACAGTACAATTGCACTTGCTTGTGAATCTTCAGCAAGATATTTAACCTCTGAACCACTTAATAGTGTTGAAGTTGGAACTGCAATAATTCCAGCTTTAATACTTCCAAAAAAAGAGATAGGGTAAGCAAGTGAGTTTTTTAGACATACTAAAACTCTATCCCTTGGTCCAATTCCAATTGAAGTTAGGAAGTTACAAAGTTGATCTGATTTTTCAGATAACTCTTTATATGTAATCTCATCAGTACCAAGCTTATCATCTTCAATAATCATAGCTGTACTGTTCTCTTTTTTAGTTCCTAAATGTTTTGATGTACAAGCTACACCAATATTTAAAAATTCAGGTACTTCAATTTTTAGATTTGTACTCATCTTCAAACTCCCTAATTATATTTGACCATAAGGCCAGTTCTCTTTAAATGTATGCAGTGGCATTTTATTTAAAACTTTTACTGCAAACTCATAATCTTCTCTTTGTAAACTATTAAGGGCATTTGCTCTTAAAATATTTTGCAAAGATTTACCAAACATTGGTGGATCTAACATCTCCCCTTCATGTCTAATAGCTCCACTTAGAAGTGCATCTGCTTCTATTGCAGCTTTTAATATCTCTATATCTCTTTTTATTGCATTGGGACTTGGAGTAAAAGCAACCTTACAAATATTTATATGGTTTGGTGTAATTACTTGTTTTCCTGTTAATCCCATAGCTGTTTCTCTTTTTGCATGGGCATAAACATGTCTTGAAGCATCATCTCCATGTAAATCCAACCATCTTCTAATATCTTTTTTCTCTACACATGAATCTGGAAGTGAGTTTGGTGTAAGTAATACTTCAACCCCTCCAATTACACCTTTACCTTTAATTCTTGCTTCCATAGTAAGCATATTAAAGAAAGTCTCTAATTCATCAATCCAATTTTCAGGAGTGATTTTATATGCCATAGCTTTAGAAAAGTCATGGATACCAAATACCACATGTTGAACTGTAGAATGACTCATTAACTTATCTGCAATTTGTAGTGATTTTGGGTGTTCTATAATTGGCTGAATTTGAAGAGAACTTCCAATTGACATAAGCCAAGAAGATAAATCTCTAATCTCTGCATCCCCATAAACTTCCCCTGCTTTTGCTAAAACAATTGCATCAATATATTTATGAATCTGTTTTAGCATCTTTAAATCCTCTTCATACTCATGGGTTCTAAAAGGATTTATTCTAACTGCTATTTGAAAGTTTCTCTCAGGAAACTTTGGAAGCTCTTGGATAAGAAGCTCTCTACTCATAGCTTTTTGTCTACACCCATCTTCAAGGTCAAATAAAACTGTATGAGCTTTTGTTTTATATGCATGTTTTTGAAGCCTATATTTAGCTTGCTCCATAGTCTCGTATGTTCCATCAAGTGGATTAAATTTAATTGGTGGATAATATATTTGAATTCCTGGCCACTTACCACCAAGTACCGGAGTTAAATCGTCATTTGCTGTTAGTTTTGATAAATCTACAAAAGATGAATTCATAACTTTTTCCTCTTTTTATTTTTTATAAACATCTAAATATGTTCTTTCAACGAAGCAATTTATCCATATAAAAAATAATGCGAAATGGTAATTTTTAAATTAGTTTATATTTTAAGTTTGTTTTTATTAACACTGCAGATACCATAAAATAAGGATTGTACAATATGAGAATATGATAGTTTCATATTATGAGAAAAATCTCAAAAATAATCTTAATATGCAAAATAAAAATTTTTATATTTGTGCTTATTTTTTACTCACTTGATTTTTTTTGTAACATAAGTAGTTGTTTTTGTACTAATATTCTTTATTTAAAAGATGATAAGATAGGAAAAACAAGTAAAAAAGAGAAAAAATTGCAAAACCAAAATAAATCTTTTTCAAAGGGTCTTCAAGTTTTAAAAGAGATAATGCGATCTTCTAAGCCTTTAACAGCAAACTCTTTATGTCAAAAGCTTGATATTGATAAAAGTACAATGTCAAGGCTTATTACAACGTTGATGAGCGAAGGATTTATAGAGTATAAAGGAAGCAGTAAAGAGATTATTTTAAGTGATATTTTAAGAAATATTGTACATAAAGATGATAGACAAAGAGTAATTGAAAAGAGTAGGGCACTTCTTGATGAGATATTTTATTTAACAAATGAGGCCTCATATTTGGGAATACTTGATAACAATGCAACTTTGTATTTAAATCAAGTAGACAAATCAAATAGGGTAATAAAAACAATTGATTCTATTGGACTTCATTCCCCTTTACATTCAAATGCTTTTGGGAAAGTTCTTATAGCTTTTGGAAATGTTGATATAAACTCTTTAAAACTAACAAAATTTACTTCGAATACAATAACAACAGTTTCTAAACTTGAAAAAGAGATAGAAATTATTAAACAAAGAGGTTATGCAACAGGAAGTGAAGAGCATGAGTTTGGTTTAAAATCAGTGGCAGTTCCATATTTCAATAAAAAAGGTGAACTAATAGGAACTGTTGGTATCTCTGGGCTTTCTGTTAGACTTGAAGAGGAGAAGCTTCACAAATTTGGACAAGAGATTTTCAAACTTGTAAACGCAAATTTCTAAAGGTAGTTTTTAAAGACTACCTTTTTGATTTGCCAAATATTCGTGAGCCATATATGAGCTTCTAGCGTATGGAGTTGAGTGCACAAAATCAAAGCCTAAATCTAAAGCTATTTTTTTGTATCTTTCAAATTGTTCAGGTTTAACAAACTCTTTTACCTTTTCATAATCCCCAGAAGGAGCAAGATATTGACCAATACTTAAAAATTTGCATCCAACTTCAAGTAGGTCTTTAAATACTTGTACCATCTCTTCTTCAGTCTCTCCAAGACCTACCATAAGAGCTGATTTAGTTTTTACTTTCTCTCCACCTAGTTCTTTTAATCTTTTTAGAACTTGTAAACTTCTCTCATAAGAGGCATTTCTTCTAATATGGTACAGTGAAGGTACGGTTTCAACATTGTGTCCAATAATAACTGCGCCACTATCAACTACCCTTTGAAGTGATTCCTCTTTTGCTTTAAAATCTGGAATTAAAATCTCAACTTGTGTATTAGGAGACTCTTTTAATATATTTTTTGTTACTCTGTAAAACTGTTCAGCTCCACCATCTTTTAAATCATCTCTAGCTGGACTTGTAATAACTACAAATCTAAGACCTAGTTTTAAAACTGAAGTTGTAACTCCTTCTATCTCTTTTAAATCAACTTCTATAGGAACTCCTGTGTGTACATTACAATAGGTACATCTTCTTGTACATATATTTCCCAAGATTAAAAAAGTTGCATTTCTTTTTGAGTAACACTCACTTATATTTGGACACTTTGCCTCTTGGCAAATAGTGTGTAGCCCATGTTCCCCTAAAAGAGACTCCATCTCTTTTTGTGCTGAAGGAACTAATTTTTTTCTAAGCCACTCTGGTTTTTTAAAATCAACTTTTTTTTGATTAACTACAACACTCATATTTTTCCTTTAGTAATCTTTTTTTTGTATTCTCTTCTTCTTGTGTTAATTCTGAACTAATTAATTCAACATTAAAACTCTCATTAAAAGAGTCCACAAGATATTTTTTTGCTCCATCAAAGGTGATATTTATATCAATATCTTCTAAAGAGATTCCAATTTTTTCATCAATAATGTTACCATTTTTCACACTCTTAATTGGAATTGAGCCATGTTGAAAAATTGCCTTTTTTGTCCTTCTTTGAGCATTTCCTCCAATTTTATGGCCATTTGCTAAAATATCATAAGCTTCAAAACCAACTTGGCAAAATTCACTTTTTGAAAGTTTTATCTCTTCATTATCTTTTGCATAACATACATTCAATCCTAAATTTTTATAAAATTTAAGAATAAATTGACAAATCTTTTCATAAGAATCTTTTATAGAAAAGCCCTTTAGTAATTCAACTGGAATTATTAGTGAGTATGAGACATCATGTCCATGAAACAAAACTCCACCACCAGTTATTCTTTTTGCCATTTTTTTATAACTATAGTTTTCTAACTTTTGAGAAATACCTATAGTCACGCTGTTTTTATTCCATAAATAGAGTCTAAATATTGGTAAATCACCCTCTTTAAAGTTTAATAAAAGAGATTCATCAATAGCCATATTCTCTTTTGATGAGGCTTCGTTAGATAATATTATCCTATATTTTGTTTTACTATTAAACATTGACTATTCTTTCATATTTCATTATACTCTATTATAATAATTAGAGTTTATATACTAATAAATAATGTATATTTTGCTCTATTTTTTCATTATAATTTCATTTTTATAGATTAAAACTTATGCAAAAACTGTAAAAAAAAATATAAAAAAATTTTAAGTTAAATAAAGTATCATATGCTCATAATTCGATTATATGGTATCTCTAGATACATAATTTTTACATAATGAACATATGTTCACTCATTGAGTGTAGAAATTATATACGAATTTAATAAATATCTTTATTAAGGAAGTCTTTATGTCTAATTTAAACTTAAATGACATTGATCCACAAGAGACTCAAGAGTGGCTAGAAGCTCTTGAAGTTGTAATTCAAGAGGAAGGAAGTGAAAGAGCACATTATCTATTAGATCAATTAATTGATAGTGCTAGAAGAAATGGTGCAGATATTCCACATAGTGGTAATACCTCATATCTTAATACTATTCCTGTTGATCAAGAACCAAAAATGCCAGGGGATAGAGATTTAGAGAGAAAAATTCGATCTATTATAAGATGGAATGCACAAGCTATGGTTTTAAGAGCTTCAAAAAAGAGCTTAGAACTTGGAGGGCATATTGCATCATTCCAATCATCTGCAACTTTGTATGATGTTGGTTTTAATCATTTTTTTAGAGCTCCAAACGAAAAAGATGGTGGAGATTTAGTATTTTATCAAGGGCATATCTCTCCAGGTATATATGCAAGATCATTTGTTGAAGGAAGATTAACTGAAGAGCAAATGGATAATTTTAGACAAGAGGCTTTTGCAGATGGTTTATCTTCATATCCTCACCCAAAACTTATGCCAAACTACTGGCAATTTCCAACTGTATCTATGGGACTTGGACCAATTCAAGCAATCTATCAAGCAAGATTTTTAAAATACCTAACACACAGAGGTATCAAAGATTGTAGTGAACAAAAAGTTTATTGTTTTATGGGGGATGGTGAGTGTGATGAGCCAGAATCTTTAGGTGCAATTGGACTTGCAGGACGTGAAGGTTTAGATAACTTGGTATTTGTAATTAACTGTAATCTACAAAGACTTGATGGCCCTGTAAGAGGAAATGGCAAAATCATCCAAGAACTTGAAGGACAATTTAGAGGTGCTGGATGGGAAGTTATCAAAGTTATCTGGGGAAGACATTGGGATGCTTTATTAGACAAAGATAAATCTGGTAAGTTAAAACAACTTATGGATGAAACTGTTGATGGTGAGTACCAAAACTTTAAACAAAAAGGTGGAGCTTATACAAGGGAACACTTCTTTAATAAACATCCAGAAACAGCAAAACTTGTTGAAAATATGAGTGATGATGAGATTTGGAGATTAAATAGAGGTGGACATGACCCTATTAAAGTTTATGCAGCATATAAAAGAGCAAATGAAACTAAGGGTAAACCATCTGTAATCCTAGCTAAAACTGTAAAAGGTTATGGTATGGGTGAAGCAGCTGAGGGTAAAAATATTGCCCATGGTGTTAAAAAAGTTGATACTTCTATATTAAGACAATTTAGAGATAGATTTGATATTCCTATCTCTGATGAAGATGTTGAAAATTTAAAATACTATAGACCAGAAGAAGGTTCATTAGAGCTTCAATATATGAAAGAGAGAAGAGCAGAGCTTGGTGGTTTTGTTCCACAAAGAAGAGAAAAATTTACTAAAACTTTAGAGATACCAACTTTAGATAAATTTTCTGCTGTTTTAGAGGGTAGTGGAGATAGAGAGATCTCAACTACAATGGCATTTGTAAGAATTCTAAATATTTTAGTAAAAGATAAAAATATTGGTAAAAGTATTGTTCCAATTGTTCCTGATGAAGCTAGAACTTTTGGTATGGAAGGTATGTTTAGACAATTGGGAATTTATTCATCTGAGGGGCAAAAATATATTCCTCAAGATAAAGACCAAGTGGCATACTATAAAGAGGATAAAAAAGGACAAGTTTTACAAGAGGGTATTAATGAGTTAGGATCTATGGGATCATGGATTGCAGCAGCTACTTCATACTCTGTTAATGATTGCCCAATGATTCCATTTTATGTATTCTATTCAATGTTTGGATTCCAAAGAACTGGTGATATGTGCTGGGCAGCTGGAGATCAAATGGCAAGAGGTTTCTTAGTTGGAGGAACTTCAGGAAGAACTACACTAAATGGTGAAGGTTTACAACATGAAGATGGACACTCTCATATAATTGCTAATACGATTCCAAATTGTGTGACTTATGATCCAACTTATGGTTATGAAGTTGCAGTTATTATTCAAAATGGAATTGAGAGAATGTATGGTAAAAATCAAGAGAATATCTATTTTTATCTTACAACCCTAAATGAAAACTATGTTCAACCAGCTATGCCAAAAGGTGTAGAAGAGGGGATATTAAAAGGGATATACAAACTAAAAGATGTAGAAGCTAAAAACAACTATAAAGTTAAACTTTTAGGTTCTGGTTCTATATTAGAGCAAGTTAGAGTTGCAGCTGAAGTGTTAGCAAATGAGTATGGAATTGCATCAGAGCTTTATTCTGTTACTTCATATAATGAGTTAGCTAGAGAGGCGCAAGAGGTTGAAAGATATAACCTTCTTCATATAAATGAAGAGGACAAAATCCCATATATTCAAACAGCATTAAATAGTGATGATGATACAATTATTATCTCAGCAACAGACTATATCAAAGCTTACTCAGAACAACTAGCTCCATTTGTAAAAGGAACTTTTAAAGCACTTGGAACTGATGGATTTGGAAGAAGTGATAGTAGAGCAAATTTAAGATCTTTCTTTGAGGTGGATACTGATTTTGTAGTATTTACAACCCTAGCTTTACTTGCTAGAAAAGGTAAAATTACAAAAGCTGTTTTAGAAAAAGCTATGAAAAAATACAGTATTGATCCAGAAAAAATCAATCCGCTAAAAGCGTAAGGGGTAAATTATGAGTAAGATTCAAGATATTTTTATTCCTGATTTAGGACCTGATAAAGATGTTGACCTAATTGAGATTATGGTCTCTGTTGGTGATAGAGTTGAAGTTGAAGATGGATTGATCACCCTAGAGACTGAAAAAGCCTCTATGGATGTACCAACAACATATGCAGGAGTTATTAAAGAGATTTTTGTAAAAGTTGGTGATAAGGTTAATTCTGGAGATTTAATTGCAAAAATAGAAGTAGAAGATGAGGGATCACAAAGTGATTCTAAAGAGAATAAACCTGAATCTAAAACTGAAACAAAAGCAGAGGCTACAACTCAAACTGATTCTAACTCTTCTGTGGATTTAAAATCAGCAGAAGAGGAGTTAAAAGCGATCTCTGCAAATGGTGCAGAAGTATCTTGTCAATTTGTAAATGAACAAACAATTTGTTCTGTTGTTGAAGAGATTCATGTTCCAGATTTAGGACCTGATAAAGATGTTGATTTAATTGATGTAATGGTATCTGTTGGAGATACTGTTGAACTTGATGATGGATTAATCACTTTAGAAACTGAAAAAGCCTCTATGGATGTACCAGCTCCTTTTGCAGGAGAGATTATAGAGCTTCATGTTAAAGCTGGTATGAAAGTAAACTCTGGGGACTTGATTGCAAAAGCTATTAGAACAGTTGTTATGGA
Source organism: Halarcobacter ebronensis (assembly GCF_013201825.1). NCBI lineage: Bacteria > Pseudomonadati > Campylobacterota > Epsilonproteobacteria > Campylobacterales > Arcobacteraceae > Halarcobacter > Halarcobacter ebronensis. The sequence continues at coordinate 1,470,649 of NZ_CP053836.1, forward strand.
GAATAAAGTTCCAACTCCTGCAAAAGTTGAACCAACAACACAGAAAAAAGAGGAAAAAGCTGCTACAACCGTTCAAGCAATAACTGCAAGTGTAACAGCAGATAGTACAAATGTACTGCAAGAGAAAGCAAAAAAAGTTCATGCTTCACCTTCTGTTAGAAAAATAGCTAGAGAGTTTGGTGTTGATTTAGGTTTTGTAAAGGGAACTGGAAGAAAAGGAAGAGTTTTAAAAGATGATGTTAAAGCCTATGTAAAAGAGCAGTTAAATAAACCTGCTGTTGCTGCTGGTGGAACTGGTCTTGGTTTTGCTTTCCCAGAATTAAAAGAGATAGATTTCTCTGCCTTTGGAGAGATTGAAACAGTTGAATTAAATAGAATTCAAAAAATCTCAGGACCAAGCTTACATAGAAACTGGGTTTCTATGCCTCATGTTACACAATTTGATGAAACAGATATAACTGAACTTGAAGAGTTTAGAAAAGCCCAAAATGCAATTGCAGATGGTTTTAAACTTTCACCTCTTGTATTTGTTATTAAAGCTGCTGCAAAAGCATTAGCTATTCATCCAAAATTTAATTCATCTTTAACTCCTGATGGACAAGCATTAGTTATGAAAAAGTATTTCCATATTGGTGTTGCTGTTGATACTCCAAACGGTTTGGTTGTTCCTGTTATTAAAGATGCAGATAAAAAAGGATTTAAAGAGATAGCTTTAGAGTTAGCTGATCTATCTAAAAAAGCAAGAGATGGAAAGTTGAAAGCCACAGATATGCAAGGGGCTTGTTTTACAATCTCTAGTCTAGGTGGAATTGGTGGTACATATTTTACTCCAATTATAAACGCACCAGAAGTTGCAATTTTAGGACTGTCAAAATCTCAAATTAAACCTGTATGGAATGGTAAAGATTTTGCACCAAGATTGATGTTACCTCTATCTCTGTCTTATGATCATAAAGTTATTGATGGTGCAGATGGTGCAAGATTTACAACAACACTATCACAACTTTTAAGTGATATTAGATTGTTAAATCTATAAGGAGTTAAGATGGGTAAAATAGTTGATATAGTTATTCCAGATTTAGGTCCTGATAAAGATGTAGATTTAATTGATATTATGGTTTCTGTTGGTGACAGAGTTGAAGAAGAGGATGGTTTAATCACTTTAGAGACTGAAAAAGCATCAATGGATGTGCCAACAACACAAGCAGGAATCATAAAAGAGATTTTAGTTAAAGTTGGAGACAAAGTAAATTCAGGTGATTTAATAGCAAAAGTTGAAGTGGAAGATGATAATAATGTAGCTGCTACAGCACCTAAAGAAGAGCCAAAACAAGAGGCTCCAAAAGCTACTTCAAAACCAGCACCAACTACAGTTGATGCAAGTGGGGCAGGGGAAGTAAAAGGTCAAGTTCTAGTAATTGGAGCTGGACCTGGAGGTTATTCAGCGGCATTTAGATGTGCAGACTTAGGTTTACAAACTGTTTTAGTTGAGAGACACGATACTTTAGGTGGAGTTTGTCTAAATGTAGGTTGTATTCCATCAAAAGCCCTACTTCATGTTGCAAAAGTAATTGAAGAGGCTGAACATATTAGTCATGCAGGGATTAAATTTGCTAAACCTGAGATTGATTTAAAAGGTGTAGCTGATTATAAAAGTGGTGTTGTAAAAAGACTTACTGATGGGCTCTCTGGAATGGCTAGAATGAGAAATATAACAGTTATTCAAGGAACAGCTAGTTTTATTGATGAACACTCTGTAATTGTTAATCATACAAAAGAGGATAAAAAAACAGTTGTAAAATTTGATAACTGTATTATAGCAGCTGGTTCTCAGAGCTCAAAAATGCCATTTATCCCACATGAAGATCCTAGAATTTGGGACTCAACAAACGCTTTAGAGGTAAAAGAAGTACCTAAAAAGATGTTAATTATGGGTGGTGGTATTATTGGACTTGAAATGGGTACAGTTTACCAAAAACTAGGAAGCCAAGTTGATGTTGTAATTAGGGGACCTCAAGTTATGACTGGAACTGACAAAGATATTGTAAAGGTTTATACAAAAGCAAATGAACAGAGATTTAACTTTATGTTTAAAACTCAAACTCAAGCTATTATTCCAAAAGAAGAGGGTATCTATGTTGAGTTTAAAGGGGATAATGCACCAGAACCTAAAACTTATGATGTTGTTTTAGTTGCTATGGGTAGGTCTCCAAATGGACTTAAAATAGGACTTGAAAATACAAATGTAGAAGTAGATGACAAAGGGTTTATCTCTGTTGATAATCAAATGAGAACAAAAGTTCCTCATATTTTTGCTATTGGAGATATTGTTGGAGGACCTATGCTAGCACATAAGGCTGTGCATGAAGGTCATGTGGCAGCAGAGGTTATTGCTGGACACAAAGCATATTTTGAACCTAAACAAATCCCAGGAATTGCCTATACTTTCCCAGAGATTGCAACAGCAGGACTTAGTGAAATTGAGGCAAAAGAGGCTGGAATAAACTATGAGGTTGCATCATTTCCTTGGAGTGCATCTGGACGTGCAATTGCTTCAGATGTATCAGGAGCAGGTCTAACTAAACTTATCTTTGATAAAGATACAGACCAACTTATTGGTGGAGCAATTGTTGGAGATAATGCAGGAGAACTTCTAGGAGAGATCTCATTAGCACTTGAAATGGATTGTGATGCGGAAGATATTGCTCTTACAATTCATGCACACCCAACGCTACATGAATCTGTTGGAATGGCTGCAGAAATATTCCATGGTAGTATAACTGATATGCCTAATGCTAAGGCTGTTAAGAAGAAATAGTTTTTGAAACTGTTTCTTCAAACCCATTTTCTTTTTTAGAAGATGGGTTATTATAAATATATTCCCAAAATACTTTTGCTTTTTTACTTGAATTTTTTTCTTCCTCATCTATAGGATAATATTTTTTTTGAAATATTTCATTAAGAAGTCTAATAATTATGTTCATTTTTTCCATTGCTTCAATTGCTTCACCTATATAATGTCCTTTATTTTCTATTATATATCCATTCTCTTTATGAGCCAATACTTTGTCTCTAATGTTTTTTATATTTATACCAATTTCTGAGTTGATAAAACTATTATATGTATTTATACATAATATTATTTTTTCATCAAATTCTTTTGCTTTTTTTCTTTTATGTTCTTTTTCCCAAAAATCAATATTTATTTCATTAGATAAATTAACTACTGAAGGAGGAGTAATATAGTATTCTTTAAGAATATTTAGGAATTTTTGATTTTCATTTTTAAGTTTTTCTAATAATTTATAAAGACTCAAATTTTTTCTGTTTCTTGATTCATCAAATAGCCATGCATGTACATCTATTAATAAAGAACTATAAAGTGTTTCTTGAATGATTCTTATTGAATGAATTAAATTATTAGAATTATTATAATTTTTTTTCAAAGATTCTTTCAGAAGACTTTTTTTATTTAGTAAGTATATGTATTCTTTTATGCTTTTATCCATTATTTTCTGACATTTTTCTAATTCTTGATCTTGTTTCAATTTTAGTCCAATCTTTATTTTATATATTAACTATATTTTACTATATATCGACTTTCTTTTGTGAAAAAGAAAGTAGCAAAGAAATCACCCTACAAAGTTTTGAAGGCGAAGCTTCCCTCGTTTTTTATTTCTCTTTTTTGAGTGAGTAAAAACTTGCTAAAGAGTGCGTTAAAGCACTCTTTTTAACGCTTCAAACAGTTTACTCACTTGTTTTGAAAAGAGATAAATAAACACTCGGCTTCAAAAATGTAGGGAATAGGATAAGGACATTTGATTTTTTAATACCATTTTATTTAAGTTGGTGTCAAATTAAACTTATTCGTGAAAGTCTGGACTAAAGAGCTAGCCGCGAAATTTAATACATTAAAAAATCTTTGATTTTTTATCAATATCCTTTCCAACCTCTGCAACTGCCGAAAAGAGATAAAAATATTTATGAAAAGCGTGAGGATTGTTTGAATAAAAAAAAGAGACAAATTCTCTTTTTTTTATGAGTTCCGCAACGCAATAAATATTTTTATATTTTTGAGGGTATTTGCTTTAGCAAACAGTGAAGCCGTTGGTGGCTTTTTACATTACTTTTTGCCACCAAAAAGTGATAAAAGCGAAAGCCTTTAGGCTTTCATGAGGAATAAAAGCTTTAGCTTTTGTAAAAATAGTTGTAAGCGTGACACACTCATGTGTGCACAAGAAAGATTTAAATGCTTTAGCTTTTAATAAAAAAGGTTATAATCATGACACACGCAGTAGATTAAATTTTTAAATTTCCCCTCTAATCTTTTTAGCAAGTTTTTCTAAATCCTCATCTTTAGCTCTATTTGAATCGTGAGATGAGATATATCCCAAATATTTATCAAAATAGTCATCTTTGTTTGATTTTATCTCTTTCCAAGAGTTTTTATACTCTTGTGTACCATGCAAAGGGTAAAGTTTAACATGAACATGATCTACTCCAAAACCTTCTAAGACCATTGCAGTTCTTGAAACATCATCAAATGTTTTATCTAAGAGTAGGGCTACTTTTTTTGCTGCTAGTATTAGATTATTTAAAACTTTATCTTCTAATTCAAATGCATAACTTGAGTAATGTTTTTTAGGTATTACAACAGTAACACCTTCGCAGTTTGGATAGATTGATAAAAAGGCAAGATGGTTTTCATCTTCCCATACTTTGTGGCATTTGCTATTATCTTCGACAATATTACAAAAAATACAATTTTTTTTCATAGTTTTAACTTTCAATAAAATATGGGAAATTTATAAAAAAAGAATTTCTGTTAAATAAAATTTTATTTACCAAACCTTCTCAAAATCCCTTTTGAGATAAATATCCTCACTTAGTCTAATAAGTCCCGTTTTTTCCATAACCTTAACAATCTTTTTAGGCCAGGCTTCTCTATAGTTATAAGAGTTTGGTTTCCCACCAATACTATTTATAAATTCAGTATTTAACTCTTTGGTAAATAAAACACCTTTACCATACATTTTAACTCTTTCATTTAGAAGTTTTCTTGCATCTCTAAAGACTTTATAGTTACTTTTTAGATTTATCCATTTTGAACAAAACTCCTCTATATTTTTTAGATTTGCTTTAATTCTCTCTTGTTTATGGTAGTCAAAATAGTCTAAATTTTTTGTTGTACCTGCAAGATTATTGGGTCTATAATCTTTTTTTAGACTTTTGGGTCTTTGTTTCCAAACCAATTGAGATTTTTTATATTTTTTTATCTCTTTTTCATTATAAAGAACTTTATATGGTTTTTTTAGATTTGGAAGATATAAAGAGGGAAGCTCTTTTTCACTTTTTCCTGCTCCAAGACTTAAGATATTTCCTGTTATTTTTGCAACATAACCTCTGCCATATCCTGATTCTACACTTGCCATTGCTAAGATTGCTGCTGGTGGCATATCATACTTAAGAGCAATTTTAATTGTCTCTTTGATAATAGGTTTGTAAAACTCTTTTATATGATTATATTTACGAAAAGAGTAGTCTTCATTGTAAGAAAATAAGAAATTTACAAAAATTATTAATATTAAAAATATTTTCATACTTATATCTTAGCATAAAAATATTAGAAAAGTTTTACACTTTTTATTTTATTTTGATATTAATTGCCAATAATATTCTCTTTTGAGTTCAACATAACAGAGTTTATAATATAATGCGTTTTCAAAACAATTTATAGAATAAAGAGCACTATGATACAGTTAATAAATATTTCAAAACATTTTGGTGACAAGACTCTTTTTACAGAGTTAAATCTGCGATTAAATGCTGGTCAAAAGATAGGTTTGGTTGGACGTAATGGTACAGGAAAATCAACACTGTTTAAACTAATCCTTGGAGAAGAGGTCTCTGATGAAGGAGAGATTTTAATCCCAAAAGGTTATAAAATTGGTGCACTTAAACAACATCTGGTTTTTACAGAGAGTACACTTATTGATGAAACTGCACTTGCTTTAAGTGAAGAGGATAAATACTCAATTTACAAAGCAGAAAAGATACTTTTTGGACTAGGGTTTACTGAAGATGATTTGTATAAAGATCCACTCTCTTTTTCTGGAGGTTATCAAATTCGTATAAATTTAGCAAAACTATTGTTAACAGAACCAAATATGCTTCTGCTTGATGAGCCTACAAACTACTTGGATATTTTGTCTTTAAGATGGTTAAAAGCCTTTTTAAAGAGTTTTAGTGGAGAGGTTATTATTATTACCCATGATAGAGATTTTATGGATAGCGTTACAACGCATACAATGGGAATTGTTAGAAAATCACTATTTGTTATAGAGGGTGGAACTCACAAGTTTTATGAGCAGATAGCTTCAAATGATGAACACTTTGAGAAGCAAAAAGAGGCACACGATAAAAAAAGAAAAGAGCTTGAAGAGTTTATAGCAAAAAATAAAGCAAGAGCTTCAACAGCAGCTTTAGCTCAATCTAAAGTTAAAATCTTAGAGAAAATGGAAGATATGGATGCCATTGCAGATGAGGCAACTCTTAAATTTGATTTTAACTATAAAGAGACTCCTGCAAAAGTATTACTTGATGTAAAGGATTTAAGCTTTGGATATAGTGAAGATAATATTCTTTTCAAAGATATCTCCTTTACACTAAAAAAGGGAGAGACTCTTGGGATTATAGGTAAAAATGGTAAGGGAAAATCTACTTTATTAAATAACATAGCAAAAGAACTTACACCTTTAAGTGGGAGTATTGATTACCATGTAAGTGTTGATTTTGGGCACTTTGGTCAAACAAATATCAATCACTTAAATCCAGGCAATACAATAATGGAAGAGATTTATGTTTCACAACCAAAACTCTCTGAAGCTATAGTTAGAGGTATTTGTGGAGCCATGATGTTTAGTGGTGATGATGCGAAGAAAAAGATTTCACTATTATCAGGGGGAGAAAAGAGTAGGGTAATGTTGGGACAAATTATAGCTAAAGAGGTAAATATTCTTTTCCTGGATGAGCCAACAAACCACCTTGATATGCAATCAATTGACTCTTTAACAACAGCAATTAAAAATTTTGAGGGTTCAACTATTGTTGTAACACACAGTGAAGAACTTTTAAGAAATGTTTGTGATAGATTAATTGTATTTTCAAAAGAGGGTGCCCAATATTTTGATGGAACATATGATGAGTTTTTAGAAAAAATTGGTTGGGACGAAGAAGAGAGTGAAACTAAGGTTAAAAAAACAAAGATAAATAAAAAAGAGAGTAAAAGATTAAGAGCAGAAATACTACAAGAGAGAAATAAACTAACAACTCCTTTAAAAAATGCTATTTCAAAGCAAGAGGAAGAGATTATAAAGATTGAAGATAGTGTTGAGAAAATAAAGGCTCAACTAATTCAAGCTACAAACTCTGGAGATAACAGCAAAATAATGGAGCTATCAAAAGATATTGCAAATAAAGAAAAAGAGATAGATAAACTATTTGATAAGTTAGAAAAAAATCAGTTGGAATTAGATGCTTTTGTACAAGAGTATGATAAGAAGTTAGAAGAGATATAGACTCTTTTAACTCTGTTTTAACCTTTTGATTATTGAAGTAAAGGTTTTTACCATTTTCTCATAATCAATTGGTTTTTCCAAAAACTCATATACGCCAATATTTTCAAACTCATTAAACTTTTCAATATAAGCAGAAGTAACAAGAATGGCCTGTTTTGGATTACATTGTAATAGTTTCTTTGAGAGTTCTATCCCATTTAATCCTGGAATACTAATATCTGTAATTATCAAATCATAAAAGTTTCCATATATTTTTTCATAATTAATATATTTTTGTAGAGCCTCTATACCATTATCACAAGAGTCTATATCTGTGAAAAAGTTTTTAAGAAGTTTTATTAGCTGAGATTTTACTTCACTATTATCTTCAACAAGAAGAATTTTTATTGTATGACTATATTTTAATAACTCTTTTAAATCTTTATACATTATTTAACTCTCTTTATAGGGCAATTCAATTGAAAAAAGGGCACCATTTTGATAATTAGATACTTTTAAAGAGCCTTTACAATGTTCATTTATAATAATTTTACTCATATAAAGTCCCAATCCCGTGCCATCTTTTTTATTTTTTGTTGAGAAATAAGGGTCAAAAATCTTATCAATAATATTTTTATCAATTCCTCCCCCATTATCTAAAATAGAGATTACTACTTTATTTTTCTCTTTTAGGGTTGAAATAAATATTTTTCTATTCTTTCCTTTTCTCTCACATAAGGCATCTTCAGCATTTTTTAGGATATTTAAAATAACTTGTTGAAGTTCACTTGGATAACTATACAAGTAGATTTCATCTTCAATATTTTCATCTATTTTTATCTCATTTGATTCCATAGAGGTTTTGATTATGGAGATAGATTTTTCTATAATATCTTTAAGTTCAAACTCAACTTTCTCTTTGTCAGATTTAAAAAAGTTCCTAAAATCATCAATTGTTGAAGAGAGATATTGTGAGTAGTTTGTAATTAGTTTTAACTCTTTTTCAAAATATTTTCTATCTAGGTTATCATCTATAATCATTTTAAGAACTAGATTATTTGTTGTTGCAGCAATTGCAGAGAGAGGTTGTCTCCATTGATGGGCAATCATTGATATCATCTCTCCCATTTGAGCCAATCTGTTTTGTTGGATTAATTGTTGAGTATTTATCTCATTCTTTTTAATCTCTTCTTCAACTCTTTTTTCCAAATTCAGATTTAAATCTTCAAGTTTTTGTTCAAGTATTTTTCTGTTTGTTATATCTCTAATTACTGCATGTATCACTTTTTTATTTTCAATCTCAATTGCTGTTAATACAATCTCAGTCCAGATATTTTTATGGGTTCCATCTGTTAATACCCATTCAAAGTCAATTACTCCATCTTTTAGAGTCTTTTCAATATATACATGCACTAACTCTTTAGAGAAGTGATTATTAGGTTGTAATATAGGAGAAATATCTTCAAGAGTAGAGTTTATAATCTCATTTTTATTTAGTTTTAAAATTTTTAATATTGACTCATTACAATCAGTAAAAATGCCATTAGTTATTAGTATTACACCATCTGCAGATTTATAATAGAGTGTTTCAAAAAGCATTTTTTGTTTTGCTAATTCAATAGTCTTTTTTTCAATTACTTCATTAGCTTTTTTTAAATCCCTGTTTAATTTATCTAAAATATAGTGTCTATATGAGAATATTGTTATAAAGAGTGTCAAAGTTATTACAATTTCCCAAAAATAGGTGAAATCAAAAATTGTCTCAAAAGAGATTGTTGACCATTTGTCAATAGTATCCATATACTCTTTTTCGGTAATCATATTAAGAGATTTGTTTATTATATTTATTAGTTCCAAATCTCTTTTTGTAACGGACATATTTACACTATATAAAAGATTTGTATATCTTGAAATATAGAGATTTTTCATTGCAAACTTTGATATATAATATGAAGCAATAGGCAAAGGCTCAAGGGCAAAATAAGCTTCTCCTGAAGCAACCTTGTCTAGTGTGCTTCTATGATTTTTTGATTTTAGAATATTAATATTTGGATTAAGAGTTTGTAAAAGAGGAATCAAATCAGAATCATCTCTAACAGCAACAGTTTTATCTAAAATTGTATTTAAACTTGAAACAACAGGCTGATTTTTTTGAGTGATAATTGCAAGTTTAAAATTTAGGTATGAGTTTGTATTAAAAGAGAAACTATTTAACTCATTTTCATTTGTAACTGTTGAGATAATATCACATTTCCCACTTTTTAAAAAGTAGCTAGCTTCATTAAAAGAGGTGACATTTATATAATTAAATTTCATATTGGTAAAGTTTGATATTTTTTCTAAAATATCAATTACAATCCCTCTGTTTTTACCATCTTCAACAAACTCTATTGGAAGAAGATCTTCCCTTGTACATACATTAAAAACTCTTTTTTGAGATATATAACTTAGTTCATCAACATTTAAAAAATTTTTTAGAGTAAATCTCTCTATATCTCTTGTCCCAAACCATTTTCGTTTTAGTTCTAAAAGCTCTTTATCACTTACACTTTTTTGTGCTTTTTCTATAATATCTCTTAGTATTACTTTCTCTTTTGCAACTCCAACACGTATAAGACTTACCATTCTATTATCATCTATATAGTTTGTTGGTAAGATTCCTGAAATATTATTTTGGGTTATGATGTAATCTAAAACATTTTTTTTGCCTATGGTTGCATCTGCTTTTCCTAAAGAGAGGTATTTTAATGCCTCTAAACTATCTTTTACTAATATCTGTTTTATTTGCGGATAATATTTCTCTAATGCCTTTTGTGCAAAAAAACCCTTTGGCATTACAAGAACTTTATCTTTTAATTTTTCAAGGGTATTTAGCTCTTCATTGCCTTTTTTAACATAAATTGCATTTGCTGCTGTATGGTATATGGAAGTAAATGCAATAGATTTTTTTCTTTCTTTATTTTTTGAGATATTTATAATTGCATCTAGTTTATCTTCTTGGAGCATTTGCATAAACTCATCCCAAGATGGACCAGTTATATATTCTAGTTCTACTCCTAGTTTTTTTGCAAGAAGGTTCATATAATCTACAGAAAAACCTTTTGGAATGCCATCTTCATTAAAATTAAAAGGTGGCCAGTTCATCTCATTTTGAACTCTAATTGGTGAATTGTTTTTTAAAAACTCTTTCTCTTTTTCTGTTAAGTTAATAGTGTTTGAAGAGTAAAGAGTACCTATAAAGATAAGTAAGATAAAGATGATTTTTAAAATATTATTCATTATAAGTTGTCATAAAAGAAGTTTTCACTCCTTCTTTTGTTTGATTTTGTAACCATGACCATATATTGATTCAAAAAGATCAAAGTCTAGTTTAGTTTTTAGTCTTGACATTAGATTTCTAACTCTTTTACTATTTGAAGACATATCTCCAAAAACAGAGAGCTCAATTTCCTCATAACTTTTTAGTGTACATTTAGAGTTTGAAAATAGTTCAAAGAGTTTGATTTCAGATTTAGTTAATTTTTCTAATTTACCGTTTTTGTATAAAGCATTTTCTTCATTGTTCCAAATATAATCATCGTCAAGATAAAATAGTTTATCATCCTCTTGATGATCTTCTCTATCAATAAGTTTTAATAGGGAGTTTGATATTTGGTTTACATCATAGGGTTTTAAGATATAACCTATAATTCCCGCATCAATTGTTTTTATAAAGTAGTCAGTTGTACTGTGGGCTGAAAAGATTAGTATGGGAACTTTTTTGTCAATTTCTCTAATACTATTTATCATTGTAATACCGTCAATCTCAGGCATTTCAATATCTGTAATAATTAAGTCAAAGGATGGATTTTCCTTAAATAGTTCAAATCCCTCTTTTCCATTTTTCCCTATTGTTACACTGTTGAAAAAAAGATTCAACATCTTTAAAGTTTGTTCTCTAACATCGCTGTTATCTTCAATATAGAGTGCATTTAATTTTTTTGTAGTAGAAATAATTTTTTTTAATTTCTCTTCATCCATTAAATATTATCCCTTTTTTAACAATTTAATATAATGATAAATACTATTGATAGTTTATTATTTTATTTTATTATAGATTATAACAAAAACAAATAAATAATAATATTAATTGAGATGAATTATCCACTCTTGATTTAAGTCTTTGAGACTTAAATCAAGAAGCAGTTACTTTAAGTATCAGAGATAGTGTCTTTTATATCTCTATTTTTATATGCAAGGGCAATTGTTACAAAAACTGTTGCAGTTACATAATATACCCACATAGGGATTGGAACAGGATCTCCAGTTGCATAAGAGTGCATTCCAGATAGATAGAAGTTTACACCAAAATATGTCATTAAGATTGTACTAAATGCTAATAAAGATGCAACAGATAAAGTAAATGGTGTATTTAGAGATTTGATAAATCTAAGGTGTACAACAAGGGCATAAATTACAATTGAAACATAAGCCCATGTCTCTTTTGGATCCCATCCCCAATATCTACCCCAAGACTCATTTGCCCAAACTCCACCTAAGAAGTTTCCTATAGTAATAGCACTAAGTCCAATAATTAATGAGATTTCATTAATTGCTGTAATGTGTTTAATTGTCTCATTTAAGTGAGGTCTATTTTTTCTAAAAATAAACATAATAAGAGACATAAATCCTAAAATTGCACTAAGTCCAAAAAATCCATAAGAGGCAGTTAATACTGATACGTGAATTGTAAGCCAATATGATTTAAGTACTGGAACCAAGTTTGTAATTTGTGGATCAATACTTGTTAAGTGAGCTGTAAACATGAAAATACCTGCAACAATAACACCAGCACTTAATGCAAGTAGAGATTTTCTAAAGAATATTACCGCTGCAAAAACTGCTGACCATGAGATATATAACAGTGATTCATAAGTATCTGACCAAGGAGCATGTCCAGAGATTATCCATCTAAATCCCATACCAAATGTATGTAGTGCAAAAAGGATTGCTAAAATAATAAAGAATACAAATGTTGTTTTCTTTGGTTTAATTTTAGGGTTAAATACAACTATAAATGCAACAATTAAAATTATTAGTCCTAATATCATATATGCAATTGTAAGTTTAGGGAAAATACCTAGTTTATTAAATAGTATTTCATTTTCTATTTGAGATTTAGGAGGGATTACTTCTGAACCAACTTTCTCTTGGTATTGAATAATCATATCAATAAAACTATTTGATAAATCCCAGTTTTCATTAACTGTTGAGCTAATAAATCCTCTAATTAAAGATTCTATTGCCACTTGATTATCACCTTTAAAGGTATTTATAGCTTCTAAAGGGTTATACCATCTATTATTGTCATCAAGATTTTGTGAAGGAAACATATTAAAGAGATTTCCATTATACACAAGATATGAGATATTTAATTTCTCATCAAGTTTAATAATCTCTCGTTCAAAAGTTCCTCTCTCATTTGGTTTTGCCATTGAAGCATTTTGTGCTTCTTGTGCTAAGATATATCTTCCCTCTTTATCAAAAACTTCTGAAAAGGCAATATAGTTTCTTGATTCTTCAATCCCTAATACTTTTTTTAGTTTTGGAGTTTTGATTTTAATCATCTTAACATTTCTCCAAATCTCAGGTCTTGTTAACATTCCAAGAACTATTTGGTCTGCATTCATACCAAACATTGAACTTTTACCAGTTAGTTTATTTACAATCTCATAATCAAGCGTATTTAGTGGTTTCATTCTTCCACCATTACTTTGAACAACAATTTTAGAGAACTTTTCAGCAGTAGCTTTTGAAGTACTTTGATAGTTTTCTAAATAAGCTAACATATCATTTTTTGTTTTTTCAAAATCTAAACCATGAGTGTTAGTTGTAGTATTGGTTGTTTGCTCTTGTGCTTGTAAGCCTTGAGGAGAGCCTGCAAAAATAAAACATGCAGCTAAAAACGCAGCAGCTACATTTTTTGAACTTACATATTTAGTAAGTTTCCAGAATCTTGATTTCTTATCAAATAGGTTTAAAATAAGTCCTAAAGTTAGTAGAAAATATCCTAAATATGTAGGCCATTTTCCTGGGTCGTTGTTAACTGACAATACTGTTCCTTGTTCATCTTGGTCATATGAACTTTGGAAAAATAAGAAATTTCCTTCATGTAAAGTTCTATTCATAAAGATTCTATAGTCATACTCTTTGTTATCTTTCATAACAGTAACTTCAGATGCGTAAGAAGATGGAGCCATACTTCCTGGGTATCTATCTAGTTGAAAATCTCTTAGTTTAATAGAAAAAGGTAGTTCTAAAACTTTTGAACCATACTCTAAAGTTACAACTGTATCTCCAAAGTCTTCAACTTTTGGGAATCCTTCCATTCCTCTTTTACCTGGTAGTTTTACAGCTTTTGTTTGTCCATTAAGAACAACATCTACTGTTAGGATACTCATATCGTCTCTACCTTTTTTAGCATACATAAAATCTTTATATTTTACAACTAACTCTTTATTATTAAATTTTATTGTATGGCTAAAGTTATTGCTTCCAAGAGCAGTTAGTTCAAGAGGATACTCTTTGTAATAAGATCCATCTTCTTGTTTGATATTAATTTGAAGATAAGGTTCAAGAGAAATCATTCTATTCTCTGTTGCACCCTCTCTAATATGAATTATCCCTTCATAACCCATATATCTTGTAACACCTGCACCAATTAAAATAATTACAAATGAAAGGTGAAAAATAAATCTAGGTGGATGTTTCCACATTTTAAATTTTAGAATAATCCCTATTAAGTTTACAGTTGTTAAAACTAAGATTGTTTCATACCAAATGTTGTTATAGACTAGAACTCTTGCAGATGATGTACCAAAATCATTTTCAATGAATGTTGCTACTCCTGCACCTACAGCTAATATTGCCAATAAAACCAATGTGATTTTAAAGGAAAACAGTATATCTAAGACTTTCCTCACAATAATCCTTTTATTTTTTTAAATCCACTAAATTATACCTTTGTTGTATGCACTTTATGTGGAGAGAAAATTATTTAGTTAAAAAATTTTTTAATTATATCTCAAAAGATATTTTAAATCCTTGACTATAATCAGCAATTCAATAAATTCACAATATAATTGCGTATGGAATTAGAAGAATTAAAAAAGAAAAAAGACGAGTGTAGATATTGGAAAAATGTCAACCCTTGGTATGAACAACTACAAAAAGTTTTTGAGTTAAATAAGGGCAATCTTAAAATAGATTATAAGGATTGGTTTAGTGTAGGGAAGAGGGAAAATCTTACAGACCAAGAGTTTGCTCTAATAGAAGAAACAGCAAAAAAACTTATACCTTGGAGAAAAGGACCTTTTAATATCTTTGGTTTAGAAATAGATAGTGAATGGCAAAGTAATATAAAATATAATCTTATTAGACCATTTTTTAACCTAAAAGATAAAGTTGTTGCAGATATTGGTTGTAACAATGGATATTATATGTTTAGAATGCTTGAAGATAAACCAAAAAGATTGATTGGTTTTGATCCTTCACCTTTAACTCTGCATCAATTTGAGTTTATTAATCATTTTGTAAAATCAGATATTATATATGAGATGTTGGGTGTTGAGCATTTGGAGTTTTATAATCATAAATTTGATTTTATCTTTATGCTAGGAGTTTTGTATCATAGACCAGATCCTGTTGGTACACTTAAATCTTTGGCAAGAGGTTTAAATAGTAAAGGTGAGATTTTAATTGATACTTTTATGATTGATGGAGAGGAAGAGATATGTTTAACTCCAAATCAGAGATATTCTAAAATTCCAAATATCTATTTTATTCCAACAGTTTCAGCACTTAAAAACTGGCTAAGTAGAGCAGGTTTTGAAGAGATTGAGGTTTTGGCAATTACAACAACAACAACAGAAGAACAGAGAAAAACCACTTGGTCTTTTGATCAAAGTTTGGAAGATTTTTTAGATCCAAATGATAGTAGTAAAACAGTTGAGGGGTATCCAGCACCCAAAAGAGTATATATGAAAGCAAAGAAAATACAGTAGATTAGAAAAGTTCTATTGTATCTTCAGCTTTTAGATTTTTAAAGATGAAGAATTGACTTCTTCCTCTATTTTTTGCTTCATACAAAGCAATATCAGCATTTTTTATAGTTTTGTCAAAGGTGTCTTCACTATTAGAAGTCTCATAGATATCAACACCAATACAGATTGTTTTTTTCAAGATTTGTCCACTTTTATCAACTTGAACACCAACCTTACTAAAGTCTTCTATTATATTTTTACCTATTCTTGTTATATCTTCTTCATTGTTTGTGCTTAACATTGAGACTAAAAATTCATCACCACTTAGTCTTGCAACCATATCAAACTCACAAATATTTGTATGAATTACTTTAGCAAGTTCTACTAAAACTTGATCTCCAATATCATGGTCAAACTCATCAATTACAGCTTTAAAGTGGTCAACACCAATCATCATAAAATATATCTCTTTATACTCTTTTTTTGATAGGTTTATGTGTCTTGTTAGATTTTCTATTAAATAGTGTCTATTATAAACTTTGGTTACAGAGTCTAAAGAGATTGATTCAATAAAATTTTTCTTAATAATTCCACTTTGTAAAATTGGAGAAACCTGAAATAGTGCCGCTTCAATTGTATTATATTGGCTATTTATTATCTCATAATGCTCTTGTGATGAAGCAGAAAAAGAGACTATTGCATTTAAAGTTGTATGGGTATTTACAATAAAAAAGAAAGATAAAGAGTCATCTAAATAGAACTCATCTCCTTCTATAAAAATATTCTCTTTATTATTTCTTTCAATATCAAAAAGTGAGACTGTAACATTATCAATATCAAAATTAGAATGAAGCCAAAGATATATATCTTCAGCCATCTGTTTAATATTTGAAGAGTATTGAAGCTGATCATAAAGTTTATATATTTTTTCCAATGCTTCATATGCTTTTTTATTAGTTGCAGACTCTTTTATAAGTGTTAATATCGTGTTTTTCATAATATACCTTAAAACAATTCTACTGTATTGCTTTCATCTTTTTTAAATTTAACAAATTGACTTCTGCCCTTATTTTTCGCCTCATAAAGGGCAATATCAGAAGATCTGTATATCTCCTCAATACCTTCAGCATCATCTGGATAAATAGAGATTCCTGTGCAAATAGTTTTCATTAGAGTTTGATTAGAATCTTCATCAACAACAACTTTTACATCTTTGAAATTTTCAATTATTTTATTTGCAATTATTATAGCATTATTTTCGCTACTAATGTTGTGTAGAACTATTAAAAACTCGTCTGCATCAATTCTGGCAATGATATCTGATTTTCTAACTGACTTTTCTAAACTTTTAGCAAGCTCCTTTAAAACCCTATCTCCAATCTCATAATTGAACTCATCAATAACTGCCTTAAAATGATCTACACCAACTTTTAAAAAAGCTAGTTTTTTCTCTTCCCTTTTAGAAAGGGGAAGTACAGATTTTAGATACTCATTCACAAACTGTCTATTATAGAGTCCTGTTAAACTATCTTTTAAACTAGATTCGTTTAGTTTAAACTCCAAATATCTGTTGTACAGAGTCTGTGATATTACTTTGAAAGTCATTTTGATTAACTCTAAACTATCAAATATATCATTCTTTTCTCTTTCATAATAATATATTAAAATATTTAAATCTTTATCTTCATTTATATTAATACTAAACTCTTCAACCATTAACTCTTTTTTATCTAAAAAACTTTTGAAAAGAGTATGCCCTTCAAGTTTTATCTCAATTTTTGTAATTGAGAAATCGTTTTTTAAAAAAGTTGAGAGATGTGCTAATACATCATCTAATTTTTTAACTCTTATAAGATACTCATTTAGAGCAATAATAGCTTGAAAATTATAACTATTTATCATCTCTATTCCTATAAGTATTTTTTCCAGTTTACCAAAGAGCTACGCTCTTGGTTTAGGGTAGTTGAAGACCCATGCCCTGGATAAATTCTAATATTTTTATCCCAACTTAATATCTTATCAATACTCTTTTTCATATCATTTGGATTTGAAAAAGGAAAATCTGTTCTTCCTATTGAGTTATTAAAGATAAAATCCCCAGAAAATAGATTATCATCTATCTCTATTGCTGAACATCCTGGTGTATGACCAGGGAAAAAATGGAATTTTACCTTAATCCCATCAAAATCTAACTCTTCATCAGGTTTAACTAAATAATCTGCACTAGAAGGGGGCATACCTAAATCGTAAGGGTCTTTCTCTAACATAAAGTTATCATCTCTTGGAGTATATATTTTTATATTAAAAAGGTTACTAACCTCTTTATTTGACCAAACATGATCAAAATGTCCATGTGTATTTAGTATTGCAACTGGATTTTTTACATTGTTTTTAACCCAAGAAGTTGCACCAACACCTGGATCAATAATAAACTCTTTCCCATCTACATCTACGATGTAACAGTTAGTTTGATAGTCTCCCATTGGCTGAATTTTTATATCCATTTCCCCTCACTATATTTAATTTGTTAATAGTTATTATAGTATAGTATATATAATAGAAGCTGTAAGGTAGTTTATGAAAAAATATTATGTTTCATTAGAAAAAGTGATTTTAGCTGAAAAACCTTCCCAAAAAATCGAACTTTTCAATGAGTTTTATAGAGATTTTAAAAATAATAATTTTGAGTTTGAAAAAAATTATTTACCATATAAAATGGAAGAACCCTCATATATTTCCTCTTTAAAAGTTGTTCCTCCCAAAAATCTTATAGAGAGAAAATATGTAAATACAAAAGAGGGCAAAATAAATCTTTTGCATACAATTGCTCATATTGAGTACTCAGCAATTGATTTAGCATTAGATGCTGCTTTAAGATTTCAAGATATGCCAAAAGAGTATTATGAAAATTGGTTAGAAGTGGCAGAAGATGAAATTAGACACTTTTTAATGATAGAGACTCTTTTAAAAGAGTTAGGCTCTTTTTATGGAGAATTAGAAGTTCATACTAATCTTTTTGAAGCAATGAAAAAGACTCCTGATGCTCTTTCAAGAATGGCGGTAATTCCAAGATATCTTGAGGCAAATGGATTAGAACAAAATCCAAAAATTATGGAAAAACTAATCTCAAATCCAGATGAGTTTAACAAAAAAATCTTAGGAGCTTTAGATGTGATTTTAGAGGAAGAGATTACCCATGTCTACAAAGGAGACAAATGGTTTAAATATCTTTGTAAAAATTTAGAGCTTGAACCACAAAAAACCTATTTTGAAATATTAGAAAAGGTTTTTCCTGGAAGTACTAAAAGAAAATATGAACTAAATTTTAATGCAAGAAAAAAGGCTGGTTTTTCTTGTGATGAACTGAAGTTTCTATCTAAAAAAGAGGATTGTAACTAACTTTTATTTCCCTAAAATAAACCACTTTATATTTGTTTCTATACAAGGGATTACACTTGTATAGACAACTTGTAACTAAGGTGTAATTTTCCTCTTTTATACTTTCGTCAGAAAAAGTTGTATAGACAAGTAAAGGCTTAATCTGGTGAAAACAATCTCAAAACCATTGTATGTAAAACTCTATAATGAGATTTTACAAAATATAAAGAGTAAAAAATATAGCTGCTGTGACAAATTACCTTCTGAAAATATTTTTGCCAAAGAGTTTGGCGTAAATAGACATACCGTTAGACAGGCACTCTCTTTATTAAAAGATGAAGGTTTTATTTATACTGTTAAAGGAAAAGGAAATTATATTTCAAATATTCAAATTCCTTACACGATTTCAGATAAAAGTTCATTTTCACAAAAAATTATGGATTTGGGATATGAGCCAAAAACAAAATTGCTTAGTGCTGATATTATTAAACCTTCTGAATATATTGCAAAGCAACTAGGTTTGAATTGCAAAGTTAATGTTATTGAATTAAAACTTCTAAGATATGTTAATGATTTGCCAATTGCAGTATCTTTCTCTTATTTTGATGCCTTTTACTACAGAGAGATTATTGATAATCTTAATATGGAACCCTTCTCTTTATACAACATTTTAAATAAATGTTATCCAGATATGGAAATTACAAAAATATCTACAGTTTTTGAAGCTCAAAATCCAACAAATGAGATAAGTGATTATCTAATGATGCCAACAAATACCCCTGTAATAGTTGCATCAACTTTGTCTAAAAATCAATATGGAGAGTTTGTTGAGTATGGAAGTTCTTATTCAAGAGCTGATGCAGTGAAAATAAAAGTAGATTTAGTTTAGGAGAGATAAGTGATAAAAATGAAAAACCTAACCTTAGGTTACAAAAAAGAGAAGATTCTAAAAGATGTGGATTTAAGAGTCAAAAAAGGTGAGTTTATTGGAATTATAGGTCCAAGTGGAGCAGGGAAGTCAACACTTTTGATGTCAATTACTGGTGGAATAAAAGTATTTGATGGAAAGTTTGAGGTTTTGGATTTTGATTTGGAAAATATTAAAAAGAAAAATCTAATCAAATTAAGAGAGCAAATTGGTGTTATTTTTCAAGGGTACAACTTGGTTGATAGATTAAGTGTACTTGATAATGTGGTTAGTGGAATGTTAAAAGATATTCCTCTTTCAAGGGCAATCATTAAACTTTATAAAGACAAGGAGCTAGAAAAAGCAAAAGAGTATATGGACATTGTTGATATTACAAAACACTCTTTAAAGAGATGTGATGAACTTTCGGGAGGTCAAAGGCAGCGTGTTGCTATCGCGCGTGCTTTGGCCGCTGAACCGAAGATAATCTTAGCTGATGAGCCAGTGTCGGCTTTAGATCCTAAGAGTGCAAAGAAGGTGATGGGAATATTGAAAAAGGTAAATGAAGTGTATGGTGTAACAGTAGTTGCAAACCTTCATCATTTGGAGTATGCCAAAGAGTATTGTAGCAGAATTATTGGTGTAAATAGTGGTACTGTAATCTTTGACGACAACAGTGAAAAACTAACAGATGAGTTAGTTGAAAAAATCTATGCTGCTAAGTAGTAGCATCAAATTTAATTAAGGAAACAAAATGAAAATAGTTAAGAAACTAGTTGTAGGTGCTTTAGCATTAACTTTAGGTGTAACTTCAATGTTAGGACAAGAAAAATGGCCAGAAAAAATAGTTTTTGGTGTAATCCCTGTTGCTGGTTCAACTTCTATGAAAGAGAACTTTGGACCATTGGCAGATTATTTAGAAAAGTCTTTAGGTATTAAAGTTGAGCTTAAATTAGCAGGTGATTATACAGGTATTATTACTGGTATGCAACATAAACATATAGATGTTGCTTATTTTGGACCAAAATCATATGTTGAGGCTGCAAAAAGAGCAGATGCTGAAGCGCTTGTTGTTGAAGTTGATGGTGAGTCTGGACTTCCTGGATATAATGGAATTATCATCACAAAAAAAGGAAGTGGTCTTAAAACTTTAGAAGATATCAAAGGTAAAACTTGGGCATTTACATCTTCTCAATCAACTTCAGGTACGCTAGTTCCAACTGTTATGTTTTCTAAAAAAGGTATAAACCCAACTGAATACTTCTCAAAAGTTCTTTACTCTGGTGGTCATGAAGCTTCTATTTTAGCAGTAAAAGCTGGAAAAGTTGATGCAGCTTCAACAAATAACTTAGATTTTAACAGAGGTTTAGGAAAAAATTGGGAAAAAGAAGACTTTAATGTACTTTGGACTTCTGATTTAATTCCTGGTGCTCCAATGGCAGCAAGAAAAGATTTACCAACTTCTTTAAAAATGGCTCTAAAAGGTGCATTTATCTCTTATGATGATCCAGAAGGATTAAAAAGACTTAAAAACAGAGGATTTATCAAAGGTGATGACTCAGTTTATAATCCAGTTAGAGATTTAATGAAATTAAAAGAAGAGTTAAAAAATAAACAATAATTTAAAAGTAGGCTTTTGCCTACTTTAATTTAAGGAAAGTTGATGAATATAGAAGAATTAAAGCAAAAGAGTAACCCTTTTTCTCTTTCAAAATCCATTGTAATAGTGGTCTTTTTAGTGATATTTATAAAGAGTTGGCAAGATACAGAGATGAGTGTTAGCTCACTAATTAGTGGTTGGGATTATATGATTGATTATATTTCAGGTAACCCTAATATTGCAAATAGTGGATTTTTCCCTCCAAATCTAAATAAAAATGATGTTATTACTTATGTGTTTTCAATGATTGAAACCATTGAAATGGCTGTTATTGCTTTAGTTTTATCAGTAATTGTAGCAGTTCCATTATCATATTTAAGTTCAAGAAATATCTTAGATATTTTAATACCAGGGAAAACCCCTTTTCATATCTTTACAAAAAGAGTGATATATGGAAGTGCTACATTAGTGGCAAATATCTTTAGGTCAATAAATGAGATTATTTGGGCACTTATTTTTGTAAGTGCAGTTGGTCTTGGTCCTATGGCAGGTATTTTAGCCCTTGGTGTTCATACAGCTGGAGTTTTATCAAAACTTTTAAGTGAAGGAAATGAATCAATAGATCCAGGTCCAGTGGAAGCCCTTACAACAACAGGTGCAGGGTTTATAAAAGTATTGATATATGCAGTAATTCCTCAAACAATGCCACACTTTGTCTCAATGGCTCTATATAGATTTGAATCAGATGTTAGAAGTGCTTCAATATTAGGATTTGTTGGTGCTGGAGGTATTGGTTTTTATCTATTTGACAAAATGAGAGGTTTTGAAAACGGTGATGTTTGTACCATTATTATTGTAATTATTACAACTGTTTGGTCACTAGATAAAGTAAGCGCAATTATAAGAAGAAGGTTTATATAAATGAGTAGAGAGGATATTAATTTTATATCTCAGTTTATAGAAAAAAAGAGATTAGAAGAGTTATATAAAAAAATTGAAGAGAATCATACAATTAAAATCTTAACAAATCCAACAGAGCAAACACTTTTGGTTCCTGTAAAAGATCCTATTTCAGAAGGGGAGTTTTATGCAGGAGAAGTTCTTGTCACTTCAACTATTGTTGAAGTAAATGGTGTAAAGGGTTGGAGTATGGTTATGGATTTGAATGAGGAGTTATCTTTACAAACAGCTGTTTTAGATGCTTCATTTGAAGCAGAAATATATAAAGAGGAGATTATCTCTCTTCTTGAAAAAACAGCTTTTAATTTAGAGAAACAAGAAGAGATAATTAATAAAAAAGTAAACTCAACAAGAGTCTCTTTTGATTTAATGTAAAGGTAGATTATGAAAAAGATTGATATAGAGAGATTAAATAGAGAGAATTTCAGATCAATGATGAATGCATTATCAAGACCAGGGAGCATAGAGAGAATTGAACCACTTTTTGATTCACATCTTTTGGCAATAGCAAATACACTTCTTTATGCAGAGGTTTCATACTTCTATAAAGGTAATGAAGATTTTGAACTTATAAATGCAATTACAAATGCAAAAGATTCCAATGAGAAAGAGGCAGATTATCTATTTTGTGACACCATAGATGAAAACCTTTTTGAAGCAGGGAAAGTAGGTACCATGAAAGACCCTGAATTCTCCTCTACATATATATTTAAATGCAAAGATTTTTGTGGAACAAAAGTAAAAATAAGTGGTCCAGGAATTGATGGTTCTTTTAATACTTCTTTGCCTATTAGTAAAGGGTTTATTAGTAAGTTTAATGAAAAAAATTCATATTTCCCTTTAGGAAATGAGGTCTTTTTTATAAATGAAAATGCAGAGATTTTAGGACTCTCACGTACAAGTAAATTGGAGATTTTATAATGGCATATTATGCAGTAAAAGGTGGAGAAGAGGCTATTAATAACTCTTTGAAGTTTTATAGCGAAATAACACAAAATGCTCAAGCTTTAGATGATGAGAGTTTAATAGAGGGTTTAACTTTTTCAATAGACAAAGTGATTAGTGAAGGCTCATTATACTCAAAAAAACTAGCAAGTAAAGCAATAAAAAGAAGTGCAGGGGACTTGCTTAATGCTTCATTTTTCTTAAGAGCTCATAGAAGTTCTTGCCAAAGAGTTGGAGAGTGTAAACAACTTGATGTAAATGAGATGAGACTAAAAAGAAGAGTCTCTTCAGCTTTTAAAGATATAGAGGGTGGTCAGCTTTTAGGAGCTTCAAATGACTACGAAATAAAACTTTTAATAGATATAAAAAAAGATAATTTAGATTTTGAAAATTTTGATAAAAAAAGCAGTGTTGTTAAATCAGCTTTAACGCCGTTAAGAAATGATAACTTAATTAAAAAACTTCCAAAAGAGGAAACTGCTTGGGATATAACAAGAACTTTTCCAACTGCTCCTTATCCAAGAAGTGCAGTTTTGCAGACTATGACAAGGGGAGAGAGTGGAAGTGTTTTGGGATTTGCTTATACCTCTATGAGAGGTTATGGGGATGTCCATCCTACTATTGGAGATTTAAGAGTAGGAGAGCTTGATATTAAGTTTACCCACCCTTTTTCAAAAAAAGAGGTAAAAATTGGAACTATTGAAGCAACAGCTGTTGAGTGTGTGGGAACATTTAACAAAGATGAGAAGGGTGATACAAAATTAACTACTGGTTTTGGTTTCTGTTTTGGTAAAAATGAGACCAAAGCAATTGCTATGTCTATTATTGATTTAACCCTTTACAATAGATCTTATAGCGTAGGTACAGAGCAAATAGTTGCAGCAGATTTTGAGATGATTATGCACCATGTGGATGGTATTGAATCATTTGGTTTTTGTAATCACTACAAATTGCCACACTATGTTACCTTTCAAACAGATTATCAAATATTTAAGTCTGCTCAAAAATATGTGGAAAGTAAAGAGGATAATAAATAGTATGAGATACGCATTTTTAGATGAAGAAGCAAAAAAAGAGATAAGAAGAGCAATCTTAAAAGCAGTGGCAATTCCAGGATATATAGTCTCATTTGCAAGTAGAGAGATGCCTGTTGCTAGAGGATGGGGAACCGGAGGACTTCAAGTAACCCTTTCAATAATTAATGAACAAGATACCCTAAAAGTAATTGATCAAGGTTGTGATGGAAGTGTAAATGCTGTAAATATTAGAAATTTTATTAAATCTGTTACAAATGTGGAGACAACAACAAGTACAAAAGAGGCAACTATTATACAAACAAGACATAGAATTCCTGAAATTGAACTAAGTGAAAAACAGACTTTAGTATTTCAAGTTCCTATGCCAGATATTTTAGAAACAGTTGAGCCAAATACTGCAAAAGCAAAAATAATGCATGCAAATGCAGACTACTCTAAACTTTGGGTACTTTTATATGAGGATACTTCACAATTTGGTGACTCAAGAATTTCAAATAGATATCCAGTTTTAGTTCACAACAGGTATGCAATGGATCCAAGTCCAATTCCTAAATATGATACACCAAAACTTCATAATTCAAAGGCTTTACAACTATTTGGAGCAGGAAGAGAGAAAAAGATTTATGCTATTCCTCCTTATACAAAAGTTGAACCTCTTAAATTTGAAGACAAAGAGTTTAAAGTTGAAAATTTTGAAGGAAGAGTTTGTCAAAGATGTGGATGTGAAAATAGCTTCTTGGATGAAGTTTATGATGATGAAGGAAAAGTTCACTATTACTGTAATGATACAGATTATTGTGACAAAAATCTTAATATGAAAGGACAAAAATGATACTAGATATAAAGAATCTCTCAAAGGTATTTGGAAGCTTTTGTGAAGATTGTCTAGATAAAACAGGAGCAAAATATAATAGCTCTATTTGTCCTACTTGTAAAAGCGTGGTTGGAGTAAACAGTGTAACTTTAGCTTTAAAACAAGGTGAAGTATTAGGAATAGTTGGAGAAAGTGGCTCTGGAAAGTCAACTCTTCTTCAACTAATATACCAAGATCAAAAAGCTTCAAGGGGTGAAATCTTTGTAAAAGAGTTTGTTGGACGGGATGGAAAAAGAAAAAATATTTTAGATGCAAACCTAAATGAGCTTTCATATTTGAGAAATCAGCTTATGTCTATGATTTATCAAAATCCAAGATTAGGTCTAAATTACAACTTTTCTGCTGGAGGAAATATTGCTCAAAAGGTAATAATGAGTGGAAATAAAAAGTATGAAGAGATTAGAAATAAAGCTTTATATTTTTTAGATAAAACAGAGATTCCAACAAGTAGAATTGATGATTATCCAGAGTATTTTTCAGGTGGGCAACAACAAAGAATACAAATCTCTAAAGCACTCTCATCTAATCCAAAAATCTTATTATTGGATGAGCCTACAACCGGACTTGATTTATCTGTTCAAGCAAAGATTTTGGATTTGATAAAAGAGCTACAACATGAAATTGGTTTTGCAATGGTTGTTGTCTCTCATGATTTGGGTGTAATTAAACACTTAACAGATATTACAGTTGTTATGAAAAATGGAGAGATAGTTGAAAGAGGACTTACTGATCAAATTTTAGAAGATCCCCAACATCCATATACACAACTTTTAGTATCATCAGTTTTATAGGATATTTATAATGGTTAGATTAAAAGTTAATAATTTACAAAAGAGATTTAAGCTCTATACTCAAGGGGGAATAGAGGTAAATGGTTTTGAAAATATAGAGTTTAGTGTAAAAAATGGAGAGTTTTTATCTCTTTTTGGACCAAGTGGCGCAGGTAAATCTTCAATATTAAAAACCCTATTTAGAACCTATACAACTACAAAAGGTGAGATACTTTTTTTTAGAGATAGTGGAGAGGTTATAGATGTAGCTAAAGCTAGTGAAAGTGAGATTTTAGAGTTAAGACATTCAGAAATTGGTTATGTCTCACAGTTTCTACAGGTTTTGCCAAGAATAAGTGCTGTTGATGTGGTTGCGCAACAATTAATCTTTAAAGGGGAAGAAGAGAAAGCTTCAAGATTAAAAGCAAAAGAGATGTTAGATTATCTATCAATTAGAGAAGAGCTTTTTGATTTGTCACCACTTACTTTTTCAGGGGGAGAACAACAAAGAGTAAATATAGCAAAAGGAATTATTGCTCCAAAATCTCTACTTTTACTTGATGAACCAACAGCTTCATTGGATAAAACAAATACTATGAAAGTAGTTGAAAAGTTAAAAGAGTTAAAAAAACAAGGTGTTGCAATGGTTGGTATTTTTCATGATTTAGAGGCTATGGAGATGATAAGCGACATTATATATAAGTTAAAGAGAGTTAAATAATGCAAACTATTTTAAGAAGTACAAATGTACTAATAGATGAAGAGTTTATAGCTGCTGATTTGGTAATTCAAGGAGAGTTTATTCAAAGAGTAGATAAGTATGGAGAAAATGAAATTGCAGTTGATTTAGGGGATAAAAAGATTGTTCCAGGAATTGTTGATTTGCACTCTGATGCAATAGAAAAAGAGATAGAACCAAGACCAAATGCTACTTTTCCTGTTGAACTTGCAATTTCAGAACTTGATAAAAAGCTCTCTATGGCAGGAGTTACAACTATGTTTCATGCAATAGGTTTTGAAGAGAATCCAAAAAAGAGAAGATCAATTGATTTAGCAATTCATCAAATTGAAGAGATTTTTTATGCAAATGAGAAACATTTAGGGGTTGATAACTTTGTTCATGCAAGGTTTGAGTTAAGTTCAAGTGAAGCGGTTGAGCCAATAAAAGAGGTTATAAATAAAGGAATGGTAAAACTTGTATCACTTATGGATCACTCTCCTGGACAAGGACAGTTTAAAACTTTGGAAACATTTAAAGCTTTTTATGGGAAACACTACGGTTTGGATGACGAAGATATAAAAGCTGTAATTGATAAAAAGATGAACAAAAATGAAGAGAAAATTAATGAATTAATCACTTTTGTAAATGATAAGGGTATTACCCTTTTAAGCCATGATGATGATTGTATGCAAAAGCTTGATGGATTACTTAAACTTGGAGTTAAAATTTCAGAATTTCCACTAAGTTTAGAGGTTGCAAAATATGCTGTTGACAAAGGAATAGCTACAGGAATGGGAGCACCTAATATTGTAAGAGGTGGAAGTCAAAGTGGGAATATTGCTGCAATTGATTTGGTTAAAGAGGGTGTTTGTAAATACCTTTGCTCTGATTATCATCCAACTTCTATGTTACAAGCAGTTTATAGAATGAAAAAAGATGCAAATTTAGATATTGCAAAAGGTTTTTCAATGATTACTTCAACTCCTGCAAAATATGCACATTTGTATGATAGGGGAGAGATAAAAGAGGGGAAAAGAGCAGATATTATTGTAATAGATGATACAAATATCCCTAAAGTTATCCTAACTATTAAAGATGGAGAGTCTATTTACAATGGTATTAGAGGTTTTAGGCTTTAGGAGTAAAAGTGGTAAAAATAGAGAGTTTAAATAAAAAAGAGCAAGTTACTCTTGGAGAAAAACCCTATATAGCTACAGGTGCAGTAATAGATAATTCATATTTTGGAAAATATACAGAAGTAGGAGAGTATGCAAATATAAGTAATTCAACATTAGATGACTACTCTTACGTTAGTGAATATACACAAATATATTCAAGTACGATAGGAAAGTTTTCAAATATTGCTGCAAATGTTAGAATAAATCCAGGTTTTCATCCTTATGAAATGCCTTGCCAACACCATTTCCTGTATAGAAAAGAGATGTATGGTTTTGGTGAAGATGATAGAGCCTTTTTTAATTTTAGAGAGCTTCAAAGGGTAGAAATAGGGCATGATACTTGGATAGGGCATGGTGCAATAATTATGCCTGGAATTAAAATAGGAAATGGAGCAATAGTAGGTTCAAATGCAGTTGTAACTAAAGATGTACCCTCTTATGCTATAGTTGCAGGAGTAAGTGCAAAAGTTTTAAAATATAGGTTTTCTAAGGATATAATTAAAGTATTAGAAGAGATTGCTTGGTGGAATTGGAGCCATAAAGAGATAAAACAAAGAATTGAGGATTTAAAAGATATTAGAGAGTTTATCTATAAATACTCAAAATAGGAGCCTGTTATGAAAAGTAAAATTGTATTAGTAGTAGGACCTAGTGGAGCTGGGAAAGACACACTTTTAAGATATGCAAAACAGAGATTAGGGGAAAGGGTGAATTTTGTAAAGAGATATATAACTAGAGAAGCTGATGCAAATGAAAACAACTATTATATTGATGAGTATGCTTTTGAAATATTAAAACATAATGGTTATTTTGCTTCAAGTTGGAGTGCCCATGGGAATTTTTATGGAATTCCTAAAAGATTTATTGAAAATGGTTTAAATCTAATCTCTATTTCAAGGTCAAAAATAAAAGATTTTGAAAAGCAATATGATGATGTAATAACTCTAAATATCACTCTTCCAAAAGAGAAATTAAGACAAAGACTTATAAGTAGAGATAGAGAGTCATTAGAAGAGATTGAAAAGAGATTAAATAGAGATTATGAAAAGATTGAGTGCAAAAAACTAATTGAGTTTGATAACTCTGCTTTACTTGAAGAGTCAAAAGAGAAGTTTCTAGAACTTTTAGAAAGAATTGAGAATGAGTAAACTAAAAATTGCTACATTAAATTTAGATAAAGATAGTGGAAAATTTCCAGATAGAATATTTAGTTTATCTAATATTATTTATAAAAATAGATTTGATATTTTATGTTTGCAAGAGGATTTTGATTCAAAAAAGTTCTCAGTTGGAAAATTTTTAAATATTGAGCTAAATTACAACTATTTGACAACAAAAACAAGACAAAAAATAAGAAATGGGATAAATAGTAGTTCTAATCTTACAATCCTTTCAAAATATCCTATTACCTATTTGGATACTCTTTTTTTTAATAAAGGAAAAGAGGATACAGAAAGAGCAGCACTTTTTTCAAAAATAAGTTTTAAAGGGAAAGATATTTTGTTGATAAATACTCACCTTTGTCACTTAAACAGCCAAAATAGAATAGAGCAGATAAATGCAATAATAAGAAAGATAAAAGAGTATAAAAAGTTTAACACGGTGCTTTTTTGTGGTGATTTTAATGCTCTTCCAGGTTATACAGAGATTAAACTATTAAAAGAGTTTGGTTTTAGTGATAAAAATAGAGATTTTACCCATGAAGATAAAGTTATTTTAGACTATATTTTTACTAAAACAAACAAGAAAATAGAGGTTGACTCAAAGGTTATGTTAAAAGGTTTTAGTGATCACCACTGTTTATTAAATATTATAAATTTTTTATAAAGGTTTTTTTTGAAATTAAAATTTATAGGTTCTTCTGATAGTGCTGGAATTCCTGTGGTAAATTGTAGTTGTAATATATGTAAAGATTATAGAAAAAGAAATAAAAAAAATCTTTCAACTTGTGCTTTTTTAGAAGTTGATAACTCTTATATTCTATTTGATGCGGGAGATGATTCTATTAACACTTTTTTTGACTTAAAAGAGTTAAAAGCAATATTTCTAACTCACTTTCATGCAGACCATTGTATGGGACTTTTAAGACTAAGATACTCTGCAATTGCTTTGGAGTGTTATCATCCATCTGACCAAAATGGTTTTTCTGATTTATTTAAACATAAACACTCAATTGAATATAAAGAGCTAAAAGCTTTTGAAGAGATAAAAATAGGAGATATTACTGTTACAGCTTTACCTCTATTACATTCAAAGAACTGTTTTGGTTATTTTATAAAGAGTAATAACACAACTATTGCATATCTAACTGATGCCTCATCTTTACCCTCTTCAACACTGGAATTTTTAAAAGAAAAAGATCTTGATTATACTTTTATTGACGCTTGTTATGATGAGAGAAAAAATTCAGGAAATCATCTTAATTATCTTCAAGCAAGCGCTATTTTAGATGAAATAGAGACCAAAAATGGTTACTTGATGCATATATCTCATGAAACTATGCAGTATATTGAAAATAAGAGAATAAAGCTTAAATATAGATATGTAATTGATGATGAGGAGTTTAATTTTTGATTACAAATTGATTACATAAAAATCTAGTTTTTATCATATTTTATTAGCTATACTTTCAAAAATATTTTACTTTAGGATAATAATGTTTGAAAATATAGGTGGATTTATTATTGACCTTGATGGGGGCTTTTTTAAAGATTTTCATATTTTACCTGGTGGTAAAGATTTTATTGAGACTCTAAAATCAAATAATATTCCTTTTGTTTTTCTAAGTAATTTAACTACAAAAACACCCGATGAACTCCATGAAATACTCTTTAGAGTTGGAGTTTATATTGAAAAAGATCAAATTATAACTTCCTCAGTACTTGCAAGAGACTACTTAAAAGAGAATTTCCCAAGTTCAAGTGTAAAAGTTTATGGAAGTAAAGCTTTAAAAAGTGTTATCTATCAAGAGTATAAAATAGGTGTGGTTGATGCAGATATTATTGTAATAGGAATGGATCCAAAAATTTCCATAGATGATTTATCAAATATTAGAAGACATATTCATGAGGGCAAAAAGGTAATATTTACAAATCCTGATTATTACACTCCAACTTTACGTGGATATGATTTTGAGTGTGGTTTAATGGTAGAACTATTTAAACCACATCTTAGGGAAGAGCCAATAATTATAGGCAAACCTTCAAAATATTCTTTTGAAACAGCAATCAAAAAATTAAATGTGCCAAGAGAATATATTGCAATGATTGGTGATACTTATGAAACTGATATTAAAGGGGCACATGATTTTGGACTTATTCCTATTCATCTTCAAACAGCTAGTGATGATAGTTATAATACTTTAAAATTAGATGCCTATGAGTATAAAAATTTAGAGGATTTGTGTATAGCTTTTAAAAGTTATGTATAAAAGGTAAAACCTTTTATACACTAAAATTTTGCATTTGGAATAGGGTGATTTTCAACTACAAAATCTATATCTTTGTCCCCTCTACCACTTACATTTACTAAAATAGTTTTATCTTTTGGAAGTGTTTTTGCTAACTTCATAGCAAAACCAACTGCATGAGCTGATTCTAAAGCTGGAATAATTCCTTCAAGTTGTGATAGTTTATAAAAGGCATCAACTGCCTCTTTATCATCACAAAGTCCAACTTTTGTTCTTCCTATATCTTTTAAGTAAGCATGTTCAGGTCCAACACTTGGATAATCAATTCCTGAACCAATAGAATAAACAGGAGCTGGTTCTCCCTTCTCATCTTTTAACATAATTGAATTAAACCCATGCATAACTCCCTCTTCACCATAAGTTAGAGTTGCAGAGTGTTCGCCTATTTTATCACCTCTTCCCATTGGTTCAACCCCATAAAGATTTACTTGTTTATCATCTATAAATGCTGAAAAAATTCCCATTGAATTTGAACCTCCACCAACACAAGCAACAATATTATCTGGCAATGCACCATTTTCATGTTCTGCAAACTGCTCCTTTGATTCAAATCCAACTATACTTTGAAAATCTCTAACCATCATTGGAAAAGGGTGAGGTCCCACAACAGAACCAATACAATATATAGAGGTATCAGCTTGACCAATATAACTTTCAAAAGCAGAATCAACAGCCTCTTTAAGTGTTTTTAATCCATGTGTTGCGGGGATAATTTTTGCCCCTAAGATTTTCATTCTAACAACATTTGGATGCTCTTTTTTTATATCAACTTCACCCATATGTATTTCACATTCCAAGCCAAAATAAGCTGCAGCAGTTGCAAGGGCAACTCCATGTTGTCCTGCCCCTGTTTCTGCAATAACTTTTTTAAATCCCATGTGTTTAGCTAAAATAACTTCTGCCATACAGTGGTTTAATTTGTGTGCTCCTGAGTGGTTTAAATCTTCTCTTTTTAGATATATTTTAGCTCCACCACAAAAATTTGTTAGATTTTTTGCATAAGAGATAGGAGTTGGTCTTCCTTGATAATGTTTTCTAACATATTTTAACTCTTCTATAAATTGTGGATCATTTTTTAGTTTTTCATACTCTTTAGTAATCCTTGCAAAAGGTTCTTCTAAAACTGGTGGTATAAATGAACCTCCAAATCTTCCAAAATAACCCTTTTTATCGGGATGCTTTTTTAAATAATCAGCCATTATTTTTCTCCTTCTTTAAAAACTCTTTGAAGAATTCTGCTCTGTTTTTATCCCCAAATTTTCTAATTTTGAATACTTTTTTATATAAAAGATATTTCTCAACTATGTTTAATTCTTTTATTTTGTTATAGATCTCTAAAACAAACTTATGCTTTGTTGGAAGCATTTTATAGTTTGCTTTTATAAAGTAGTCTTGAAACTCATTTACCTCTTCAATTGAGTTTAATTCAAAATCACTTGTTATTAAAAAATCAATCTCTTTTAGTGTAAAATCCTTCTCAATAGTATTTGAAAAATAGTCTAACAAAGCATTGATTTCATTATTGATTTTTGAATTATAATCGGCATTTTGCAAATATGCAAAAAGCTTAGGTTTGCTTTTTCTCCAATTGTATAGGGTGTTTATTTGAACTTCAAAAAGTAAGCTTATCTCTTTGGGAGTTAACATTAGAATTCCTCATATAAAAGTTATTGATTATATTCTAATAGTTGTTAAGAATTCTTTATAATTTATTGTTTTTTTAAATAATAATAAAAAGAGAGGAGACTCTCTTTTTATATTACTTTAAGAAGTTTAACTTTTGATTTTGCTAAAACTTTAGTAGCTTTTTCAAAATCATCTTTTGATACTTTAAAGATAAAAGCACCATTTAGCGATGAGTTTATTGTGTATGTATACTCTATATTTATATCATTTTGTGATAAAAGAGTTAACACCTCATTAAATGAACCAATATGATCCTCAATAGATACAGCAAAAACTTCACTTATTGTTGATGAAAAACCACTGTCATCCATGATTCTTTTTGCACTCTGTATATCATCAACTAAAAGTCGTAAGATACCAAAATCACTACTATCAACTAGATTTAAAGCTTTTATAGAGATTTTATTTGTTGATAATACATTTGTAATATCTGTTAATTCACCTTTTTTATTCTCTAAAAAAATTGATAATTGTTTTATTGCATTTTTCAAATCTATTTCCTTTTATCTATTATTCTAACAGCTTTCCCTACGCTTCTTTCAATACTTCTTGGTTCAACAAGTTTTACATTTGTTTTGATATATAGGTTTGTTAAGAGATTGTGTTGAATATCTTTTTTGATTTTTTCCATTTCTCCCACTGAGTCTATCATAATTTCATCACTTACTTCAATTAAAATATCAAGCTGATCCAGATGACCTTTTTTATCAACAACAATTTGATAATTTAAACTTAACCCTTCTGTTTGAGATATAACATGTTCAACTTGTGATGGATATACATTAACACCATTTATAATTATCATATCATCAACTCTTCCTACTACACTCTCCATTCTAACCATTGTTCTTCCACATTTACAAGGAGTTCTAATAAGCGAAGTTATATCTCCAGTTCTATATCTAATAATTGGAAGAGCCTGTTTAGTTAAAGAGGTTATTACAAGCTCACCTCTTTTGCCATCTGGAAGTTGTTCTCCTGTTTTTGGATCAATAATTTCAGGATAAAAATGATCTTCAAAAATATGAAGGTGCTCAGAGTTTTTACATGAACAACTAACTCCTGGGCCAATTATTTCAGATAATCCATATACTTCATGATAATCAATTCCCCAAACTTTAGCTACCTCTTCTTTAAGTCCTTTAGAGGTTGGTTCTGCACCAAATATTCCAGCTTTTAGTTTAAATTCCTCTTTAAAATTTGCACCTGTTTTAGAAGCAACTTCAGCTATATGAAGAGCAAAAGAGGGCGTTGAAGCTAAAATAGTAACACCAAAATCTTTCATAAGCATTACTTGTCTATCTGTAAATCCACCAGAACTTGGAATAATAGTTGCTCCAATTTTTTCAGCTCCACTATGAAAACCAAGACCTCCTGTAAAAAGTCCATATCCATAAGCATTATGAACAATATCCTCTTGGGTAGCTCCAGCCATAGTAAAAACTCTTGCCATAACCTCATCCCATACATCCATATCTCTTTTTGTATATCCAACAACTGTTGGTTTTCCTGTTGTCCCAGATGATGAGTGAACTCTAACTACTTGGCTCATAGGTACAGTAAAAAGACCAAAAGGATAATGATCTCTTAAATCTTGTTTTTTTGTAAAGGGCAATTTTTTTATATCATCCAATGATTTAATATCAGATGGTTTTATTTTTAGTTCGTCAAATTTCTCTTTATAAAAAGGAGTTAAAGTATAGACTCTTTCAACAGTCTCCGTTAATCTACTTATTTGAAGTGCTTTTAACTCCTCTTTTTTAGCACATTCAATATCATTCCAAATCATTATTTTCCTTTTATATCTTCAATCGCTTTTTCTAGTACTTCAATATTCTCTTGGGCAACTTTTGGATTAAACTGTACAAGTGCCTCTTTTACATCTTCTAAAGTAAAAGGAAAATCTTCACATTTTGCCAAAACCACACCTAACATATATACATTTAATCCTTGAATAGGAAACTCTCTATTTTTTGCTTTAGTAAAAGCATCTATTTGAATCACTTTTGCACTTACATCATCTTTTGGAAAACTATCTTCTGCATTAACTGCAAGTGTTCCAGATGGTTTTAAATAGTTTATATTTCTTAATGCCTCATTCTTTTCTAAACCAATTAGAAGGTCAGCTTGTGATGGATCAATTATAGGATTAGAGTAGTCTCCAAGTTTAATAGTACATGAAACAGCACCACCTCTTTGAGACATACCATGATTTTCTGTTCCTAAACAAGCTACATTTTTATTACCTGCACAAAGAGCTAATATTTTTACTAAAAATACAGAACCTTGCCCACCAAATCCTGCAATTACAACTTGATATCTCATTATTTGCTCCTTTCTTCATCTACAGTAAAGGCTTCTGTTGGACATACTACATTTAAACATGAACCACAACCAATACACAAAAATGGGTCAATTTCAACTTTTCCCTCTTCGTTATATCCCATAGGAGGACATTTATATATCGTAGTACAGTGATCACAGGCAACACACTCTTCAGCAATAACTTTTGCAAATTCACCATGAATATGTTGTCCTACTACTTCTTTATCAAGTACACAAAACTCTCTAACAACTGCAACTATTGGTCCTGTTGCATTTTCATACTTCTCTTTCATTTTCTTAAAAAAAGAGATAGTATCGTTTAGGTCATTTGAGTATACATACTCATAAGTTTCAGCTCCACAACCTTCAGCAATTTTTACAATATCTACTTCACCATTTTGTCTTTGTGGTGGTTTTTGTCTTCCTGTCATAGCAACAACTGAGTTATCTAAAATCACAAGTAAAAATTTGTGTTTTTGATATACTGCATTTATTAGAGGAGGAATTCCTCCATGGAAAAAGGTACTATCTCCAATTGTTGCAACAGTATATTTTTCTGGGTCAGCAATTGAAAAACCACTTGCCATAGATACAGAAGCTCCCATACATAAAACAGTATCAATAGCTTCTTGGTTTATTGCTAGGGTATAACATCCAATATCTGATGGATAGATAGATTTTTTCTTTTTAAATACTTTCATGATAGAGTAATATACATCTCTGTGTGGACATCCAGGACATAAATTTGGTGGACGTGCAGGAATCTCATCTTTAAAAGGAATTGATGGATATAGATTTTCACCCTTATATAGTCCTAATTTTGTTAGGGCATCTTGAATATATATCTTCTGTAATTCATCAATTACATTCATTGTATTATCAAGTCTACCATGTACATTTGAAGCCATAATTTGCTCTTCTATACATGCCATTGGTTCTTCTACAACTAATATATGCTCATAGTTTGCAAACTGTTCTCTGATTTTGTTTTCAGGTAGAGGATAAGGCATTTTAAATTTAACAATATCAGCTTTAATTCCTAAATCCTCTAAAGCCTCTTTTGCAAAACCATATCCAGTTCCAGAAGTAAGAACTAAAAGTTTCCCACCTTTACAGGCTTCAAATTCAGGTTTGATTAACTCTTCCCAGTTATACTCTTTGATAGCGTTTATTCTATCAATCATCTCATAACCTTGTCTTAATCTTCCTGCTCTAGGAACTGCTGCCCATCTTGAGATTTCCCTTTGGAATTTTCCTTTTTTAGGATTAAACTCATGATTCTCTTTTACTTCAACAATTTGTCTTGCATGACAAACTCTCATTACAGGTCTTAACATTGTTGGAGTTTGAAACTTCTCTGAAATATCAACAGCTAAAGAGACAAAATCATAAGCATCTTGAGGAGTTGCTGGGTCCAATACTGGTATTTTTGCAAACTTTGCAAATACTCTACTATCTTGTTCTGTTTGTGATGAGTGAAACCCAGGATCATCTGCAACAATAAGTACAAAGGCACCAAGATTTCCAATGTAAGCTGCACTCATTAAAGGATCACTTGCAACATTTAATCCTACTTGTTTCATGGTAGCTGCCGCTCTTCTTCCTGCAATAGCTCCAGCATAAGCAACTTCAAAACCAACTTTTTCATTGGTTGCCCATTGTGCATAAAGGTCTAATTTTAATTGAGCTTTTAGTTTTTGAACATTAGTTAGAATTTCACTAGATGGAGTACCTGGATATCCAGAAACCATATCTATATTAGAGTGAATCATACCTAATGCAATAGCATCATTACCCATTAATGTTTGTTTCATATTCTTCCCATATATTTAAAATTTTCAAATATTATACATATAATTATATTTATTAAGGTTTAAGTAATATATTTATACAAATATTTGGAAATATTTTAATTATTATGATAAATATACAATTATTTATATATATATTTCTGTTAATTTAAAAATACTATTTTATATTTTAAAATTATTATGTTAAAAGATTAAGATTTAAAGAAAATTTAAACTTATTATGTATAAAAAATTTCAAAATTTATGAAAACTACACTTTATTTTAAAGTTTTATTTAAAATAAGATTAAAATATTTAGAATTATTAAACTATTTAAAATATTGTAGATTAGAAATCCAATAATTAATATAAAAATTTATAAATAAAACAATATATACAAATAATTTAAATAACTTTATTATTTTATAATTCTAAATCATATAGAATTTTCTTAAGTTTTATTTTATAAATAGGGAGAAGAGTAAATGTATGGAGCAGATTTGGGAGTTAGCTTAGCTTTTTTGTTAACTATTGCTTCAGCACTATTATGTGTATGGTATGGTGCAATTAATTGGAATAAAGATGCTAATAATGAAGTTGATATCAACTTAAAAACTTGGGCTAATGACGAAGATAAAATAGATGAGGCACTATAATGGGAATAGTTGAAAACATTATAATTATTCTCTATTTAGCTTTTGTTGGTTATTTAGGCTTTTTAGGGTACAAACAGACTAAAAATACTACTGATTATTTAGTCGCTGGAAGGGATACTCACCCTTTTATTATGGCATTGTCATATGGAGCAACATTTATTTCAACTGCGGCAATTGTAGGTTTTGGTGGAGTTGCTGCTTGGCTTGGTAATTCACTTCTTTGGCTTACTTTTTTTAATATTTTTGTTGGTATTTTTATAGCTTTTGTTTTTTTGGGAAATCCAACTAGAAAAATGGGTTATAGATTAAATGCTCACACTTTTCCAGAGCTTTTGGCAAAAAGGTTTGATTCTAAATTTATACAACTATTTGCAGCTATAATTATCCTTCTGTTTATGCCTTTGTATGCGACAGCTGTTTTGATTGGAGGAACTCATTTTTTAACACTTTACTTTAATGTGGATTATCATTTGGCTCTTTTAGTTTTCTCTATAATTATTACAGCTTATGTAATTGCTGGAGGTTTAAAAGGTGTTATGTTAACAGACGCTTTGCAAGGAACTATTATGTTTGTTGCAATGGTTATTTTGCTCTATTTTACTTTTGACTCATTAGGTGGAATAAAAAGTGCTTTTGAAAAACTAGATATTGTATGGGAAACTACAGTTTCTCCTATTCTTTCACAAGAGTTGAGTAGTTTTAAACCAGGAAGTGCTGATTTTATGATGAAGCTTTCAACTCTTTGGGGTTTTAGTGGCTGGAATAAAATGCCAACTTTTTTAAGTCCTGGTTGGCTCTTTGTAATTACTACAATTACTTTAGGTGTTGGAATAGGAGTGTTAGCTCAACCTCAATTAGTTGTTAGATTTATGACTGTTAAATCAAAACAGGAGTTAAATAGAGCTGTTTTAATTGGTGGAGTATTTATTGTTGCAATGACAGGAATTGTTTTTATTGTAGGCTCTTTAACAAACGCATGGTATTATGAGTTTAATGAAGGAAAAAATGCCCTACAAAGTGCAGGAACTATTGGAAAAGTAATACCCCATTTTATCAATACTGCAATGCCAAAATGGTTCTCTTTTATTTTTTTATTTGCTCTTATTAGTGCAGCAATGTCAACTCTATCTTCTCAATTTCATACTATGGGAACTGCTGTTGGAAGAGATTTAATTGAGCAGATAAAAGGTGGAGGTAACTCTGTTATGATTACAAGAGTTGGAATAATTCTGATGATAGTTCTCTCTGTAGCCTTAGCTTATGTTTTTGATAATCAACCAGCAATTATTGCAAGAAGTACAGCAATCTTTTTTGCTTTGTGTGCAGCTATTTTTCTACCCTCATTTATTGGTGGACTTTTTTGGAAAAGAATGACAAAAGCAGGTGCAATTTCATCAATGCTAGTTGGTTTTTTTGTTTCATCTTTTTGGCTTCTTTTTGTTCACTTTAAAGAGGCAAAAGAGTTGGGAATCTCTAAAGCTATTTTTGGAGTAGATTCTTTACTTGGTGGCAAAATAATCTTTGTAGATGCTTTAGTTATCTCTTTGCCTCTATCAATTTTAACAGCAATAATCGTTTCATTGCTAACAAAACCAATGTCACAAGAGCACCTAAAAAAGTGTTTTGATTAATTTAAGATTTAAGGAGAATCTCCTTAAGTCTTAGGAAATATTTTATCTCTATTTGCAAGTATATGTTTTGTTGGTCTTTTATTAAAATCAAGTGCAACAACAACTATTTCATCAACAGAGACAATTATTTTATCGGTTGTTTTATTTTTGATTTCACATCTAACTGTGATTGAAGTTTGACCTGTTTTTATTAGTTCTGTACCAATAACAACAATATCTCCAATATTTGCAGGATTTTTAAAGTAAACTTCACTCATTTTTACAGTTGCTAATCTTTGAGTATCTAAAAGTTGTGCTGCAAAAATAATTACCTCTTCATCAATCCAAGAGATTGCTTGCCCACCAAAAAGTATCCCAGCAGCATTTAGATGTGGATACATTACCATTCTTTGTGAATTATATAGCAAGGTAAACCTTTTTTATTATAGTTATACAATAATGAGTTTAATAAGAAAATTAAAAAAATAGTTAAGTTGAGTAAATTAAATATTATAAAGAAGGGAAAAAGACTCTGTTTTTCAGAGTCTTTTTAGTTATTTAAACCAGCCTTTAACTTTGTCAAACATATTTTCAAAGTTTGATTCATGGGGTTTGCTTTCCAAACCAAAACTCTCTTGTAGTTTTTCTAAAAGCTCTTTTTGTTCATTGTTTATCTTTTTAGGATAAGTTATTTTTATCTGTACAATTAGATCACCTTTTCCAAAACCTTGTACAGATTTTACACCTTCTCCCTCAAATTTGAACTGCTCTTTATCTTTTGTCCCAGATGGAATTTTAAGTTGAAGTTCACCTTTTAAACCAGGAATTTTAATATTTGCTCCAAGGGCTACTTGAGTAAAGAAGATAGGAACTTCCAAATAGATATCATCCCCATGTCTTATAAAATGACTATCCTCTTTAACTTTGATTTGAAGATATAAATCACCTCTTTGTCCATTTGGTGCAATATTCCCTCTATTTGAAACTCTGATTCTATTTCCATCATTTACACCTTCAGGAATATTAACTTCAAACTTCTCTTTTTTCTCTTTATATCCTAAACCACTACAAGTGTTACATTTATCTGCAACTGCTTGACCTGAACCATTACAGTGTGGACAAGTTTGAGCAAAAGTCATAAAACCTTGTCTCATATGGATTTGTCCTTGCCCTTTACAATAAGAACAAGTACTTAGTTTACCATCTTTCGCACCTGTTCCTTTACAATCAGAACAAGCATCTTTAAAAGTATAGTTTATCTCTTTTTTTGAACCAAATACAGCTTCATTAAACTCAACTGTTAATTCAACAGCAATATCTAAGTTGTAGTTATATGTTTTTCTCTCTCTTTTACTTTGACCAAAGCCTCCAAAGCCTCCCCCAAACATCTCTTCAAAAATTGAACCTAAGTCATCAAAACCACCAGAAAAACCTCCACCTTGACCATGTCCTTCAAGTCCAGCTTTTCCATATCTGTCATAAAGCGCTCTTTTTTCATCGTCACTTAACACTTGATAAGCTTCATTTATGGCTTTAAACTTCTCTTCAGCCTCTCTATCTCCTGGATTTTTATCAGGGTGAAACTTCATAGCCATTTTTCTGTAAGCTTTTTTTATTTCACTTTTATCACAACTTTTAGTAACTTCCAATAATTCATAATAATCTATCTCAGTCAATTACTAGCTCCTAAACATTATTTTTTGGGATTATATCTAAAAGTTGCATATAATAAGATAAACTTTTTAGATAAATTTAGCACTTTTTATTTTTAATTGCTAATTTATTATTAACTATTTGGTATAATTCCCTCCATGAAAAAAGGATTAGAAAAATTTTATGATTTAGTTGATGCATTTGAAAGCCTGCCTACAATTGGTAGAAAATCTGCATTAAGACTTGCTTATCATATTATTATGAATGATAACTATACTGGAATAAAAATATCACATAGCATTGAAAATGCACTTAAACATATTAAAAGATGCACAAAATGTGGCTCAATGAGTGAACATGAAATCTGTGAAGTCTGTTTGGATGAGAGAAGACAAAGGGACAAAATGTGTATAGTTCAAAGTGCAAAAGATATTTTTATAATAGAGGAGTCTAAGCAGTTTGAAGGTCTATATTTTGTTATTGAAGAGCTTGAAGGTGATTCAATAAATAGACTTTTATCTTTTGTAAATGAATATAAAGTAAAAGAGGTTCTTTTTGCTATAACTCCATCTTTATCAAATGAGGCTTTTATACTCTATATTGAGGACAAACTAAAAGACAAAGAGATAACTTTTACAAAAATTGCTCAAGGTGTTCCAACAGGCGTTAGTTTGGAAAATGTAGATATTTTATCATTAGCAAAAGCTATACAAAGTAAAGTAAATATATAGGATAGATATGGAACAAAGGATTGTTTGTCAAAAGTGTAAACACTATTTTGTTACTTGGGAGCCATCAAGACCTCATGGCTGTAGAGCATATGGGTTTAAATCAAAACAGATACCTTCTGCAGTTGTTAAAAAGAGTAGTGGTGCAGATTGCTCTTTTTTTGAGATAAAGAGTGGCAGTTAATTTATTATTTAATAATTAAAGTGATTTTTCAGTAAAATAAAAACCTTACTTGCACAATATTTAGGAGTGATAATTTGTTATATAAAGAGTTAAAAGAGAGTATTAAATCATTAGGGTTTTTATCTATTGAAGATTTTGTTCACTATATTGGAGTAACCCCGTCTGATATTTTAGAGTGGGAAGAGAAAGATGAAATTCCGTATACAATCTCGTTAATTATACATCTATTAAAAGGTGATAAAAAATTACCAACAAGTAGAGCTTTGGATGAGTTAGTTGAAGAGTGTTTGCCTTTGGCACAACTATTAGAAGAGGCTTCATCTTTTCCCCACAAATTAGAAGAGATGTTTTTATTACAAAAAGAGTTAAATGATTCTACAAATGGTAAAAACTGGGAACTTGGAGTAAATAAACACGGAAAAGAGATTAACTGGTTAAGATGTATTCATATGGAAGTTGCAGAGCTTATTGATTCAACACCATGGAAACACTGGAAAAGTATTCACTCAGAGCCAGATATGAATAATATTCATGTTGAACTTGTTGATATTTGGCACTTTTTAATGTCATATATTTTACAAGAGACAAATGTTCCAAAAGCAGTTTCTTTAGTAAATACACATTGTATTTATGAAGCGCTAGAAGATATTGATGTTAAACTTATGGTTAAAGAGGCTGAAAAACTTTCATATATCTCTTTAGCAATTGAAACTGGAAATATGCCAACATTTAGTGGAGTTGAGAGATTTATTGATCAATTCTTTAGATGTTGTAAAATTTCAGGTTTATCATTTAACTGGCTTCAAAAACTTTATATAGGAAAAAACTGTTTAAATAAATTTAGACAAGATCATGGATATAAAGAGGGAACTTATATAAAAGTTTGGAATGGAGATGAAGATAACGTTGTAATGGTCTCTATTTTAGAAAAAATGGAAAATGTAAGTTTTGAAGAGTTATATAGAAAACTTGAAATGAGTTATCCTGCATAAGAAGTTAAAACTTCTTGCAGGAAAAACTAAAACAAGATATTAAAGAGAAAATTTATTTTTCAATTTAAAGAAGTAAATTACAGTTTTAAATTGAATAAAT
Organism: Halarcobacter ebronensis; assembly: GCF_013201825.1. Lineage (NCBI taxonomy): Bacteria > Pseudomonadati > Campylobacterota > Epsilonproteobacteria > Campylobacterales > Arcobacteraceae > Halarcobacter > Halarcobacter ebronensis. The sequence continues at coordinate 1,513,789 of NZ_CP053836.1, forward strand.
ACAAATGGTATCATAAGTATAAAATATACTAACGAATACTTATCAACTACACTGTTAAATACCAATCCAAAATTGATAAAAAACATTCCAAACACCATAAAAGCAACTCCAGGACAAATTAGAGCAAAAGATACTGTTGAGTTTGTTTTTGAATCTTCAATATATTTTTCAAAATATCCATTTAATTTCATAACTTTGTAACCTAAAAGTCCAAAAATTATTTGAAGTGAAACAATTACTGAAGTTAGGGTAAATAGTGACGATTTGCTCATATTTGAGTTAAAATTGTGATCAAGTCCAAAAGAGATTCTAATCATCATAATACCTAAAAGAGTTAAAATAGGAATAATAATCCAAAGTGAAGGTGATGCTTCAACTGAAATACCTTTTTCAAACATATTTTTAAAACCCATTGTAATTTTTATAATCAACAGCAGCGCTGCAAATGATGAGAAGAATAGGGCACCAAAAATTCCAATTGTATTTATTGTTAGATTGTGACTCATTGCTCCTGGTGCTGCAAAACCAACCGCAACCATAGATAATGAGAAAATAGAGATCATTTGAGATAAGTTATTGTTTTTTGTAAAATCAAAATCTCCACTTATTAATAGTCTTGAAAAATAGTTAAAGATAATTTTAAGAGCATAATATCCTGTTAGTGCAAAACCAATTAATGCAAAAGGAAACATATACTCTACAACACTCCAAAGATTTGGCACAAATACTGCTCCTAAAACAAAACAAACATTAATTGTCATTGCAAAAGTAAGAGGAATAGTCATCAAAGTAATCTCTGAATTTGTTCCTATAAGCTTATTATATACAGCACTCTTTTTGTACACATTAAACTGTTTTGTCATTAATATTAACAGTTTAAAATGCAAATATGCAAAGGCAATAATAAAAACCAATGCAAAGGCAATTACAAATGATAACCAACCTCCTTTTATAAGCTCAGGAAATATATGATTAAATGTTGCCATTGGTACATCTGCATGTGGTACAAGAAACATTAAATACATAAAAAATGACACAGAAAGCCCTCCTGCTCCTAGTGGTGCAAGAAAACACATGGGGTTGAATTTCTCTCTTAATTCCATAATAGTCCTTCATATTTATAATTTTTTTGTGAATCTTACATAAGTTTTAATTAAAATAAGATTATATTTTAATATAAATTTAACTTATAATAATATGATATATAAGATTCATATTTAACTCTTTTATAGTAATTTGTTGATAATATTTCGTATGTATAAAATTTCCGTAAATAAAGAGACTTTTAAAGATATCTTATCAAAAAAAATAACAATGTTAGAAAAAGAGACCTCTTTGTATTGGAAAAAAGAGTTACTTCAACCAATAATAGAGAAAGATAGAATTAAATACACAATTAAACAGTTAGAAAAAATTGCAATTACAAATGGTTTGGGTGATGATAAACCTCAGATTATTATTGAGTGTAAAAAAATCGATTACTCTTTCAAAAGTGATATTTTTGAGTTTCATCTTGGAAAAATATATGAACAAAAAAATACTGATATGGAAGAGGATTTCAAAGATGATCTGATAATTCAACTTATGCGAGAAAAAGCTCAACTTGAAGATAAGATGAATCGAGACCATTTAACAGACGTTTATAATAGAAGAAAAATGGAAGCTGATTTAAGTATGTTTATTAATCAAAACAATGCAAATAGTTTGTGTGCAATTTTTATTGATGCAGATAGATTTAAAGGGATTAATGATAACTTTGGGCATGATGCGGGAGATAAAGTCTTAGTTCTACTTGGAAATAAACTTAAAAAACATGCAAAACTTCTAAATGGAGAAGTTTACAGATATGGTGGAGAAGAGTTTATTATTCTTTGTTTTATCAAAAAAGATGAGCTTTTAGAAAAGTTAAATGCTTTAAGAGAAGATATCAAATCACAAAGAATTTATCATCCTAAAAGAGATATTGCTGTTACTGTTAGTATGGGGATCTCTTTTTACAATGAGTGCAATTATAATAAAGAAGAGATGATAAGACGGGCTGATAAAGGAGTTTATAAAGCCAAAGATAATGGCCGAGATAGAATAGAGTTTGGATAAAAAGTAGGGAATAACCCTAACTTCTTATTTAATTATATAGTCAGCTATTGCTTGAATATCTGCTTCAGATAGACCTTTTGCTTGTGGAGCCATTACTGCTTTCATTGGTCCACCAAAACTTCCATCTTGATAACCTTTCATTGCTGCAATAAAATCTGCTTTAGATAAATCTTTGATTATTTTTGATTTTCCTAAAGCTACTTTTTCTCCATTTACTCCATGACATGCAATACATTTTGTGTATAATGGATTTGCATTTGCAAAACTAAAAACTGATGCTATAAGCGTAGCTGTTAATACTATTTTTTTCATTCTAATTCCTTTTCCCTCTTTATATTAAAATTATTTTAATATATTTTATCTATATAATTATTTAATTTTTGATTAAATTAACAAAAATATAAAAAAAATATAAAGATTCATAATTTGAATAGATTATAATAGAAAAATTGTGAAAAAAAATAGATTTAGGTCAATATTTTTATGTGACACTTTTGTGTCACATAAAAGCTTATTAGTTTATAGAGTCAAGAAGTTCGTTTTTTAGTTCTTCTTTGTTAATTTTATTTCTGTCACTTGGAACTAGAGGAAGTGATTTTTTATATACGATTCTTGATGGGATCATATATGAAGCTAAATGTTTTTTAAGTTCAAAAGTTATCTCTTTTGGTGGAATTTCACTTCTTGAGCTATAAACCATTACAATCTCTTCTTCAATCTCTGCATTTGGAATAGAAAAGATTGCACATTGATCAACTGTTGGTAACGATTTTTTTACAACTGATTCTATCTCATAAGGACTTACTCTAAATCCTCTTGTTTTTATCATATCATCTCGTCTTGATACAAAATAGAAATAACCCTCTTCATCTTTATATACATAATCACCCGTTGCAACAACAATCTCATCCCTTAGTTGTCCCTCAATATTAATTACATCTTTTAGAATTTGAATTGATTTATATCTTTGTGCTGTCTCAATTGGAGCATTCCAAAAACCTTTGTAGATATATCCACCTCTGTGAATTAGTTCTCCAACTTCTCTTGGTTTACACTCTTTCCCTTCTTGATTTATTACATATAGTTCCACATCTGGAATAGCTTTACCAATAGACTCTGGTCTTATATTTATTTGACTTGGGTCTAAATATGTTGATCTAAAAGCTTCAGTTAAACCATGCATTGAATAGAAATTTACATTTGGAAAATATTTTTGAACATTTTTTACCATTTTAGGTGTTACATTTCCCCCTGAAGAGGTAATTGTTTTTACATTTGCAAGAAGTTCTGCACTTGGAAGTTTATGTTCTGCTTCATCAAACATTGATGTTATAGTTACTGGCATTAATGCAATTACAGTTACATTGTCATTTATTAGATGATTAAAAAAATCTCCAGCAAGAATAAATCTATGAAGAGCTAAAGTTGCTCTTTTATATAAAGAACAAAAAATTTGATTTAATCCATAATCAAGATTAAAGATAAGTACTCCTGAAAGAACATCACTCTCTTCAAGGTTTAGATATTGTGATACAACCCTTGCGCTATCAATTAGATTTCTATGTGAAATAACAATACCTTTTGGTTTTCCTGTTAATCCAAATGAGTATGTAATTACTGCATTATCATGTCCGTTTACCTGGCAAGAGTAAGGTTTGTTATAATATTTAAAAATCTCTTCAAAAGAGGGAATATCTTTATGTGTTGTTTCATAAGAGATAATATGACCATCAAAGCTAATCTCTTCAATTGATTCAAGTTTTAATCTATCAGTGATAATACATCTTATATTACAATCTTCTATAATATATTCAACTTGTTCTGCTTTAAGAAGTCTTGTTAGTGGAACAAGAACATAATCTGTTGAAAGAATAGCTAAAATTGCAATTACTTGGTCAATTCCTTTTTTAGAGTAGATTCCAATTCTACTCCCTTTTGGCAAATCTAACTCTTTTAAATAATAGGCTACTTGGTTTACTTTTTTAAGTAGGTCGCCATATGTAATAGTTTTATCATCATGTTTTATTGCAATTTTATCTGCATGGGTAACATTTGCTTCTTCAATTAGTGTTCTAATACAGTTAATAGACATAATATATCCTTTATTTATTCATTCCCAAAGTCCAAATGTCATAGTTTAAATCCATAACAACACTCGGATTGTGTTTAGAGTTTAGTATTTTTTTATAGAAGAATGAAACAATTGCCTCTATCTCCTCTTTTTTTAGTACTTTTGTAATACCACCAGTTAATACAATAGAGTTTAAAGCTAATAGTTTTAGATTTATATAGGCTTTTCTAAAATGAGAAACTTTACAAAGTACAAGAAAAATTGCAAGTTGCATTAAAATTCTTGTAGCCTTTTCGTTTTTCTCTTCAAAAATATGTTCAGTTACTTTTAAATATGCTAAAAGTTCATATACAAACTCATTGTTTTTTGCTGTAAAAATCAAAGATTCCCTTGATTTAAAAACACCAAGTTTTTTAAATACAAGTCTGTCATACTCATTTTCGGTTACAATATTTTCATCAACTAAATCTTTTGAGTAGTGAATATCAGTAGTTGCTCCACCAATATCTATCAAAATATATGGGTTTGCAACAGCAAATTTAGTTCCAACCATAGGAAGTGTTTTATTTACAATATATGGAGTAGAGTAGATTTGATTATCTGTAATCTCATAAAGATGTTTAATATCCTCTTTACCCATAATATCTGCTTGATAAAGATTAGTTAAATACTCTTTTAAATCCTCTTCATTTACATGAAGTCTATCATCAATAATATTTGGTAAAACAACTAGGTTTTCAATATTCTTTTTCAAATAATCAGAACTATTTTGGCTTCCCACATAAACAATATTTGAATATTTTATCTTTTTTAGATATTCAAATAGTTTTTCATCAAAAATATTTTCTACACTATTTATTCCACCAACAACTATAATTACATCTATTAAATCACTAGGAATAGAGCTATTTTCTATATCTTTATATAAAACAGTATCAATAATATTAATTCCTGAGTTAAAAGCTATATTTGTTGCATATTTTATTGAAAAAGAGTTTGTAAGCCCAATTATTAATGTGCTTAGTCCACCATTTGCAGATGAGCAAATAAAAATATCCTCTTTTTTATAGTTATGAATTGTATCTCCACACTTATAAGTTAAGTCATCAAAAATATCTTTATTAAAATCTCTAAAGTGTTGTTCAACACCATGGGCACTACAAACTTTAAAGTATGTACTTCCCACATCAATTAATAGTTTTTCATTTATTTCGCTCATTGCATAATTCCTATATCATGAATAATATCATTTACAATAGATGTAGTATCTTTTGTTAAATCGCATTTTGATTTTTCATATTCAAAACATCTATCAGGAATTGGAACTTTTCCTCTGTCTATTATTCTAATATTTTTATTTCTATCTCTAATTGTTATCATATTGTTATGATTTATAATGTGTGGAGAGAAAGGTACATCAATAATTCCACTTTTGATTGAGTTAAATGCTTTTCTCCATAAAGTATCTGCACTGTCGTTAAATACTGCTTCCATAATTGCCATAACTTCAGCTGTTAATATCTCTTCCTCTTCTTTATCTGTAAAAGATGGAAGTCCATTTAGAATTCTTAAAAGATATTGTGTATTTGCAACAGTTTCTGCATTTGCCTCTTTTGTTGGAATACCAGAAGCCTCTTGTTTTGTTTTTGTAATTATTTTATCAGCTCCAACCATAGAAGCTACAACTGTACTCATACTAATTAGTTGTGTTGCATAGTTTTGATCTTCAGGAAAAGCTCCCATCCATTGGTGATAAACCAAATGAATATCAGCATCCCCACAACCAATCTCATTTGCATAGTATTTTGCTAATCTTTTTATTACATTTCCTGTAACAATATCTTGCATTACTGAACCACTTTGTGAGAATGATACGGAGAAAGATTTTACTCCCTCTTCAAGAGATAATAACATCTCAATTATTTGAATAACAATTGTTATACAAGGAGGAACAAGTGTTGCTGTTAGTGGACCAAATGATTCTCTATTTATAGGTTCATTAAGTTTTGAGTAGTTTGCACAGATTTTTTCAACATATTTCCAATATAAAAATGCTTTATCTAATGGAAAGTTTTTAGAGTAGGGTAGAAGGTATGTTATTGGACCACCTTCTATTTCAAAAATCCCAGAAGCAATTGCAGTTTCAATTAGAAGTCTTGCATCAGGAGTTCCATGTCTTAGTGAAATTGGTTTATTAAAATGTGTCATCATTTTTCTTGAAGTTCTATATCCATGATTTATTAATGGATAACCATTTAACATATCAACTTCACTCTCTTCAGACAATCTTAGCATCTTTTGAGATGTTGCATAATCATTTAATCTTGTATTTGAATCAATTGTACAAGGGAGTACATCAACATTTGCATCAACAAAATACTCATAAAGTGCAAACATTTTATTATATGTAGGAAACCCACCTCTTGGTTGTACAAGCATTTTATTTTTGGTTTTAAAGTTGTATGAGATAAAAAGATCTTTTGAAGCATTTTTTACAAACTCTTCCACTTCAGCAAAATCAAAATTATCTACAAACTCGTTGCTTAATATTATATTTCTCTCTTCTTGAAGTAAACTCATCTTTTTCTCTCTTCTAAAAACTTCTCTAATTCGTCAAGACCTGTATTTAAGTCAACTTGATGAAAAACTAAATCAAAACCATAGTTTTTAAATCTAGGAACAATATCTTTTGCATTTCCTGTACCTACAACTAAGTTTCCACCAATCATAAATACAACATTATCAAGCATTGATCCATATTTTGCTTTTAAAAGTTTTACTTCTCTACACCAACCCTCTGCTTCACCATTTAGTGATGAAATTAGCAGTATATCAGCATCTGTTTCTATTACTGCATCAATAAACTCTTCAAGATATGTATTAACTCCAAGATTAAATACTTGAAAACCTCTTGCTTGCAGTGAAAGTTCAATTAATCTATTTGCAACAACATGTATGTCATTACCAACTACTCCCGTAATTACTTTCATCATTTGTATTACCTATTATGTTCATTTAAAAGGGTATTAGGATATCTAAACTAATGTTATAAACTGTTTAGATAAATAATAAATTTACTTTTTAACTCTTATTTTAAAACAGACACCATTTGGGATATTTTTAGCTGTAATATTACCTTCACAATGCTTTTCTAAAATAGTCTTACACATATATAAACCAATACCTGTTCCATTTTTATTCTCTTTTGTAGAGAAATAAGGGTCAAAAATTTTATCAATAATCTTTTCTGGAACTCCTCCTGCATTGTCACAAACTTCAATTATTTGGTAATCTTTTGTATCTTTGTAGTTTATTGTTACAGTTGGCTTTTCATTATGTTTTTGTTCTGCAAAGGCATCTTTAGAGTTATTAAATATATTTAAAATCACTTGGATTAATTCATTTCTAAACAAATAAAGCTTTTTCATCTCTTTTTTATTGTTTACAATTTTTATGTTACTATTTTTAAAGGCTTTTTCTACCATTTTTAAACTATCTTCAATAACACTATCTAAGCTAATATACTCTTTCTCTTTTTTTGTTTTAAAAAAGTTTCTAAAATCATCAATAGTAGTTGACATGTAGTTTAAATATTTATCAATATCTGATAGTTTTTGAATAAAGGTCTCTTTTTCATATTTATCTAAATTTGCTCTAAACTTTAGATTTGAAACAGCTGCTGCAATAGAAGTTAGGGGTTGTCTCCATTGATGGGCAATCATTGAAATCATCTCTCCCATCGCTGCCATTCTTGATTGCTCTAAAAGTAACATCTCTTTTTTCTTTAATTCTGTTAAGTTTTGTATAAAAACCATCTTATATTTTCTATCATCCATTATAAAATCTGTAATTTTTATTATTGCTGGAATCATATTAATATTTTTAGATATTAAAGTGATCTCTTCATAAGTTTCATTGTTATACTCAAGATACTTTTTTTTTACATTTGGAATTAAAATACCAGTTGCAAGTTTTCCTATTAGCTCATTTTTTGAGTCATAATTTAAAATATTTAACATAGTATTGTTTATATCTTTTATAAAACCATTTTCAATTATTAGAATGCCTTCTATTGTATTATTAAAAAGTGAATCAGAAAAATTGTTTTTCATAGTAAAACCTACAAATAAAATATCTTTATAGTATAATTTATTAATTCTTTTTTGGAGCTAAAATGATTGATTATGTGATGTTAGAAGAGTATGCAAAAGGATTAAGTGTACTTTTTGTTGAAGATGATGAAAATATTATAAAAGAGACAAGTGAACTTTTAGAGTTAATTTTTTCAAATGTAGAGATTGCAAGAGATGGAAAAGAAGGAATTGATAAGTTTTTAAATTTCAAAAAAGAGAATGATAAATTTTTTGATTTGGTTATTACAGATATTAAAATGCCAAATATGGATGGTATTGAGCTTACTAAACTTATATACAAAGAGAATAAAGAACAACTATTAATAGTATTATCAGCACACAGTGAAACAAAATATTTAGTAGAGTTGATAAATATCGGAATTTCACATTTTATTACAAAACCAATAAATTATGATAGTTTTGTAAATACTATATATATTAAGATAAAAGAGTATAATGAAAACAATAAAGATATAAAGAGTATCTCTCCAATTGTAATAATTGATGAAGAACTAAAGTGGGATAAGAGTTTAAAAGAGTTATATAAGAATAATCAACAAATAAAATTAACAAGAAAAGAGGTACTTCTTCTTGATATTCTTCTTAAATTTAGAGAAAAAACACATACTGTTGAAGAGATATTAAACTTTATTTGGGCGGATGATATAAATAATTTTCCAGATATTTCAAATCTAAAAAATATCATCTCAAGACTTAGAAAAAAGATACCAACATTAGATATTGAAAATGTTTACGGTTTTGGATATAGAATTAATATTAAATAAAAAAATAATACTATTTAAAGCCTATTTTAGATACTTTTACAAATTAATAATTTAATTTTAATACTATTTTGATACTATTACTGAATATACTACTTATATGTTAAGGAGTGTGTTATGAATTTTAAAGACTTTACAATACTTTATGTTGAGGATGAAGGGGTAATTCGTTCAAATGTTGAAAAGTGTTTGAATTATATTTTTGATGTAAAGGTAGCGAAAGATGGGAAAGAGGGCCTTGACATCTTTCACAATAATAAAATTGATTTAATAATTACAGATATCTATATGCCTCAAAAAGATGGTATATCAATGATGCAAGATATTAAAATGGTAAATCCAAATATCCCTTGTATCATAACATCGGCATATGATCCAAAATTAGCAGAAAGGGCTGATTCTTGTGACTTATGTAATTATTTAAGTAAACCTTTTGATATAAGAGAGTTACTTAATAATTGTTTAAAGGCCTTAGATTTATTATAGGAAAAAAGATGAAATATCTAATGTCATTGTTGTTAGTTTTACCACTATTTATGATTGGTTGTTCTGGCAATAAAAGTGTAACAGAGAGTGAATGTAGAGCACAAGGGTTAGTGCTTAAAAAAGAGATGAGATTAAATTTTAGAAGTGGAAAATACGAAGAAAAATATTTTTGTGCTGAGAGATAAGAACAAAGAGTAAACTCTTTATTCTCTTAGATATACTGATTTTTATACTCTACATAATGAGCTGCATGTTTAATCAACTTATCAACATCTTCTTGTGTTAATTCTTTAACTACTTTTGCAGGACTTCCCATTATTAAACTTCTTGGAGGAAATTTTTTACCTGAGGTTACTAATGAATTAGCCCCAACAATTGAGCCCTCAGAGATAACTGCATTATCCAAAATTGTTGCACTCATACCAATTAGACAGTTATCTTCAATAATACAACCATGAAGCATAACTTTATGTCCTATTGTTACGTTATCTCCAATAATTGTTTGAGAATCAACATCTGTGTGAATCATTGAAAGATCTTGTATATTTGTATTTTTTCCAATTTTAATTTTATTTATATCTGAACGGATTACACATTGAAACCATATTGATGAATTTTCACCAAGTTCTACATCACCTATTACATCTGCACTATGTGCAACCCAAGCTGTTGGATTGATTTTTGGATAATTATCTTTAAATTTTATTAGCATATTTACTCCTTAAAAAAGGTATTTTATCTTTTAAAAGTAGCATTAGTGTAGTAAAAATAAGAAATAGGGTCTAAATTTAATATTTAAACCCTATATGAATATTGTTAGTTTCTGCTTTTACCAGCAATAATAAATCTTAGTGCATTAAGTTTAATAAACCCTTCTGCATCTTTTTGGTTATAAACTTCATCCTCTTCAAATGTTGAGTAAGCATCATTATATAAAGATTTAGAAGAGTCTCTTCCCACAACTGTTACATTTCCTTTATATAGTTTAAGTTTAACTGTTCCTTCAACAAACTCTTGAGTTTTGTCAATTGCTGCTTGAAGCATCTCTCTTTCAGGTGAGAACCAATACCCTTGGTAGATAAGTTTTGCATATCTTGGCATTAATTCATCTTTTAAGTGTGCAGCTTCTCTATCTAGGCAGATTGATTCAATTGCTCTATGAGCTTTAAGCATAATTGTTCCACCTGGAGTTTCATAACAACCTCTTGCTTTCATTCCAACATATCTGTTTTCAACAATATCAACTCTTCCAATACCATGTTTGTTTCCATAGTCATTTAATTTTTTTAGAAGAGTAGCTGGAGACATAGCTTCACCATTTACTGCAGTTGGATCACCATTTTTATATTCAATTGTAATATATTCTGCTTCATCTGGTGCTTCTTCAGGAGAGTTTGTCCATAGCCACATTGATTTTTCTGGTTCATTATTTGGATTTTCTAAATGTAATCCTTCATAAGAGATATGAAGTAGATTTGCATCCATTGAATATGGGCTAATTTTTGGATTACCATTTTCATCCACATGTTTTTGTGAAATTTCAATACCATTCTCTTTTGCATAAGCTAAAAGTTTTTCTCTTGAGTTTAAATCCCACTCTCTCCATGGTGCAATTACTTTAATATCTGGTCTTAAAGCTAAACATCCAAGTTCAAATCTAACTTGGTCATTCCCTTTTCCAGTAGCTCCATGAGCAACTGCATCTGCACCCATTTTATTTGCAATTTCAATCTGTTTTTTTGCAATTAAAGGTCTAGCAATTGAAGTACCTAAAAGATATTCCCCTTCATATATTGCATTTGCTCTAAACATAGGGAATACGTAATCTTTTACAAACTCTTCTTTAATATCTAAAATAAAGATATTTTCAGGTTTGATTCCACAAGCAAGGGCTTTTTTTCTAGCAGGTTCTACCTCTTCCCCTTGTCCTAAATCAGCAGTAAATGTAATAACTTCAGCATTATATTCATCTTGAAGCCATTTTAAAATAATTGAAGTATCTAGCCCACCACTATAAGCTAATACAACTTTTTTAACATCTTTTTTACTCATTTATAATTTCCTATTACAATCGATTTTTAGGTAGATATTTTATCTAATCTTAGCTATAATCTTCTTTATGAGAATAGATAAATTTTTAAATGCAGTAAATATTACAAAGAGAAGGGCAGTTGCTGAAGATATGCTTGAACATAAAGTTGTCTTTATAAATAACCAAGCAGTAAAAAAAGCAAAAGAGGTTAAAGTTGGTGATATAATCGAGATTAAATATCTTGAAAAGAGTGATAAATTCAAGGTTCTTCAAATACCTGTGACAAAGTCGACACCAAAATCTAAAATGTCAGAGTATGTAGAGATTATATAAGGGAAAATAGATGTTTAATTTAACAAAGCTAAAATTTGATGATATACTTGAGAATAAATTACCAGAAGAAGAGGTTAGAGAGTATCTAATTGAGTTATATGAAAGAGGTGAAACTGCAGCAGAGATTGCTGGTGCAGCAAGTGCAATGAGAGATCATTGTATACCTCTTCCCCTACATTATGAACTAAAAGAAAAAGCTATAGATATAGTTGGAACAGGTGGAGACAAAAGTTTTAGTTTTAATATATCAAGTACCTCTTCAATTGTTTTAGCAGCATGTGGATGTTATGTGGCAAAACATGGGAATAGAAGTATTACAAGCAAATCTGGAAGTGCAGATGTATTGGAAGCTTTAGGAATAAATTTAAATCTAAGTATCGATAATACTGCAAAAATGTTGGAAGAGGGTGGTTTTTGTTTTATGTTTGCACAAAATCACCATCCTGCAATGAAATATGTTATGCCAATTAGAAAATCAATCCCTCACAGAACAATTTTTAATATTTTAGGTCCATTAACAAACCCTGCTACTGTTTCAAAACAATTGATTGGGGTATTTAGTGATTCATACCTTAATAAAATTACAACTGCACTTACTTTGTTAGATACACAAAGTGCTATGGTTGTTAGTTCTAAAGATGGAATGGATGAAATATCAATTAGTGATATTACTTATGCTACAAGCCTTGTAAATCAAAGAACAAATGACTTTATTATTGATCCCAGAACATATGGATTAAAACTCTATCCTAAAGAGGAAATTTTAGGTGGTGATGCAAATACAAATGCCCAAATTACAAGAGATATATTTGCAAATAAAATTACAGGTGCAAAACTTGATATTATTCTTTTAAATACTGCTGCTGCTTTAGTTGTAGATAGTAAAGTAAAAGATATTGAAGAGGGAATAGAATTAGCTAGAGAGACCATCCAAAGTGGTAAAGCTCTAAAAAAATTAAATCAATTAGTAGAAATCTCTTCTAAATTAAGTTAGGCATTTTTTTGGAAATATTAGCTAAGATAGATGAGATTGACAAGGTTGTTGCTGTTATTAAAGAGTTAATTGCCTCAGAAGATACTATTGTTATTTTAAGAGGTGATTTAGCAAGTGGTAAAACAACTTTTGTAAAGAGTTTTGTAAAAAATTTAGACATAGATGAACTTGTGACATCACCAACATTTTCAATACAATCAATATATGCAAACACTATTTATCATTATGATGTCTATAATAAAACTTTGGAAGAGTTTATCTCTTTAGGTCTGCTTGAAGAGTTTGATAAAAAAGGTGTTCATTTCATAGAGTGGGGTGATGAAAAACTAGAAGAGTTACTAAAATCTTATGGTTTTAAAGTTTTAGTTTTAAAAATTGAAAAAAGAGAAGATAAAAGGTTATATATAATAAATGAGTAAATTAACAGTAGATAATATTAGAAAAAGTATAAAAAAGACTCAAATTTTGTATGGTATCTCTTTAGAAGTAAGTTCTGGAGAGATAGTAGGACTTTTAGGACCAAATGGAGCAGGAAAGACAACTACTTTTTATACAGTATGTGGTCTTGTAAAACCAACAAGTGGTAAAATATTTTTTGATGAAGAAGATATAACAAAATTACCACTTCACAAAAGAGCTTTAAAAGGTATTGGATATTTGCCTCAAGAGTCATCAATCTTTAAAGATTTGTCTGTTGAAGACAACTTAATGTTAGCTGCACAAATTGTTACAAAAAATAAAAAAGAGCAACATAAAAGAGTAGAAGATTTGCTGGAAGTTTTTAATATTGAACCTATTAGACAAAGAAAAGGTGTATCTCTTTCGGGTGGAGAGAGAAGAAGAACAGAGATAGCAAGAGCACTTGTATCAAAGCCAAAATTCTTATTACTTGATGAACCTTTTGCCGGTGTTGACCCAATTGCAGTAAAAGATATTCAAGAGATTATTGCTGAAGTTGCAAAAATAGGAATAGGGGTTTTAATTACAGACCATAATGTTAGAGAAACTCTTCAAATCTGTGATAGGGCATATGTTATGAAAAATGGCTCTTTATTAGCTTCTGGTAACGCAGATGAAATAAGAAGTGATGGAAGTGTAAGGGAACACTATTTAGGAGAGAGTTTTAGTTTCTAATTAGAAACTATCTTACTCTCACTACTATTTTTAGCCGTTTTTAAAGCCTCTTCAACTCTTTTTATAATTGAATCCTCTTTATCATTTTCAAGCAGTTTTGTTACTCCAAAACTAGCACTAATTTTTTTAGAAAAATCTTTTATTTCACAATCATCAAAACAACTTTTGATTTTTTGAACAACGTGTAATGCTCCTTCTATATTTGTTTGAGGAAGAAGGATAAAAATCTCACTTTGTGTCCATCTTGCAACAATATCATGTTCTCTAACACTATTTATTACAATATCTGCAACTTCTTTTAATACATCATTTGTGATTGTTTCTTTATACTCTTTAAGATATAAATCAAAATTATCAATTTCAAAAAGTATAATAGAGAGTTCATTTTCATATCTTTTGTCTCTTTTTAACTCTTTATGAAAAATCTCATTTAGCTTTTGTCTATTAAATAATCCTGTTAATTGGTCATGTGAGGCTTGATATTCAAGAAGATTTGCTTTCTCCTTTAAAGTTGTAATATCTGTAAGACATACAACAAAATGTTCTCCTTTATTCTCATAATCATCAATAGTTACTGTAAAGATTCTATCTTCACCTTTACTATTTTCCATCTTTACAACTCTATCAGATTCGCTTAGTTTTTTTATTTGTAAAATCCAGTGGCTATCAGAGTCTACTGCTGTTTTGTTAAAAAATCTTTTATCTTCTTTAAACTGACTAACAACTGTTCCTTTTTTTTCTAAAAACTCTTTATAGCTATCTACATTAAAAAAGTCTAGGAATTTTTTATTTACATGTACAATCTGAGATAAATCTGTAAGAAAAACAATATTATCTTGAGCATCTAAAATCTGCTTTGTTTGTGTAATAGCCTCTTCAACTCTATTTTCTAAATCTTTTGTCACTTTGATTAATTTATTTTTTAAAAAAATTGGTTCAACAGCTTTAACCATACTCTCAAGTAAGTGATATAAATCAATGGGTTTTAGTGCATAAGAACTTACTCCCACATCAATTGCTTGTTTTAAGAATGTTGGATCACTATGTGCACTTGTAATTACTATAGGTATCTCTAAGTCAGTTTTTCTAACTTGGGCACACATCTCTAATCCACCCATTTTTGGCATATTTATATCTGTAACTATTAGATTAATATCTGGATTTTCTTCTAATTTTTTAAGTGCTTCAAGCCCATTTTCAGCAACGATTAATTTATTAACTATTGTTGAGATTGTTTTGCTTGTGAATTCTCTCACTTCAACTTCATCCTCAACATATAGAATATTTATACTCTTTAATATCTCTTTATTCATGACTAATAAAATAACCTTTTCTTATTGTTAGGCTGATTATATCATAAAAAAAGTAGATTAATTATTTATTTTAAAAAAATTTTCAAAGCATTTTTTAAATCAACTTCAGTATCTATACCGAAAGATTTTGAATCAACTTTTACCATTGCAATATTATATCCATTGTCAAGTGCTCTTAATTGTTCTAGTTTTTCAATATTTTCAAGTTTTGACAAAGATAGTTGACAAAATTTATTTAAGCTCTTTTTGGTAAAACCATAAATTCCCAAATGACCTAAATATGAAGCACTTTTAAAGTGATCTCTATGATAAGGGATTTTTGCTCTTGAAAAGTATATTGCATTTGAGTTTTCATCTATTACAACTTTAACAAGATTGGGATCATCCGCATGTTCAGAACTAATCTCTTTGTAACAGCTAACAATCATAACATCTTCATTGTTTTCTTTTACTTGTTTAACCCTGTTTATTACCGCTTGAACTACTTCTTCTTCAATAAAAGGTTCATCAGCTTGAACATTTACTATCACTTCATCTTCACTTAGTCCTAATAGATTTACAGCTTCATTTATTCTATCTGTACCACTTTGATGCTTACTTGAAGTTATAATTGCATCAAAGCCATAACTTTTTACAATATCCACTACCTCTTGTGAATCAGTTGCTATTACAACTCTGTCTAGTTTACTAACTTGCTTTGCAGTTCTTACAACCATTGGTAAACCCATAATATCAACTAATATTTTATTTTCAAATCTACTAGAATTTAATCTTGCAGGTATAATTATCATCTATTTATCTCCTCTTCAATTGGTATTGATAACTTAATTGTTGCGCCAAATTCGCTATTTGATGCAGTTATAACACCACCTAATTTTATATTTGTAATCAATTTACTTGTATACAATCCTAATCCAACACCATGTTTTTTCTCTTTTGTAGAAAAATATGGTTCAAATATTTTGTGTAAAATTTCATCTTTAATCCCACCACCATTATCACTAATCTCTATAATCAAACTATTATCTAAGTGGTACTGTTTTATTTCTATAAGAGCATTTGCAATTTTATTTCTTATTATCTGCTCTTTTGCATTTGTTAAGATATTTACTAATACAACAACAAGATATTTTTCTAATATAAAAAAGCTAAAATTATCTTCATATATCTTCTCAATTTTTAACTCTTCTTTACTATTTGTTTTGAAAATATCTATTGCTTTATCTATTAAAGCTTTTGGTGTTGTTAAACTTTTTTTAGTATCTGGTTTTAAGTAACTTTGAAAACTTTCAATTGTTTTAGAGAGTTCATTTGCTTCATTTTTTATTCTATCTAAAACCTCAATTGTTTTATCTGTATCAGGAGTAACACCCATACTATATTCAAACTCTAATTTTTGGGCTTGAAGAGATATTATATTTAAAGGTTGTCTCCATTCATGGGATAATTTTTGCAAGGTTTCTGTCATAATTGAGAGTTTTGATTGTTGAATTAGAAGTTGATCTTTTTGTTTAATTTGATTTTTTGCTTCTTCTATTTGTTTTTGTAATAGTGAGGATTCATCATTGAGATTTATCTCTTTTGTAGCATCAAATACCAATGAAGTATATCCTATTACATCACCATATTTATTATACATTGGTTTGATTTTTATATTAAACCACAATGATGTTCCATCATTTTTTACTGCTTTTAATAAACCACTCCACTCTTGCAGAGTTTCAAGGGTTTTATTAATATTTTCAAATATAAGTTCATCCGTATCTTTGTGCACAATTTGTTTTAGTGGTTTTCCCACAATATCACTTTTTTTATACTCTGTAAGTTTTAAAAAAGCTGTACTTATTTTAGTAATATGCAGATGTAAATCAAAATGCATAGACAAAACATAGTCATCTAAAATTTCATCAGTAGAAATTTGACTAGTAATATCTTTAATATTTATTACAAAAAGTGGTTTATTTAACATAGAAGAGATTGTTGTTTTTAGATATACATTAACATTATCTTTTCTTATACAAACAATATCTATTTCGGCTTTATATTTTTTATCTTTTCCATCAACTTCTAAAAGCTTTGAAAATTGAGTTTTATATCTATCTTGCATAAAAAGAGTAAACTCTTTATTTAGTAGTTCATTTTTAGAAAATCCAAGTATTGGCATAAAGGCATTATTGACATAAATCAGCCTTGTTTTTTTGTCAATTATTCCTATACCATCCCAAGAGTTATTGATTATCTCTTGTAGCTCTTGATTATTTTTTTTTAATATCTCTATCTCTTCTAAAGACAATCTAAAACCTTCTTTTTAAGTCTTATTATTATATTATAAAATCTTTAAATAAGCGTATGAAAGAAGAGATTAATGAAAAAAACTATAACTATAATTGATACATTTGGGTTTTTATTTAGAAGCTATTTTGCATTACCTCCTTTAAAATCGAAAGATGGATTTCCAACAGGCTTATTAACTGGTTTTATGAATTTTATTTCAAATATTGGAAAAGATTTTCAAACAGATTATTTAGTATTTGCCCTTGATGCAAAGGGAGATACTTTTAGAAATGAGATTTATAACCAATATAAGGCACACAGACCTGATGTTCCTGAAGATTTGTTAAAACAACTTCCTATTGCAATTGAGTGGATAGAAAAAATGGGATTTAAAACTGCAATGCAAAGTGGTTTTGAGGCCGATGATATTATTGCTTCAATTGTTCATGATGCAAAAATAAAAGATTTGGAAGTAAGAATTGTTTCCCATGACAAGGATTTATATCAGTTAATTGATGATGACAGAGTATATCTGTTTGATCCAATCAAAAAAAGCGTAATAAATGAAGATAAATGCTTTGAAAAGTATGGTGTTAGACCTAAGCAATTTATTGATTACCAATCTTTATTAGGAGATAGTGCAGATAATGTTCCAGGAGTAAAAGGTGTTGGAGCAAAAACAGCAGAGGCTTTAATTAAAGAGTATGGCTCATTAGATGCAATTTATGAGAATATTGAGAGTATTGAAAAAGCAAGATGGAAAACCCTTCTTGAAGAGGGTAAAGAGATGGCATATATCTCAAAACAACTTGTAACTTTACATACTGAATGTCACAATATTGAAGAGATTGATAACTATACCTTACCAATAGAAAACCCTATCCTTAAAATCGCAGATATCCTTCAGGAGTATGATTTAAGTAGAGTTCTTGATAGAGTAAATAAAGAGGGACTAAATTATAAAACAAAAATTCCTGAAAAAACTGTAAAAGAGGATGAAAAAATCGAATATATCACTTTAGATGAAGAGAGGAAACTCTTTAATGTAATTGATAATATTCCAAATGATACAATAGTTTCTTTTGATACTGAAACAACAGATTTAGATACAAAAAACGCAACATTGGTTGGTTTTTCTTTCTGTTTTGAAAAAAATAGAGCTTACTATATTCCAATAAATCATAACTATTTAGGAGTTACAAAACAAGTAGATATAGATGTAGCTAAAAAAGCAATAGAGAAATTAAATGATAAAAAACTTGTATTGCAAAATTTTAAATATGATTATGCCGTTATAAAAAATCAATTGGAAATTGAGCTGAAACTTTATGCTGATACAATGATACTTGCTTGGCTTTTAAATAGCAGTGAAAAGATTGGTCTTGATGCTTTAGCTGAGAAATTTTTTGATCATGAAATGATTGCTTTTAAAGATGTGGTTAAAAAAGGAGAAGATTTCTCAAATGTAGATATTATTGAAGCAACAAAATATGCTGCTGAAGATGCTCTTTACACTTATAAACTATATTTTAAACTATTAGAAGAGTTTGATAAAATTGATGCAAAAAAGTTAGTTGATATTGCTTTTAAATATGAGTTTGATTTTATATATGTATTGGAATATATGGAAAATAACGGAATAAAAGTTGACACTAATAAATTTAAACTTCTAAAAGAGTCAAATGGTAAATTTATTCAAAATTTAACCTCTAAAATATATGAGAGTGCTGGAAGTGAGTTTAATATTAATTCACCTAAACAATTAGGCGAAATTCTTTTTGATCTATTAAAACTTCCACCATCTAAAAAGAGTAAAAGTGGTTATAGTACAAATGAAGTTGTTCTTCAAAAGTTAAAAGAGGAGCATAGTATTATTCCTCTTTTATTGGAGTATAGAGAGGCATCAAAACTACAATCGACTTATATAAAACCTCTTCTAGAACTTGGATTAAAAAACAAAGAGAATAGAGTTTATACATCTTTTTTACAAACAGGAACTGCAACGGGAAGATTAAGTTCAAAAAATCCAAATCTTCAAAATATTCCAGTTAGAAGTGATGCAGGTGGTGAGATTAGAAGTGCTTTTATTCCAAAAGATGGATATAAGTTAGTTGGAATTGACTACTCACAAATAGAGTTAAGACTTTTGGCACATTTTTCTCAAGATGAAGCATTAGTTGAAGCTTTTAGACAAGATAAAGATATTCATAGGCAAACAGCAGTTAAGATTTTTGGTGAAGAACTAGCTGATTCAAAAAGAGCAATTGCAAAATCAATTAACTTTGGACTTTTATATGGAATGGGTAGCAGAAAACTTGGTGATACTTTAGGGATTCCTGCAAAAGAGGCAAAAGTTTATATTGATGCATATTTTGAAAACTTCGTAAGTGTAAAAGAGTATTTGAAATCTATTGAAAATAGGGCAATGACTGATGGTTATGTAGAAACTCTATTGGGAAGAAGAAGAGTTTTTGATTTTGATTCTGCTAATGAAATGATGAAAGCTGCTTTTTTAAGAGAATCTGTAAATACACTTTTTCAAGGAAGTGCAGCAGATTTAATTAAATTATCAATGTTAGAAATTTACAAAAAATACAAAAATGATGCTGATGTCAAGATGCTTTTACAGATTCACGATGAACTAATTTTTGAAGTAAAAGAAGAAAATGTTGATAAAATAACAAAAAATATTGTAGAGATAATGGAAAATATATATAAGTTAATTATACCTTTAAAAGTTTCTAAAAGTATTGGTAACTCTTGGCAGGAGTTAAAGTAAAAATGATTTTATGTACTTTTTATTTATTTTTTAATAATTTTCTTTTGACATTTCCCTACAATTTTGATAGAATAAAAAACTAAAATATATTTACAAAAGAGTCTATTATGATTAAAACATTAAAAAATATCAGAAAACTATACAATGCTAAGCTACTTTTTGTTAGCAATGATGATAGTTTGAGAACGACAATAGAAAAAGAGTTTGATGAGTACTTTAAAGAACTCTCTTTAGTAAAGAGTGTTAGTCAAGCTATAGACAAAGTTGAAGAAAATAACTTTGATATGATTATAATTGATACGGATGTTGATGCAATTAATTTTGATGAAGCTTGTACAAGTTTGACAAATGCTGCACCATCTTTACCAAAAATTATTATCTCAAATGATGATAATAATGAAAATATTGTTACAGCAATAAATAATAGTGCATATACATTCTTAACAAAACCATTAAGATCAAAAGACATTAAACTTGCTGTTATTATGTGTCTAAATCAGACAAAAAGAGGGGATAAAATTGAATTCCAAAATGGAATTTATTTTGATGAGTATAGAGATCAATTCTTTAAATCAGGTGGAATATTGATTGATTTTACAAGACTTGAAAAAGGTTTTATGAAATTATTAATTGCTAAAAGAGGGGAGATCATAGATTATGATACAATTAAGAGTGTGGTTTGGAAAGGCAAAAATATGTCAATATATACAATGAGAAATATTGTAAATAAAATCAGACAAAAAACGTATTATGAGATAATAAAAAATCATTCAAACAAAGGTTATGTTATTGATGAACCTAAAAAATAGAGCAATTTTTAATTTTGAGTCTTAATGAAAGAAGAAAAAATTTTATCAAAAGAAGAACTTATCCAACTTTTTGAGGAAGAAAAACTATTAGACACTGGAAAAGGTTGGATGATGGGGGAAAATGAAGTTGAGATAATTGCATTGCATGAAGTAGATCCAAAATTTTTGCAAGACGTAACCAATGCCAAATTTTATAAAATTATAGAAAAAAAGAGGAAGATATAATGTCACACTGTCCGTACTGTGGGAAAAAGATAGCTATGAGTAAAGCTTTTTGTTCGCGAAGCTGCAAAGAGAATTACTTTCAACTTATAGCAATTCAAGTTCCTAAACCATTTTTAAAAAGAATTTTTGTATTCAGTACCCCTGATGAAAGAGAACAAGAGATTGAGAGTTTTGCAAATAGACATGGTTGGAGAATTGATTTACTGCAAAAGAAAATTGATGAATTAGCAGTAGAGTATGGATTTATCGAATCAAAATAACCTTAATCTTAATATTGACATATTAAATCAATCAAATATTTTATATGCTGAATATGATGCAGCAACTAAAGAGGAGCTTCTTCCTGTATTAGAACACTATTTTAATAAAGTATTCATTGCACTTGATGGTAATGAAGCATTGAAGTTATATAGTGCAAATAAAAATGAAATTGATATTATATTAACTGATGTTAATATGCCAAATGTAAGTGGAATTGATTTTATTAAAGAGGTTAGAAAAGAAGATTTTGAATTACCTATTTTAATAATAACTACATTTAATGACTCAGATTTTTTACTTAAAATAATAAAACTTAATATTTCTGACTATATTGCAAAACCAATTTTAGTTAATACAACTATTAAAGTAATGAATAGAATTCTCACAAATAGATATAATAAAAAGCTTGTATTTAAACAAAAAAAAGAACTGCAGCTTTATAGAGATGTTTTAGATCAAGAAAATTTAATTAGTGAAACTGATTTGAATGGTACAATAATTTATGTAAATGATATATTTTGTGAAGTCTCAGGATACAGTAAAGAAGAGCTTATTGGTAGTAATCACAATATAATAAGACATCCTGATACTTCTCCAAAAATTTTTGAATCTCTATGGGGCACAATACAAAATAAAGAAGTATGGAGAGGAAAGTTAAAAAATAGAGCAAAAAATGGTAATGATTATTATGTAAAAGCAACTATTTTCCCACTATTAGATGAAGATGGAAATATTGAAAAATATGTTTCTAGTAGATATTTAATAACAGAAGATGAAGAGGAAAAACATAAACTAAAAAAATATATTTTGCAACAAAAAACCCATCAAATAAAACATCAAAAAAGACTTCAAGAGGAGTTTGATGATGCACTGCATTATGCAAAAATGGAAAAAGACAAACAAGTTGCAAAATTTTTTACAGGATTAAATGATCAAATAAAGACTCTAAAGACTAAAAATGCAGATGACAGAGGAAGAATTCTTTCTTTAGAAAAACATCTTAGAACTTCTATGGATAAAAATGATGATATGCAAAAAAACTATCAAGAGAGGATAGAAAAACTTTATTCAACTGCAACTTCAGCAACAAATGAATATCAAAAAATAAAAAAGAAATATGAAGTTATAAATGAAAAGTTTGAAAAATCACAAGAAGGAATAAAAGTTCTTCAAGGTTATATTGATGAATACAGAGAAAAGATTAAAAGCTTAGAAGAGGTTATTGAAGAGTATGAAAAAGGAAAAGCTCAATTAACTACTACGACAAAGTAGCTTTTCTCTTCTTCATAAATATAAGTATTACAATACAAATTAGAACAAATATTCCAGAAATAAGCATCCCCATTGTTAACCATCCACCATATAAAAAGCCAAGTTGAATATCTGGTTGTCTGAAAAATTCGGCAACTATCCTAGCAATAGAGTAAAGAATCCCATACATTATTGCCAATTGCCCATCAAAAACCTTTTTCTTTCTATAGATAAAAAGGATTATAAATACTAAAATACCCTCTAAGAATGCTTCATAAAGCTGTGAGGGGTGCCTTAAAACGCCATTTACATATATTCCCCAAGGAACATCTGTTGCCCTTCCAAACAGTTCTTGATTGAAAAAATTTCCAATTCTTCCAAAAACATAAGCTGCTGAGATTCCTAAAACAGATATATCTGCTAAAAACCAAAAAGATACTTTGTTTTTTTTACAAAAAAGAAGCGATGCAATTAAAAAACCTATAAAAGCACCATGGTAACTCATACCCGAAATTCCTGCATAAACCCCATCTATAAAAGGATTGAATATTTGCCAAGGATGAGTTAAATAATATATAGTATGTGTATCGTAAAAAAGAACATAACCTAGTCTTGCCCCTAAGATTACACCAATCTCTGCCCACCAAATATATGAATCAAAAAGATCATTTGTAATTGGTAGTTTGTCATGTTTAATAAACCATTTAGCAACAAAAATAGCAGAGAGTAGGGCTAGAGCATACATAATCCCATACCAATGAACAGATACTGAGCCTATATTAAAAGCTACAGGATTAAAATATGAGTATATGTTTTGCCAAACTTCCATAAAAGACCTAATCTTCTAGTGCATCCGCAATTAGTTCAATAGGATTTTTAAATATCACATCAACATTTGATACATGAAGTGAATTTGATACTTGAATTCTACAGGCACTACATTCGGCACTTACAATTTGAGCATTTGTCTCTTTTATCATAGCAGCTTTTGGAAGTCCTGCTGCTCTTGCTAAATGATATTTTTCTGATTGCATAGTTACTCCACCAAATCCACAACATCTATTTGGATCACTCATCTCTGTCATTACATAGTTTTGTTTTAAAAGTTCTCTTGGTTCTTTCCAAACCCCTTGCACTTTTCTTGCATGACAAGCATCATGATAAGTAACTGTTGTGTCAAATTTCTTATTTGATTTTGCAAGTAATTCTTTTAAATTTGTATTATCTTCAAGCCATTTTGTAGCCATAAATACTTTTTTAGAGATTTTAGAAGCTCTCTCTTTCCATTGGGGTTGGTCATGTAAAAAGTGCTCCCAATCTTGATTAATCATAGCACTACATGTAGCTTCAGGAATTATAATAGCATCAACCTCTTCTAACCAAGTCTCAAAATATTCAATATTATGTTTTATTAAATAATCAACAGTATCAAAATCTCCTGTAAAGTATGCAGGAGCTCCACAACATAACTGTTTTTTAGGAATAAAAATATCAACATTAAGTTTTTTTAGAATTTTTACTAATCCATCTCCAGTTTTTGTGTAAGCATAGTTGCTCATACATCCAATAAATATTGCAACTCTTTGTTGTTTCCCCTCTACTTTTTCATTTGAAGGGATATTCTCTGGATACTTATTTAAAAAACTTGTTTTATCTGCATAAGTTAATGCTCTCTCTTTTTTAATTAAAGGAACAGGAAATCTAAGAAATGAGGTTTTCTTCTGCGTATCTTTTTTTAAAGCACAAGTTTGAAAAACCCAACCTAAAGATGCCAAAATATCCATTAATTTTCTATGTCTTAATAGAAAAAAGAAAGCTCTTTTATACCAAGCTATTCCATATTTTTTTGCAATATCAAATCTTACTTGTTCAATAATCATATCAGTTGGTAAATCATTAGGACAAACATCTACGCAGTTTGTACATAAAAAGCATGATTCAAAAATATCTTTTGCATTTTTATCAAGTTCTAATTCATCCCTTTTATATGCTCCTAAAAGATCAATAAATCCTCTTGGACTTGTAGTTTCATCTTGATTTACATTAAAAATAGTACATACAGGTTTACATTTACCACACTTTACACAGTCATCGCTAATTGCTGTATAATTAAATTTTTCGTTTTTTTCCATTATATTGTCTTACTAAATCTTCTTTTATTTTCAGGAACTTTTTTCAAATAAGCATCAAATGGCATACAAATATTTCTAATCAACATTGTTCCAGTTGCTGATACTTCAATCTTATCATCTTTAATTGATACTAAATCTGCTTCAATAAACTCATTTAACATCTCTAAATCTTCTTTAAAATAGTCATAAAAATTGATATTAAATTTCTCTTCTACTCTTTTTATGTTTAGACTAAAATTACTCATAAGTTCCATAATAACATATTGTCTTAGTATATCATCTTGGCTTAATCTATACCCTTTAAAAGTAGGAAGTTTCCCACTATCTAATGCATTTTCATACTCTTTTAAATCTTTATAATTTTGTGCATAATAGTCAACACCATTTCCAATAGATGTTACACCAATACCTATTAAATCAGCTCCACCTTTTGTAGTATATCCTTGGAAGTTTCTATGAAGTTCACCTTTTTCTATAGCTTTAAATAGCTCATCTTCAGGTTTAGCAAAGTGGTCCATTCCAACCATTTTATAACCATTTGAAGTAAAAAAATCAATAGTATCTTTTAATATTTCCAATTTTTCTGTTGGAGGAGCAAAAGTTGATTCATCAAATTTTCTCATTGTTTTCATAAGCCAAGGAACATGCGCATAGTTAAATACAGCTAATCTATCTGGATTTAGCTTTATTATTTGCTCTATTGTTTCATGAAATGTTTTTCTATTTTGGTGAGGCAAACCATAAATTAAATCAATGTTAATTGAGTGAATTCCAGCATCTCTTGCTATATTCATTACATTTTGAGTTGTCTCATAGGGTTGAATTCTATGAATTGTTTTCTGAACCTCTTCATTTAAATCTTGTACACCAAAGCTAAGTCTATTACATCCACCCCATTTAAGTGCATCCATATGCTCTTTTGTAAAATATCTTGGATCTACTTCACAAGAGATTTCAGCATCACTACTAAAATTAGGGAAGGTCTCTTTTAATAAAGAGATTACCTCTTTTAATTGCTCTGGAGAGAAATAAGTTGGAGTTCCTCCTCCAAAGTGCATTTGAGTTACTACTCTTTTTGTATTTAATACATTTTTTAAAAGTGATAATTCTTTTTTTAGATACTCAATATATCTAACTTTTTTATCCTCTTTTGATGTAAAGATAACATTACATCCACAAAAATAACAGGCGCTTCTACAGAAAGGTAGATGAATATATAAAGATAAATTCCTGTCATCACTTTGATTTTTGTAATACTCTTTTAAATCTTCTTGAGTAAACTCTTCACTAAACTCAGGTGCTGTTGGATATGAAGTATATCTAGGCCCTGGTTTTGAATATTTTTCAAACTTTTTAAAATCAATCATAATAAAAAACTCTTACTTTTTGTTTTGTCTATCTAACCAAACCATTACACCTTTTTGTGCATGTAGTCTATTCTCAGCCTCTTCAAAAATAAGGCTTTGAGGGCTTTCAATTACACCTTCACTAACTTCATAACCTCTATAAGCAGGAAGGCAGTGTAAGAATATTGCATTTGGTGCACCAAGTTTCATCATTGCTTCATCTACAATATAGCCATCAAAATCTTTAATTCTCTTCTCTTTCTCATTCTCTTGTCCCATTGATACCCAAGTGTCGGTTGTAATAACTGTTGCACCTTTAACAGCCTCTTTAGGATCATTTGTAATAATAATTTTAGCTCCTGATTCTTTTGAAAACTCTTGTGCATCTTTTAGAATTTGTGCATCAACTTCATAACCTTTTGGTGTTGCAACTCTAAGTTCAAAACCAAGCTTTGAAGCTAACATTAACCATGAATGAGTCATATTATTACCATCTCCAACATAAGCAACAACAAGATTTTTATCTAAACCAGCCTCTTGAATTGTAAGATAATCAGCCATTAGTTGTACAGGGTGATACTCATTTGTTAAACCATTTATAACTGGAACTTTAGAGTATTTTGCAAACTCTTCAATTTTTGATTGTTCAAATGTTCTAATCATAACCATATCTACCATTCTAGATATAACTCTAGCTGTGTCACTCATTGGTTCACCACGACCTAATTGAATATCATTTGATGATAGAAATAGTCCAATACCACCAAGTTGATAGATACCTGTTTCAAAACTAACTCTTGTTCTTGTACTACTTTTTTCAAATATCATACCTAAGGTATATCTTGGTAAATAGTCTTTATAAACTCTATTTTTAGTCTCTGTTTTAATTTTTGCTGCAAGTTCTAAAATTTCTAAGATTTCACTTTTTGTATAGTCTCTTAATGTTAAAAAATGTCTCATGATTTAACCTTTCATTTAAAAAAAGAATCAATTTTAACCAAAAATGATTTACTCTTAACTTAAATTCAAAAATCCAAACAAAATAAAAGATAAAAAATTATTAATTTTTTTCTAGAGCCCATATAATGACATTAGTGTGACAGATTATATTATTATTTTTTAAGAGAAATATCCCTATGATTGCCTTGACAAAGGATAAAAAATGATTGAAAATATACTCAAGCGTGACGGTAAATATGAGAAATTTCAGGACTTTAAAATAAAAGATGCCATAAAAAAGGCTTTTAGCAGTGTTCATGTAACATATGATGCTGTTATTTATTTAAATGTCCTCGAAGAGTTAAGTAAAAAGAGAGTAGTTGCAGTTGAAGATATTCAAGATTCTATTGAACAAGAGCTTTTTAAAGCAAGATATTATGATGTAATGAAATCTTTTATGCTATACAGGCACATGCATAAAATGCAAAGGGAACATCTTTTAGGTTTAAATGAAGATACAACTTATGTAAATTCAACTCAAACTATAGAAGAGTATATAAATGGTACAGATTGGAGAATAAATGCAAACTCAAATACAGGTTATTCTCATGCTGGACTTATAAATAACAGTGCTGGAAAAATTATTGCAAATTATTGGTTAGATAAAATTTATTCAAAAGAGGAAGGTTATGCCCATAGAAATGCAGATTATCACATTCATGATTTAGATTGTTTAAGTGGTTATTGTGCAGGATGGAGTTTAAGAGTTTTACTTGATGAAGGGTTTAACGGAGTGAGAGGAAGAGTTGAGAGTAGAGCTCCAAATCACTTTAGAGAAGCTTTAGGTCAAATGGCAAATTTTTTAGGTATTTTACAAAGTGAATGGGCTGGAGCTCAAGCTTTTTCATCATTTGACACCTATTTGGCTCCTTATGTTTTTAAAGACAAACTATCATTTAAAGAGATTAAAAAAGCTATTAGAAGTTTTGTCTATAACTTAAATGTTCCTGCACGTTGGGGACAAAGTCCTTTTACAAATATTACTATAGATTGGACAGTTCCAGAGGATTTAAAAGGACAAATACCAACAAGAAATCAAGAACACATTTTTAAAAATATTGAAGACAAACAATTATTAGAAAAAGCCGTAGAGAGAGGGTATAGCTCTTTAGTTGATATGACATATAAAGCTTTTCAAAAAGAGATGAATTTAATCAACAAAGCCTATTATGAAGTAATGACAGAAGGAGATCAAACAGGACAACCTTTTACTTTTCCTATCCCAACGGTTAATATAACTGAAGATTTTGATTGGTATGGAGAAAATACAGATTTACTTTTTGAAAATACAGCAAAGATTGGTTCTTCATATTTTCAAAACTTTATTGGAAGTCAATATGTAAAAGATGAAAATGGAAAACTTATACCAAATGAACGTGCATATAAACCAGGTCATGTAAGATCAATGTGTTGTAGATTGCAACTTGACTTAAGAGAACTTCTCAAAAGAGGAGGGGGACTTTTTGGTAGTGCTGAGATGACAGGAAGTGTTGGTGTTGTTACAATAAATATGGCAAGATTAGGATATTTGTACAAAGGTAATAAAGAGGCTCTTTTTAATAGACTTGAAGAGTTGATGGATTTAGCAAAATCAACTTTAGAGAAAAAAAGAGTTTTTATAAATGATTTATATGAAAGAGGACTATTCCCATACACAAAAAGATACCTTCCAAGTTTCAATAATCACTTTTCAACAATTGGTGTAAATGGAATAAATGAGATGCTTATTAATTTTAGTGAAAAAGAATACAATATTTCTAAACCAATTGGTATTTCATTTGCAAATGAGATATTAGATTTTATGAAACAAAAAATGGTTTCTTATCAAGAAGAGACAGGAAATTTATATAATCTTGAAGCAACGCCAGCAGAGGGAACCACATATAGATTTGCGAAGGAGGATAAAAAAAGATACAACGATATTTACCAAGCAGGTTTTGGAGAAAATATATTCTATACAAACTCTACCCAACTACCAGTTGATTTTACAGATGATATTTTTGAAGCATTAGATTTACAAGATGGTTTACAAGGTAAATATACAGGTGGTACAGTACTTCACTTATATATGAGAGAGAGAATAAGCTCAACAGAAGCTTGTAGAAAGCTAATTAGAAATGTTATTTCAAATTATACTCTACCATATATAACAATTTCACCAGTTTTTTCTGTGTGTCCAAAACATGGATATATTAGCGGTGAATATGAATATTGTCCAATATGTGATGAAGAAATTTTAGAAGAGGAGTTAAAAAACAATGAAAAGCTTAGAGCCTAATAAATTGAAAGATAAGAGAACAAAGTGTATAGTTTACACTAGAGTTATGGGATACCACAGACCAGTTGAGAGTTTCAACATAGGTAAGAAGGGTGAGCATAGACAAAGGGTAAAATTTATTGAAAAAGATTATCTATAATATTACGCCTTTTACAACTGTTGATTATAAAGATCATCTATCTTGTATTGCATGGTTTGTATCATGCAATATGAGATGTAAATACTGTTATAACTCTCAA
Source organism: Halarcobacter ebronensis (assembly GCF_013201825.1). Taxonomy (NCBI): domain Bacteria; kingdom Pseudomonadati; phylum Campylobacterota; class Epsilonproteobacteria; order Campylobacterales; family Arcobacteraceae; genus Halarcobacter; species Halarcobacter ebronensis. The sequence continues at coordinate 1,543,757 of NZ_CP053836.1, forward strand.
ATTGTCAACGCAAAAAGTGGAAACTACACACCTTTGGATTTAATTGCCTTTTTAAAAAAGAGAATAGGGCTTTTAGATGCGGTTGTATTAAGTGGAGGTGAAGCAACAAATCACAATCTTCTTAATTTATGCAGAGTAGTTAAAAAACTTGGATATAAAATAAAACTAGATACAAATGGTCTTAAACCAGATGTTATTAATGAGCTTATACAAAATCAACTAATAGATTTTATTGCCTTAGATTACAAAGCTCCACAAAATAAATTTACAAATATAACTAAAATCAATTCAAATAAAAAATTTACAGAGACTTTGGATATGTTAATAAAAGATGATTTCCCTTTTGAAGTTAGAACAACAGTACATCCAAACCTAATTGATGAAGAGGATATAAACTCTATTATTTTAGATTTGGAACAAAGAGAGTATAAAGGTACTTACTATTTACAAAACTACCTTCATACCCAAGAGAATCTTGGAAATATGCAAGAGCCAAACAAAATATTAAATAAAACTCTTTTGAATAGCTCTTTAAAAATAGAGTATAGAAATTACTAAAACTACTATTTAGTTTTTATTCCATACTCTTTATACTCATTTAACAACTCCTCTTTTTTGTTTTCCATTTTTTCTTTATAAATAGAGTGCTCAGGATTGTAATAATTTAAATAGTTTCTTAACCCAGTATGTCCAACCTCAAAATGACAGAAGGCACATTTAACTTCTTGTTCAGTTCCTTTTAATTTATTATAGTGATTATGCATTTTTTGAGCTTTAGTAGATAAAGTTGCCAATTTTTTATCAAAAATATTACCATGACAATTTAAACATCCTTCATCATAAACAAAAGATTCTCTACTCTCTCTCATTTTTTGCCAATCAATTCCATCTACATTTCCAAAAAAATGTATTCCAAGCTCTTTTACTCCTGTAGTTGCTTTTGTATAAATATAGTTTACCAAACTATCATGGGGAAGGTGACAGTCAACACATCTTGCACTTGCACCAATTTTACTTTTACCTCCATGGGGATCATTTTTATATGCAATAACCATTGGATCCATTTCATGACACAAAACACAAAAGTTTTCGCTACTTGTTTTGTGTATACCATAATATACTCCATATGAGAAAAAAATACCTATAAAGAGACCTACAACTAAAAGTATTAATATAAAAAATATTTGTTTCATGGTGTATCCTTCATCCAAATATTATTTTTAATCTCTTTTAAATGACACTCTGAACACATGTTAACAGAAGGTTTATGTTCCCTATGACACTCATCACAATATAAATTTGGACCATCATGAACTGAATTATGTGGATTTGCTTTTAATGTATCCATAAATTCTAATCTTTTTGCTAAATAAATTTTTGATTTATGACAAAAAAGACATTTATCTTCATCAACAGCTTCAAAATTTTCAGGATTGACTCCTTGCCCTACATGACAAAAAATACAGTCTAAAGATAACTTATTATGAGAGTGTTTTAGAGGATATTTTTTCTTTATTTCAGGTGTAATTTTTATGGAAGAGGAGAGAGCATTGCTCTCCTCTTTTTGTGAATTTGCATAGATTAATGATATAAGAGAGATAAAGTATATAAGGATTAATACTTTTTTCATAATTTATATATTTTCTCCTGCAACCATACCAAATACAAGACAATCAGGAATTGAACAACTTCCTAATCTACTTGCACCGTGTGTTCCACCTGTTATCTCTCCTGCTGCATATAGACCTGGAATAGGTGCTTTTGTATAAGATGAGATAACTTGTGCTTTAGTATTGATTTTCAAACCACCCATTGTATGGTGAAGTTTTGGAACTCCTTTTGTTCCATAAAATGGAGCTTTAGCAATCAAAACACCATCTGTTTTATCAACTGGTTTACCAAAATCTGGATCTTGACCAGCTTTTACGTAGTCATTATATTTACCAATTGTTTGTTTTAATTCTGCTACTGGAATACCATAAGCAGCTGCTAATTCATCAATTGAATTATATTTTTTGACAACTCCAGCTTTTAAAGCTTTTTCTGCAATATCTGGAATAATTTTATCTACTGCAACTTGGTCACAAATATTAATTGGATAGTTTTTGTTGTCATTTACAAGTTTAAACATTGCTGTTGCTCTTGTTCTTCTATCTGCTAATTCATTCATATATCTTTTTCCAGTTTTTGCATTTACTGAAATACCATATCTAAATGAAGCATTAATATTAAAGTTTGAAGCAGCTCCAAAACCTTTCTCATCTGGACAAGCCCAAGGTCCAAACTGAATCCAAGATACATGAACAGGAACAGCTCCAAGTTCAAATGCTTTTAAAAGAACACCTGCTGTTGCTCCTGGTTGATTTGTTGAGTCAGCATCTGCAGGAATTTTTGGATCTTGTTGAGTTCTGTAAAAAGTGTCACAACTAAATCCCCCACTAGCTAGGATAACCCCTTTTTTAGCTTTGAAATATTTTTTAGTACCACTTTTGTTTTCAAAGTCATCATCTTTCAATTTTGAATCAAATTTGTATTTTTCTCTAGCAGTTATACCAATAACTCTATCACCTTCTAGAATAAAATCGTCAAATTTTGTTCTTCTTTTTACTGTAACATTAGGTAGTTTTTCAATATAGTCAAACATTGGTAAAACAATTCCTGACCCACTACCATTTGCTGCTAAATAAGTTCTTGGTACAGAGTGCCCACCAAGGTGTGATAATTTGTCATAAAATTTTGCACCACATTCTTCTACAAGTTTTAAGGCATCATTTCCTCTTTTACCTATTACTTTTAATAGATCTGGATGATTAATATATCTTCCAGCTTTCATACTATCTTCCATATACAAATCAATTGAATCTTGAACTCCTTCAACTTTTTGTTTTGGACTATTTACTACAGCTAAAAGACCTCCATTTATAACAGAGTTTCCTCCAATTCTTCCCATTTTTTCAACGAGAAGAACCTTGTCTCCTTTTTTGGCAGCTGTAATTCCTGCAGAGAGAGCAGCATACCCTGAACCAATTATAACTACATCATATTCTTCATCATATTTGACTTTTTTAGAGTCAATTGCTGAAGCATTTACATTATTTCCAAGAGCCAACATTCCAGCTCCAACTGCGCCTAATTTAAAAAAATTACGTCTTGTTATTTTTGCCATAATAATTCTCTCCTTAAAATTAAATTTCAAATTAATATTAATATAAAAAAATAACTAAAAAGTAATCTTTGGATAGACTAAAAGATAAATAGGAATTTTTTGATAAATAAGGAGGATGAAATATCTTAGTTAGAAGATTTTATTCTATATCCACAACCTGAGATATTTTCAATAATGTCGCAATATGTTTTATGCCTAATCTCTTTAATTCTCATTCTTAATGCTTCAATACTCATACTTTTTTCTTGCCATACATAACACTCAATTGATGAGTATGAAACAATATTATTAAGGTTTGAAATTAATAGATGTAAGATATCTTTTTCTGTTTTTGTAAGTAAAATCTCTTTGTTTTTTGAATTAGTTAAGACTCTTTTGTATTTGTCATAAGTAAACCCATTTTTTAAAGCTACTTGTGAGTTATTAACATCTTTTGTTGCCATTAATATCTCAATTTGAAGCTCTTCAATATTTATTGGTTTTCGTAAATAAGTATAAACTCTTTGGTTTAGACTTCCTAAAATATTTCTACTATTATCATATGAAGTAATTGTTATAACAGGTGTGTGTGGAGAGATTTCATGTATTAATTGAATCATCTCCAAACCATCTAATTCAGGAAGATTTATATCAGTAACTACAATATCATAAGAGTTCTTTTTAAAGTATTCAAATCCTGATAATCCATCATATACCGTGTCAACTCTTTTACAATACATTTCCAAAGATTGTTTTAATGCATATGCAGTAATATCATCGTCTTCAACAATAAGTACACGAATCTTTGAAAGTTTTTTTAGTACACTTTTATCAATCATTTTTGTCAATTTTTTTTGGAATTTCAAGTGAAAATATAGTGGGATTACTAAAAGAATCTATATATAAATCTCCACATAATTTTCTTTTTGCAATTGTTTTTGCAATATAAAGACCTACACCACTGCCTCTATTAGCACTACTCTTTTTTGTTGAACAAAAAGCAGAGAAAATTGTATCTCTGATTGAAAGAGGAATACCTTCTGCGTTATCTTCAACACTAATTACAAAATTTTTCTTTATGTTTTTTATATAAATTTTTATTGAAGAGGGAGTTTCTTTATAGATATTTTTTAAAGCATCAATTGAGTTTAATAAAAGTATCTCTATTATTTGTTGAAACTCATTTTTATAATTTTTGCATTTAAGAGTTTTATCTCCTAAAATTTTAATCTCAATATTACTATTTTTTATGTAGGGATTAATTATACTAATAATCTGTTCAAGGGCTTCATGCAATAAAAACTCTTCAATTTTAATATTTGGTATATAAAAGGTTTTGAAAGTATTAATGGTATTTGTTAAATACTCTATATTATTCATGGCATAGCTTATATTTTTTTCAAATATTTGATCTGTTAATAAACCATCATGTTTAAATTGTATTAAATTCCCAAGAAGTATTGAAATTGCATTTAAGGGAACTCTCCATTGATGAGATATAGCACCGGAAATTTTTCCTAAGTTCGCCATTTTAGACTCTTGTATTAATACATTTTCTTGTCTTTTTATCTCTTCTTTTTCAAAAATTGATTTTGTAATATCATTAATTGTTAAAACTATTCCTTCACAAGTATCTTTTTTCAATATTGCAGAAGAGGTAAAAAGATAAAAGTATTCTTGTTTTTTAAAAGAGAAATTAAAAATTTTTTTATTAGTTTTTAAACTCTTCATTGTTGAGTCTAAAAGTTCAAAAAATTGTATTGATTTCTGTTTAGAAAAGAGTTTAATTAAAAAAATATCATCAGTAAGTTTTGTTTTAGTTGATAAAACACTTTTTGATTGTTTAAAAAAATTTGCAAAACTTTTATTATAGTATTTTACATAATATTCATTATCAAGAATTAGTATAGCTTTTTCATCATATTCTATTATATTTTTAAATATAGTATTAATAGACTTCAAATCATTTTCTCTTATTTAAATTATTATTTGTAATTATATCTATATTTATATTAAAAAATTATTTTTCTATAGTATTTCTAGATTATTTCTTATATTTATGTAGTTAAATTAATATTATTGTTATAAATATATTATTATTAATAAGGAAAGAAGAAAAATAAAAAAAGAGAATAGTTATAAATAATTCTTATAACTATTCATTATTAACAGAAATTATATAGCCTTGACCTGTAATATTTCTTACTAATTCTCTAGATGTTTTAATTCTGAATCTTTTAATAAATGTTCTTAATCTTTCATCACTTACATCTTCATTCCAGAGTTCATCTTTAATTTTTTGTGGAGCTAATATCTCTTTCTCATTTTGTAGAAGTAGGGTGAGGAACTGTTTCTCTCTTTTTGTTATATTTACTAATTTATCATTTTCAAATAGATTTTTGGTATTAGTATCAAAGGTGAAATTTTCATTTATCTTTAAAACTCTATTTTTATCTATTTTTTTTGCTAAATCACTTAAATAGTTTAAAACCTCTTCTGGATCAAAAGGTTTGATAAAATATTTACTAATACCAATATCTATTGCTTTTAAAAGCTTCTCTTTATCAGAAAAAGCACTTAAAATTATAATTGGTACATTTTCATCAAGTTGACGTATTTTTTTAGTCATCTCCAAACCATCTAATTTTGGCATCATAATATCAGTAATAACAATATCTGGTTTTATTTTTTCAAATTTTGATAAACCCTCTTCCCCATTGTTTGCCATGGTAAAAGAGTAAAAGTATTCACCCAAAGCATCTTTTAATAGTTTTGAAATATTTACCTCATCTTCAACAAAGAGGATTTTTAAATCTTTTAGTAAATCTTCATTCTCTCTCAAATTATTCTCCTAAAGGAATTTGTATTGTAAACTCTAAGCCATCGTCACAATTTTTTGCTTTAATAAGACCATCTAGACTCTTTTCAATAATCATTCTAGACATAAAAAGACCTAAACCTGTCCCATTACTTTGATATTTTGTAGTAAAATATGGTTCAAATATTCTATCTAAAGTTTTATCATCAACTCCACCTGCATTATCTTTATATACTAAAGTAATTGAGTTTAAATCAATATAACTTTTAATATTAATAGTTTTCTCTTCTATTTTTTTACTTTTAAAGGCTTCACTACTATTTTGAATAAGATTAATCATAACTTGCGAAAGCTCATTTAATACTCCAAAAACCTCGACTTTATCAAGCTCTTTTTTAACTTTAATATTCTCTTTTTGTATTAACTTTTTAGTTATTAGAAAAGCTTCATCAATTGAGGTACTTAAAAGAAATTTTTCTTTTGCTTTATTTGGATTGAAGAAATTAGAAAAATCATCTATGGTTTGGGACATATTTTCTATAATCTCTAAAGAGTCTTTGTAATACTCCTCTAACTTCTCCATCTTTGAAGCTTTTGCACTTTTCTTTATGTTAAATAGAGTAAGACTAAGCTCAGTTAATGGTTGTCTCCATTGATGGGCAATATTTGCAAGCATTTGACCTAAACTTGCCATTCTTGATTGCCAAAAGAGCATTTTTTGTTTCTCTTTGTTTTTTACAATCTCTTCTTGTACTCTTTGCTCTAGTGTTTGATTAAGCTCAATTAGCTGTGCAGTCTGCTCTAAAACTCTTTGTTCTAAAGTTTTATTTAAGTATTCTAACTCTTCCTCTTTTTTTTGCAAGACTTTCTTTAACTCAACCTCTTTTGTAACATCATATCTAATAGCAATAAACTCTTTTATCTCATTATTTTTGTCTAAAATAGGGGTTATTGTAGTATTTAAATATACAGTGGAACCATCTTTGCACATATTTTTAACAGTTGCTTTATATGGTTTTTTACTTAATATTGTCTCCCAAAGAATAGTAAAATTTTCTTTGGGAACATCTGGATGTCTAACTATATTATGGTCACTACCAATTAGCTCATCTTTTGAATAGCCTGAAATTTTGCAAAATTCATCATTTACAAAAGTAATGATCCCATCAAGGTTTGTCTTTGAGACTATATTTGAGTTTTCAATTGCCTCTTGGTAGGTTTGTCCCATAATTTATCTATTTTCTATTTAATATTTCACAAGCCTCTTTTGCATGATATGTAATAATAATATCAGCTCCAGCTCTTTTAAAACCTACTAATGTCTCTAACATCACCCTTTCATAATCGATTACACCAGCAGCTCCAGCATGTTTTAATAATGCATATTCACCACTTACATTATATGCACATACAGGAAGATTTGTATTGTTTCTTAGATCTCTAATAACATCCATAAAAGCAAGTGCTGGTTTAACCATTAAAATATCAGCCCCTTGTCTCTCATCTTCTAGTGACTCTTCTAAAGCTTCTAATCTATTTGCTGGATTCATCTGATATGTTCTTCTATCTCCAAAACTAGGAGTTGACTCTGCAACATCTCTAAATGGACCATAATATGCACTTGCAAATTTTGTAGAATATGCCATAATAGGAAGATTTTCAAAACCATTTTTATCTAAAGCACTTCTTAAAGTCTCAATAATACCATCCATCATTCCAGAAGGAGCAATCATATCTGCACCAGCTCTTGCATGTACAAGTGCTTGTTGAGCAGAAATCTCAAGTGTTTTATCGTTATCAACAGTTTGAGTTTTTGGATCAAGAATACCACAATGTCCATGGTCTGTATATTCACAAAAACATAAATCTGTAACAATAAACATATCAGGAAATTTTGCTTTTATTGCTCTTATTGTTCTAGCTATTATACTTTCATCACATAAACACTCACTTCCAACAGAGTCTTTAACATCTGGAATACCAAATAAAATAATAGATTTTAATCCAATAGTTCTAATATATTCACACTCTTTTAATATCTCATCAATACTCATTTGAAAAACACCAGGCATTGATTTAATCTCTATTTTTACTCCCTTTCCCTCTTTTACAAATAGGGGATAAATGAAATCATCTTTAGTTAAAACACTCTCTTGAACTAGATTTCTTAGAGTCTCATTAATTCTTAATCTTCTAAATCTTTTAAACATAATATTTACCTTTGTACGCTATAATCTCGACATTTTAACAATTTAAGGTTTAAAAGGATATGAATATAGAGAAATCAAATATTGCTAATTTACCCACAAAATATGGAAAATTCAAAATAAAAGCCTACAAACAAGATCACCAAGAACATTTAGCAATCATGAGTGAAAATTTTGACACTTTAGATATCCCTTATGTAAGAGTTCATTCAGAGTGTTTAACAGGAGATACTTTAGGAAGTTTGAAATGTGATTGTCAAAATCAATTAGATTTGGCTCTTAAATTTATTGCAAAACATGGTGGATTAGTAATTTATCACAGACAAGAAGGAAGAAATATTGGTCTTCTAAATAAAGTTAATGCTTATGCATTACAGGATAAAGGTAGAAATACAATTGAGGCGAACCTAGAGTTAGGTTTTGGAGAAGATGATAGAGATTATAGTATCGTAAAAGAGATATTTAAAGATTTAAATTTAAAAAAGATAAAGCTTATTACAAATAACCCTAAGAAAATTGAATATATTGAGTCTTTGGGTATTGATATTGTTGAAAGAATTCCAGCAATTACAAAATCAAATAAATATAATGAACATTATATTAATACAAAAAAAGAGAAGATGGGACATATGTTTTGATAGAATTTGACAAACTTTTAGAAGAGTTGAACTTAGATAAAGAGTTTAACTTTAGATGTGAAACTTTTATAACTCTGCTTCAGCAATGGGGTAAAGTTCATAACTTAAGTGGAAGACTCTCAAAAGAGGATATTATAGAGAATATTATTGATTCTATTTATCCTTTGAAGTTTATAAACTCTTATGAAAGTTTGGCAGATATTGGAACAGGAGCAGGGTATCCAGGTCTTATTCTTGCTATGGCAAATTCAAAAGTAAAAACTTATTTAATTGAGCCAAGATTAAAAAGAGTATCATTTTTAAATTTTGTAAAAAATAGTTTAGGTTTATATAATATAGAAGTTCTTGCAAAAAGAGTTGAAGATGTTGAAAATATAAAAGTTGATTTAATAACTTCAAGAGCTGTAACAAATACCAAACTTCTATTAGATTTAACACAAAATATTAAAAAAGATCAATGTAGTTATCTATTTTACAAAGGGAGCCTTTTAAATGATGAGATAGAAGAGGCTAAATTGAATAATTATAAAGTAGTAAACAAAGAAGATAGAAACTACTTATATATAGAAGGAAAGTAATGATTATTAAAGTTGTCTCAATAATAGCTGTCATTTTTTTAGTTTACTTAATTTTTTTTAAAAAGAACAGAGAGAGTGATGTAAAAAAAGAGGATGATAAAATAGAGGATATAATGGTAGAGTGTCCAACTTGTGGAACATATGTTTCTAAAAAAGAGGGTATTTTAAGTAATGGAAAATATTACTGCTCAAAAGAGTGCTTAAATAAATAGAAGGAATGATTGTATGATTTTAATAGGAGATAGTCTAATTCCACACAAATCATGTTTTTTTATAGATTCAATTATGGATATAGAGAATACTGAACCAAACTCAACACTAATTTTCAATTATGATGAAAATATTTTATTATTTTGTAGAAAAAATGATATAAAGTGTGCAGTAATTGTTAACTCAATTAAAGAGGCAATTTATTGTAATGCATTAAATTCAAAATATATAATCTGTGACAAAAAACTTGCTAGTAGTATTCAAAAGGTTGCTGAAAACTATATTTTTGACTCAAAAATATTAGCTATCATTGAAACTTCTGATGAAATAGAAAAAGTTGCACTTGCAGAAATAGATGGAGTTATTTATTCCCATTTATTAAATAAATAGGTCTAGACTTTATTGTTTAGGCAAATTTATTTAATGCAACTAATCTATTTAAAAATTACTTTTCTACACAATTATAAAACTTCTATAACTTAACTTTTTTTTAAAAAAATATACTAACAAATAATTAACAATATGCTTTTATAATTCATACTAATTTTTCTAATAAGGAGGTTTTATGGATATAATAGGACAATTTCCGTTGTTTTATTTTCCGGAGTACGGAAGTGCTTGGATGATGGGTGTTACAGGAACAATACATATCTTAGCATCACATACTTCTGTAGGTGCTGCAATGCTATTTGCATTTTTAGCGTACAAAGCATATAAAGAGAACCGAACAGACTTATACCCATATATGAAAAAATATGGTATGTTTTTGTTAATTTTCTCGTATGTTATTGGTTCAATAACAGGTCCTGGAATTTGGTATACAGCAACAGCTGCAAGTCCACGGGGTATTAGTGCTCTAATACACAACTTTGTGTGGGTTTGGGCTACTGAGTGGGTATTCTTTGTATACGAAGTAATAGGTGTTTTTGTTTTGGTTTATTTTATTGATAGAATAGATAAAAAAACACATCTAAAACTAACATATACTTTTGCATTAGCCTCTGTTGGTACTCTTGCACTTATTATTGGTATCATAAGTTTTATGATGTGGCCAGGAACTGAAGCATATTATACAACAGGAAGTGCAAGTGATGCTTTCTTTGGTATTAATACATTTCCTCATATGTTCTTAAGAATTGGATTTATGATTATGATGTCTGGTGTAATAGGACTTGTAATTTCAAGTGCAATAAAAAAAGAAAATGCAGAGCTTTCAGCTGAACTTACTAAAAAAATGGGATATATTGCAATTTTTGGTGGATTTATAACTATGTTCTTCTTTATGTGGTATATGGGTACACTTCCAGACAATGCACATGCAGTATTTAATGTAAGTAAAGGTTCTATAATTCAAAGTAGAATAATTTTAACAGTGGTTTTCTCTTTATATTTCTTGTTGGCAATTATAAAACCACAAGCTATTAATACTGTTTTAGCTTCAACAATGATTTTTGTAATTTTAATTGCTGGTTTATGGCCAGGAGAAAAACTAAGAGAATCAATGAGAAAACCTTATGTTGCAGGACAATATATCTATTCAAATCAAATAATTAGTAGAGATGTAGAGGGTAAAAATATTAAAAGTGAGCTTCCTATAATTGCCCAAAAGGGACTATTACAAGTAAATCCTTTTATTCCAGCAAACTTAAAAGTTATAACAGATGAAAATAGACTTGAAGCAGGGAAATTATTAACAAAAATTTCTTGTTCAAACTGTCATTCACTGGAAAAAACAGGTGTATTTAGACCATTAAGGGATAGATTGCAAGGTTTAGATAAAGAGGGTATTAAATCAATTTTATATGCCATAGGTGATGGTGGTTTCCCTTATATGCCTAAGCTAAAATTACCAGACGAAGAATATGATGCAATTGCAGAATACATTGCATCATTAAAATATTAAGGAGGATTTATGGACGCATCTGTATTATTAGCTCTTAGAGATCCGGCAGGAATACCTTTTTATCCAGTGGTTTTTCAAGTTTTATATATTTTAACTTGGGCACTACATGCTGCATTTGTTTTGCTTGCACTTGGTTCTATGGGATTATCACTTTATGGAACAACTAGACAAAAAGATGACCCTTATTGGAAAATTTTGACACCACACTTAATTCAAACAGGGAAAATAAGTATATCAATTCTTATTGTGCTTGGTGTAGCACCATTATTATTTACACAAGTTATTTATGATCCAAATTGGTATGTGGCAAATACATTATCAGGTATGTGGGTATTTATCTTTATATATACACTACTTGTTGGTTATACAATGTATTATTGGTATTACTATGCAAATAAAGCAAAAGAGGGTGGAGGTAAATTAGTTGGATTTGTATCTTTTCTTATTTTAGTATCTGCCGGAGTTTTAATGCATAACTTTGCAGTTACATCAATTATGCCAAATGAATGGATGGATATGTATGCACCTAATGGTGTTGTTGATAACAGTGGTTGGACCTTTAATATGGATTTAGCAAGACTGATATTTATAGTAAGTTTAGCTATTCCTGTAGTGGGTATTTTTTTACAAAACTACAGTAGATTTCTAAGTACAAGAAAAGACTTTGAAGAAAGATTTGTAGATTATTGTGCCGTTTTAGGAACAAGAATTGGTGTAGTTGGTCTACTTATTAGTGCAGTTACTTTTGTAATTTGGATGTTAAAGGCTGGTTATTTAATGAACCCTGTAAGTATTGCAATTATTGTTGGAGTAGTAATTCTTCTCTTAATGGTATACTCTAATAGTAATAGTTATATTACAACAGGTGTACTTGTGGTTGTTGCATTACTTATCTCTTCTTTAAGAGAGGTTATTAGATTTGATATTATGACAGGTTTGGGATATAATATTTATGACTATCCTGTAAATCTCGAAATTCCTACAATAACTATGTTTTTACTTACATTTTTAATTATGGGTGGAATTGGGGTAGCTTATCTTCTTACAATGGCTTGGAAAGTTGGAAAAATCAAAAGTGTTTTTGATGGTTCAAAAGATAAAGCTGTTACAAGATTAGGTAATTATACACTTAGTATTATGGTTGTATGGATGGTAATATACTTCGGTTGGGGTATGTTTATACTATTTAATAATATATTATAAAAATCAAAAGGGGGAAATTCCCTTTTGATTTAAATCTGGATAAAAAATGATAGGTACAAAAATACTTTTTTTAGAAGATGATACTCTTTACCAAGAGACTATTAAAGAGTTTTTGGAAGAGGAAGAGTTCATTGTAGACACCTGCACAGATGGAGAAGAGTTTTTAAATAAAATATTTGAAAATGTTTATGACTTATATATTTTAGATATAAATGTACCAAAAATTGATGGGATGAAAATCCTAAAAATATTAAAAGAATATAATGATAATACAATGAAATTGGTGCTTACTTCTACCCAAAATAGTCTAATTAATTCATTTAAAATAGGATGTGATGATTTCTTAAATAAAAGATGTGATATTGACGAACTTCTTCTTAGAATAAAGATGTTAATAAGAAGAGCCTACAAAGCACATAAAGAGTATATTTTATTAGGTAATAATATAAAATATGATCTTTTTAATAAAAAAATATATAAAAATGAGCACAGTATAAAACTTGAGATTAGATCACTTTTAATCTTAGACTATCTTATTAAAAGAAGAGGAGAGTATGTCTCAAATAATGAATTAGAAAACAAAACTTACTCAACAAATACAAACTCAAAATCTGATGTAATTAGATACCATATTTGGCACTTACGAAAAATTCTTGGGAAAAACCTTATTGAATCAAAAAAAAGCTTTGGTTATAGACTAAAATTAGAAGAAAACAATATCTTTTAAAAAAATTAAATCTCTATTTAAATAGCCATTTCATAGGCATCTAATAGAAGAATAAGCATAATTTTGATAATATATTTACCTTTTAAATTACTATAATTAGGACAAATGTGAAAGAGATATTTGATACTATAATTATTATTCTATTTATTTTCATGATATTTATGTTCATAAGAGGTTTTAATAAACAACAAATAGATAAACATAGAAAAAAACTTGAAGAGAATGAGAAAAAGATGACTTCGAATAAGGATAGAGTTGATGAATAAGCCGTTGTTAATAGAGATTGGTGTAGAAGAACTACCAGCAATACCATTTTTAAAAGAGTTACCAAATATTGAGAAAAAGTGGACTGATATTTTAGAAAAAAATAGGCTTTTATGTGATTTTGAATTCTTTTATACTCCAAGAAGATTGGTTTTATGGCATAGAGAATTTCAAATAAAACAAGAAGATTCAATTGAAGAGATGTTTGGTGCACCAATAAAGATTGCATATAAAGATGGAGAACCAACTGGCGCTGCATTAGGGTTTGCTAAAAAATGTGGAGTTGATATTAATGAGTTAGGCAAAATTGATCAAGGAAAAGGTGAAGTTCTATATTATAAAAAAGAGGTTTCAGGAACTCAATCAAAAGAGTTATTAAATGAGATGATTAATGAATTTATTAACTCACTAAATTTTGGAAAATCAATGAGATGGGCTAGCAGAAGTGATAGCTTTATTAGACCAATTAGAAATTTGGCAATTCTTTTAGGTGATGAAATTGTAGATGCAGAGCTTTTTGGAGTAAAATCTTCAAATAGTTCTTTTGCACATAGAATGGTCTCTTACGAACCATTTACCTTTGATTTTGCAGGAGATTATTTTTGTAAACTTGATAAAAATGGTGTAATTTTATATCCAGATGAGAGACGAAAATTAATCTTAAATCAAATGAAAGAGATTGAAGCAACAAATGGTGTTAAAATTGAGATTGACACTGAACTTTTAGAAGAAGTTGTTGCAATCACAGAGTATCCAACAGCTTTAATTGGTAAATTTGATGAAGAGTTTTTAACACTTCCTGAAGAGGTTATTGTTACTTCAATGAAAGAGAACCAAAGATATTTTGCAGTTTATAAGGATGATAAATTAACTAATCATTTTATTGTTGTATCAAACTCTAAAACTGATGATTTTTCATTAATTACCGCTGGAAATGAAAAAGTATTAAGACCAAGATTAGCTGATGCAATGTTCTTTTATAAAAATGATATTAAAAATGGTTTATCTAATGAAGGGCTTAAAAAACTTGTTTTTGTTGAAGGTCTTGGTTCAATGTATGATAAGTGTGAAAGAGAAGCAATTATTGCACAATATTTAGCAGAAACTTTTGGTTTAAAAGATAATGAATTAATAAAAAAGGCTGTAATGTTAAGTAAAGCTGACCTTATGTCTGAAATGGTTTATGAATTTACAGAACTTCAAGGTTTAATGGGATACTACTATGCAAAAATTGCAAATGAAGATGAAAAAGTATATATAGCTTTAAAAGAGCAATATCTTCCAGATGGGGAAGAATCAGATTTGCCATCAACTATTTTTTCTTCAATTGTAGCCCTGTCTTATAAACTTGACAATCTTATGGCTCTTTTTAGTATTGGAAAGATTCCTAGTGGTTCTAAGGATCCTTTTGGACTAAGACGTGCAGCAGCAGGTATTGTTAAAATTGCAATTGAGCATAAACTTCCTGTTGATTTAGAAAAAATTATTGATGCTTTGAGTAACAATTATAAAAATCTAGATAAAAAACAGTTGGTTGAGTTCTTTAACGAAAGACTATTTAAAATTTTTGATGTAAATCCATCGGTATTAAAAGCAGTTTTAGGTAGCGGAGAAACAAATATTTATGAAATATCTCAAAAACTATGTGCTTTAAACCCAATTGTATTAAGTGATAGTTTTAAAGAGTATTCAGCAACATTTAAAAGAGTTGCAAATATTATAAAAGATATTGATGTAACAATAACACTAAATATAGATGAAGCTATATTAGAAGATAAAGAAGAGAAAGAGTTAGTAGCAGCATTTAAAAAAGTAAATTCAACTGAGTATAAAACGTATGAAGATAAGCTTGATGCTCTATTTGGATTAAAGCCACAACTTGATAACTTTTTTGACAATGTATTTGTTAATCATGAAAATGAAGCTATTAAAACAAATAGAAAAAATATTATTGGTAAAATATATCAAGCATTTAAAACTATTGCTGATATTAAAGAGATAACAATCTAAGGAGTTTTAACATGAAAAATATAATTTTGTTTTCACTTGTATTAACTTTTATTTTTTCAGGATGTGCAACTTGGAAGGGTGTAAAAAAAGACTCTTCTGAGGCATGGGAAACAACTAAAGATACAAGTAAAAAAGCGTGGAAAGCAACAAAAGATGTAACAAATGATGCCTATGAATCTACAAAAGAGGCAATACACGAAGCTACAGAATAATTAGAATATATTTCCTCTTTTAAAAGAAATAAAATGAAATAGAGTAATAATCTGTTCTATTAATATAATTAGGGGAAATATGTTTAAAGCTATCAAAAAAACTATTTCATTTTTATTTCAAAATGGAGCTGGTGAAGGGAGTCGAACCCCCGACCTGCTGATTACAAATCAGCTGCTCTACCAACTGAGCTACACCAGCATATAAGAACCAATCCATTAGATATAACAATTAAAAAATAAATGGGGGAAATGATGTCTATAACCATCTGACGATTTCAGATTTATATGGTGTCAAGAGAGAGACTTGAACTCTCGACCTCCGGCTTATGAGACCAGCGCTCTAGCCAGCTGAGCTACCTTGACATAAGACATCATAATGATTGGTTGCGGAAGCAGGATTTGAACCTACGACCTTCGGGTTATGAGCCCGACGAGCTACCGGACTGCTCTATTCCGCGCTATGGGTACTAAAAAGTGGATGGGGTAGCAGGATTCGAACCTGCGAGTGACGGTACCAAAAACCGTTGCCTTACCACTTGGCGATACCCCAACTTTTTAAGTGCCGAAATTATAGTAGAAATAACCTATTTTGTCAAGTGTTTTTAGGATAAATTTTGAAATTTTCGATATAATTTTATAAATCAAATAAAGAAGATAATATGAATGCAATTAATAGAGTTAAAGAAGCAATAGAAGAGATTCAAAAAGGTAATATGGTTATTATGCTTGATGATGAAGATAGAGAAAATGAAGGGGATTTAGTATATGCAGCTCCTTTAAGTAGTGCTCAAAAAGTTAATTTTATGGCTACACATGCAAAAGGTTTAATTTGTGTATCGGTTACTAAAGAGACTGCGATAAGACTTGAATTAAATCCTATGGTAGCAGCAAATACTTCTTCATATGAGACAGCTTTTACAGTATCTGTAGATGCAACAAGTGCAGCAACAGGGATTAGTGCAGCAGAGAGAGATGATACAATCAAAATATTAGCAAATCCAATCTCAAAAGCTCAAGAGTTAGTTAGACCTGGGCATATTTTTCCTCTTATTGCAAAAGATGGTGGAGTTCTAGTTAGAACTGGACATACAGAAGGTTCATTGGATTTATGTAAACTTGCAGGATTTAATGGTGAAGCAGTTATTTGTGAGATTATGAAAGAAGATGGAACAATGGCAAGAAGAGATGATTTAGATATTTTTGCTAAAAAACATAATCTAAAACAGGTTTTTATTTCAGATTTGGTTGAATATAGATTATCTCATGAAAAACTTGTAGAAGAGATAACTCAAGAAGAGTCAAGATTTTTTAATACAGATGTATTGAAAAGGGAGTTTAAAGATCATTTTGGACAAGTACATACTGTTATTCAATTTGGTGATGCAAAAGATTTAACCCATGTTAAATTTCATACAATTATCCCTGATCTTGAACTATTTTTAAATGACGAAAAACTTCACTCAATGTTAAAGACAATTAACTTTTTACAATCAAAAGGCGGTCTTATAATCTTTTTAAATGATGATAGTGCTCATAAAGAGTCTCAAAAGGATTATGGAATAGGGGCACAAATTTTAAACTCTTTAAATGTAAAGAAAATCAAACTTATGACAAGTGGTGGAAAACACTCATTTGTAGGACTTAATGGATTTGGTTTAGAAATAGTTGAAGAGATACAAATGGAGTGTTAAAAAAGAGTAGGGAAGAGATATTTACTCTATCCCTACAGTTTTTTTAACAAGTGCTATTACTCTTTTTAGTTCATTGATTTCATCAATTGCTAATTTTTCATTGGTTCTATAGAATTTTGAATTTTCAATAATATTAACTTTAGACTCAACTCTATATATTGCAGCATTTCTCATCTCTTCATCCTCAATAAAAAGATATTTTTTGGGATCTTGGTTTATAACTCTTTTTAATCTATATTCAAAGAGAAATCTATTATCACTCTCTTCGTCAAAATATTTGCATAAAGAGCCATAAACTTCTTCTTTTGATGATTCATATCTATTATAAATTACGCTTGCATAATCATTTAAATAGGTATCATAATTACTATAATCAATAAAAAATTCTTTTAATTCTTTCTCTTTAATATCAGCAAGATTATTGAACTTTTTATTTATCATATGTTTTGCACATAAATAGACTATTTCATCACACTTATCTTGTAATTTATTTAGAAACTCTTCTATATTCATTTATTTATCCTTACAAATAAAAAAAGGAGTGATAAAAAATCACTCCTTTTATAATAATTCTAATTTTTAGATATTTTTATGAAATCTTTGGACCAGCAGAAGTAAAATCGTAATCATTCTCTAATGTCAAATATTTTTTAGCATAATTTTCAATATACATACCAGCTAGTTTGATAGCTGTTTCATCATACGACTCTTTATCTTCCCAAGTATTTCTTGGATTTAGAACTTTAGTCTCCACTCCACTTAATGTTTTTGGAATCTCCAAATTAAAAATAGGTAAAGTTTCAAAGTGTGAATTATGAATTGAACCATCTAAAATTGCATTTATACAAGCTCTTGTATTTTTTATGCTCATTCTAGAACCAATCCCGTAAGGACCACCTGTCCAACCAGTATTTACTAAATAAACACTTACATTGTGTTTATCAATTTTTTCACCTAATAATTCAGCATAAACTGTAGGATTTAAAGGAAGAAATGCTTCTCCAAAACAAGAACTAAATGTAGCAACTGGTTCTGTAATACCTCTTTCAGTTCCTGCAACTTTTGCAGTATATCCACTTAAAAAATAGTACATTGCTTGTCTTTTATCAAGTTTTGCAACAGGAGGTAATACTCCAAAAGCATCAGCACATAAAAAGATAATATTGTTTGGATGTCCACCCCTCATATCTTTTTTATGATTAGGAATATGATTTATTGGATAAGAAACTCTTGTATTTTCTGTTTTAGAACTGTCAGTATAATCTACAACACCATTTTCATCTGCTACAACATTTTCTAAAATAGCACCTTTTTTAATTGCATTATATATATCAGGTTCAGATTCAGCATCAAGATTAATAACTTTTGCGTAACAACCACCTTCGAAGTTAAATACACCATTATCATCCCAACCATGTTCATCATCACCTATTAAAGCTCTATTTGGATCAGTTGATAAAGTAGTTTTTCCCGTACCACTTAGACCAAAGAATAGGGCAGTATCTCCATCTTTCCCAATATTAGCAGAACAGTGCATAGATAGTTTTCCCTCTAAAGGTAACCAATAATTCATCATTGAGAAAACACCTTTTTTCATCTCACCAGCGTACCACGTACCACCAATAAGTGCAATATTCTCTTCAACATTGAATATAACAAAAACTTCTGAGTTTAACCCATGGCTTGCATATGCCATATCTACAGTTTTACAAGAGTTATAAATTGTAAACTCAGGTTCGAAGTTTTCTAAATCTTCTTTAGGAGGAACAATAAACATATTTTGAATAAAGTGTGCTTGCCATGCAATCTCTGTAATAAATCTAACTGATTTTCTACTATCTAATGATGCACCGCAATAAACATCAGTTACATATAAATCTTTATTATTTAACTGTTTTTTAGAGATTTTCTTTAAATCTTCATAAACCTCTTTTGATACTTTGAAGTTAATATCGCCCCAAGCAATATATTTATTTGAAGGATCTTGATTAACAAAAAACTTATCTCTCGGGCTTCTTCCTGTAAAGATGCCCGTATCTATCATTAATGCGCCCGTTGAAGAGATCTTGGCCCCTTCCTTCTCAACTGCATGTTGAATTAAAGTATCAACATCAAGATTCCTATACACTGTTCCTACATTATCAAGTCCAAGTGTACCTATGATTTCTGACATTTTATTCCCTATTTTTTTCTTATTTAAAAATTGATAATAATACACCGGCAGCTACGGCAGAACCAATAACTCCAGCAACATTTGGTCCCATTGCATGCATTAACAATACATTTGACCTATCATACTCTTGTCCAACTTTACTCACTACTCTAGCAGCCATTGGTACAGCAGATACTCCTGCAGCCCCAATAAGTGGATTTACTTTTGACTCTTCCGATGAAAATTTATTCATAATTTTTGCCATAATAACTCCTGCAGCAGTCCCTGCAGCAAAAGCTAATAATCCAATAACCATAATTCCTAAAGTCTCTAAAACTAAGAATTTATCAGCAGCTAGTTTTGAACCAACTCCTAATCCTAAGAATATAGTAACTATATTGATTAATGAATTTTGCATTGTATCAGAAAGTCTCTCAACAACACCTGATTGTTTTAAAAAATTTCCAAAAGCAAAGGCACCAATTAAAGGTGTTGATTCAGGTAAAAATAGAACAGCTAAAAAAAGAATAACAATTGGTAAGAAAAGATTCTCCAACTTATGTACTTTTCTTAATTTAGGCATTTTAATTCTTCTCTCTTCATCTGTTGTAAGAAGTTTCATAATAGGAGGTTGAATTACTGGTACAAGTGCCATATATGAATAAGCAGCAACAGCAATTGCTCCAAGCATCTCTGGTGCTAATCTATTAGCAATAAAAATTGATGTAGGTCCATCAGCTCCACCAATAATTGAAATAGCTGAAGCAGTTTGTAGATCAAATCCAAGCATTACTGCACCAACAAGTGAACCAAAAATACCAAATTGTGCAGCACCACCAAGAATTGCTGATTTTGGGTTTGCTAATAGGGGACTAAAATCTGTCATAGCTCCAACCCCCATAAAAATTAAAAGAGGGAAAAATTCATTTGCAATACCCATATTATAAATAATACCAAGCATTCCATGCGCTCCACCCATGTTTGCTAGTGGAATATTAGCTAATAATCCACCAAAAGCAATTGGTAGAAGTAATAGAGGTTCAAATCCTTTTGCAATTGCCAAATAAAATAGAAGAATAACTATTGCAAACATTATAATTCTACCCCATGATTGTTCAAATGCTGTCATTGGTCTTGCATCTGCAGGATTAGGTTCTGCTGTCATAACATCATCACTAGGATTTAATATAGCATTAATTCCTGTAGTTTCATAAAAAGAGGCCATTAGCTCTGTAATTGATTTTGGTTTATACTCATGTTTTACTTCTTGTGCACTCTCATTTGCAACCTCGTGCGTACTGTTTGCAAATGAGTTAGTAGTAAATAGTGCAAAAAAGAGTAATAGTATAAATGCCACTACTTTTTTATTCATTAAATTCTCCAATTTCCTTGTTTCAATTAACCAATTTTAGCTATTGTTTGACCCTCTTCAACAGGTTCACTAGCATTTACTAAAATAGCAGTAATTGTACCATCACAAGGAGCTTCAACATCAATTTCCATTTTCATAGCTTCTAAAATAGCAATAACATCACCTTGTTTAACAACATCTCCAACTTTCACATTTATTTTCCAAACATTTCCTGCAACTGTTGCTGGAACGTCAGCTCCATTACCTACTGGTGCAGGTGAAGAAGTTGTTTGAGTTGAAGTTTGAGATACTGGTGTTACTTGAATATCTGCATTTCCTTCTGCTACTGTTACATTAAATTTTTGCCCATCTACTACTACTGTGTAGTTTCCTGTTGCGTTACTCATACCTTTATTTTCTCCTAATACACAATTTTTGTCATTTTCACAAGTTGAATCATTGATTTTTCTAACATTTAAAGGACCATTCCCTTTTAAGAAAGCAATCCCTTTTTCGTCACAAGCTGCTGCAATAAATACATTTTCTTCAGTAGCTTCAATACCTTCTTCTTTTAATCTTCCTTCCCAATATGCCATAGTTTTTTTCTCATCTCTATCTGCAATATCAAGAGGATTTTCAGTTGTTGGTTCAAGTTTTAACTTCTCTGAAGCTAATTTTACAATTTGCTCATCAGGAGTAACTGGAGTTTTACCAAAGTACCCTAAAACCATTTTACCATAACCAGGAGCTATTTGTTTCCAAGGTCCAAACATAACATTTGCATAAGCTTGTTGCCAATAAAATTGAGAAACAGGAGTTACAGATGTACCATAGCCACCTTTTTCAACAACTTCTCTCATAGCTTTAATTACTTCAGGAAATTTTTCTAAAGTTCCATTATCTCTCATCATTTGAGTGTTAGCTGTTAAGGCACCACCAGGCATTGGTGAAAAAGGAATAAGTGGTGAAACTTGTGTAGCCTCAGGTGGGATAAAGTAGTCTTTTAAACAACTGTTAAGAGTCTCTTCATATTTTAGAATTTTTTCAATTTCTAAACCACCTAAATCGTAATTCATCCCTTTTACAGCATGCATCATAGTTAAAATATCAGGTTGTGAAGTACCACCAGATACAGGAGCAGCAGCTAAATCTATACCATCAGCACCAGCATCAAGTGCAGCTAAATAACATGCAACAGATACACCAGCAGTTTCATGAGTATGAAGTCTAATATGAGTATCTTCTCCAACAAGTTTTCTTGCCATTTTTATTGTATCAAATACTTTTTGTGGAGATGAAGTACCAGAAGCATCTTTAAATGCAATTGAATCAAAAGGAACTCCACTATCAAGAATATTTCTTAATGTTTTCTCATAAAAAGGTACATCATGCGCACCAACACAACCTGGAGGTAAATCCATAAGAGTTACAACTACTTCATGGTTTAAACCATACTTTTTAATGCATTCAGCAGAGTACTCTAAATTTTGAACATCGTTTAATGCGTCAAAGTTTCTAATAGTTGTTACCCCATGTTTTGCAAACATTTTTGCATGCATCTCAACTAGTTCTCTTGAACCAGTATCCAACATAACAGTATTAATACCTCTTGCTAATGTTTGTAAATTTGCCTCAGGACCAACAATTTCTCTAAATTTGTCCATCATCTCAAAGGCATTCTCTTGTAAATAAAAGAATAGCGATTGGAATCTTGCTCCTCCACCGAATTCAAAGTGCGTAATACCAGCCTCTTTCGCAGCTTCAACCGCTGGGAAGAAGTCATTCATTAGAACTCTACCTCCAAAGACAGATTGAAATCCATCTCTAAAGGTAGTGTCCATGACATCGATATATTTTTTAGCCATATATTTTAACCTTTAAGATTTTTGTGATGTTGTACAGCAGCTACGATAGCAGCTATTTTTGCAGTGTTGTTATTTGCAGTTGTAGTTTGTGACTTTGCAGGACTAACTTTTTTTTCTGGAAAATACTTTCCAATAATCTTTGCTTGAAATTTCAATGCATAGACCATTATAATAAGAAAAAGAAAAACTATTCCCATACCTAAAATCATGAACTTCACTGATTCAACAATTAAGTTTGTTTCCATATTACTCCCCGTGGTTACCATCGTGAATTAGTAATACAATTCTATATTAAAATAGCTTTAGTAAAATTTAGATTTTTCCCTATTTTAAGTAAATTTAATAATTTAAGATTTTTATTAGTTTTTATAATATTTTGTTACCACAAATTAGCAATAAATTGTCAATTTTATATAAAAATTTCATAATATTGTTTGTAGCCTTACCAATTTTTTGTGACATTTTATTCTCCTATTTTTTTCTAATTAAGAAATTTTATAATTTTTTGTAATTTATCTTGAAAAATATTGCATTTTGTAATATAATTTTAAAAAAGGAGTTTGAGATGTTAATTGTAAGCGAAATAATAGAGAAACTAAAAGATATCTTGAGTAAAGATGGAATAGCTGGAAAAGTTTTTGATAAAGATGTAGCTACCGCATTAGACCTAAGTCAAGTAAATTTTGCAACCATGAAAAACAGAGGGAAGATACCTTATTCAAATATTCTAGACTTCTGTGCCAGAAAAAAAATATCAATAAACTGGTTACTTTACAATCAAAACCCAGGCTCACTTGTAGACTCTACTGATAAATACTGGATTAGGTATTATCCAGAGATAAATGTTAGTGCTGGAGGTGGAGCTTATGAGAATGATGATAGTTATGAAAGTTTAGAAGTTCCTCAATATTTTGTAAATATGTTAGGAGGAAAAGAGAATTTAAAAAATATTGATGCAATAAATGTAGTAGGGGACTCAATGGAACCAACTCTAAACAGTGATAATATTATTTTTATAGATAAAAATAAAACTGATATTAGTAGAGATGGAATATATGCTTTTACTACAAATTATGGACTTTTTGTAAAAAGAATACAAAGAAGAGTAGATGGAAAATTTGATATTATCTCAGATAATAGAGATTATCCAATGCAAATTTTAGATAAAAGTGAACTTTTAATTGTAGGAAAAGTAGTTAGCTCTTTTGGTATGGTCTATTAAGACTAGATTAAAGAGGGCTCTTCTTGCTCAATTGAGACTTGGTCATAAAGTTCATCAAAACTAACACCCATAAAATATACTCCATTAAAAGGAATTTTTTTTAAAAAACTTTTTAAATTTGAAAGTGAATTTATAAAAGTATAGTCAATATCTTTATGGTCATCTATCTCTGTAGTTGTTAAGTATAAAATTTTTGCATATTTATATTTCTCTTTTAAATACTCAATCTCTTTTTCTATTAGCTCTTCATTCTCTTGGGCTAATAGGAACTTATCAGTCTTACCATAATCTGTGTGATTTATTAACTTGTCAATAAATATTGGTTTTAGTGGTGTGAATTTTTTTAGTTTATTTAACTCTGCATCAAAGCCTAAAAAACTATATACATCTAAAAACTCTTTAATATAAAGACTAGGTAGTTTGACTTTTGAAAAATATCTCTCTTTGTAACTAAATGTTGTTTCAAAAATAGAGTGTTCTATTAAGTTTTTTATATCATATGCTTTTGTATTAAAATTGAAATTTACGGGATAAATATCATCTAAATCTTTGTGACTAGAGCAAATGAGTGTATCATTTTCTTCTAAATCATCAATTACTTTAAAAAATTTTGATAAATCTTTTGGCACAAGTTTTATATTCGTATGAACTGTTGGTTTCTTTAAAATTTTAAAAAGTTCAAAACTTACATCATTACAATAAAATGCTGTAAGCCTGATATTTGATAAAAGATATCGTAAAAGTTTTTTTATAGTATCTTCAATAGATTTTACATATATCCAAGCAATTTCATTATCAATAATATCTATTTTCTCTTCTACAATTAGTGCAAAAGCCCCGTTTTTAACGGCAAAAGTTATATCTTCATCATTTTTAACAATGAAAAGATCTCCCTCTTTAACTCGTTTTGCATTAGTTTTTATTGAGTAGATAAAAGAGATTGATGGATGGTTTAATAACCTTCCATCAACAATGTCCAATATTGATGAGATTTGCACTAGCTTATTTTTGTCCCAGATTTTTTAGAAGTCTCAGGCCTAACAAGAGAGAGTCCATTTTCATCGCGCGCAGCTAAAAGCATACCCTCACTTAGCATTCCCATTAATTTAGCTGGTTTAAGATTTGCAACTACACAAGCTTGTGTCCCAACTAAAGAAGAAGCATCATAATACTCTTTAATTCCAGCTAAGATTTGTCTATTTCTTCCTTCTCCTAAATCAACTTGTAGTTTTAAAAGTTTACTAGATTTAGGAACCTCTTGAGCTTCTACAATTGTTCCAATTCTTAATGTAGTTTCAAAAAACTTATCAATTGTAATTAGATTATCTTCTTCTAAAACTGTGCTCTCATTTTTACAAGATTTCTCTTCAGTTTCTGTTTTAGATACATCAGTTGGTTTTGCTTGCTCTAGCAACAACTCTTCAATTCTTGGAAAAAGTTGTTCAACTTTTGTAATAGTTGTATCCTCTAAAAGCTCTTTGTTAACTAAAAGTTTTTTATATGTTACAGTATCTATTTTTATACCCAATGATGCAGCAATTTTTGAAATTTTTTCTGGCATTACAGAGTCTAAAAGTAGGGCAACTCTTGCCATGATATTAGTTATTAAAGCAACTAATGCCATAGCTTCATCCTCTTTGCCTTCTTTCATTTTAGTCCAAGGTTCATAATCTCCAATTGCCTTATTTGCAATAGTTAAAACTTTCCAAATATCTTCAAGGTATCTATTTAGTTGCATTTTGTAGATATAACTTTCAACATTTGCTAATATCTCATTTACTTCATCAAGCTCTTTTTTATGGAATCTCTCTACATCTTTTGAAGTAACTTTATAATCAAAATATTTTCCACTCATTCCAGAGATTCTATTAAGAAGATTTCCCAAATCATTTCCTAAATCAGAGTTAATTCTATCAATAAGTGCTTTTTGAGAAAAATCTCCATCTTGACCAAAAGGAACCTCTCTTAGCATAAAATATCTAAAAGCATCTAAACCATAAGCATCAGCTACCTCTTTTGGATTAACAACATTCCCTTTTGATTTTGACATTTTGTCTCCATCTCTTGTCCACCAACCATGTGCTGCAATATGTTCAGGAAGAGGAAGTTCTAAAGACATTAAAAAAGCTGGCCAATAGATTGAGTGAAATCTTAGAATATCTTTTCCAACAAGATGAATTTTTGCTGGCCAATAGTTCATATTTTTTTCATCTGTTCCATAACCAAGAGCAGTAATATAGTTCATTAAGGCATCTAACCACACATACATTACATGTTTTGGTTCATTTATAGATTCAGGAAGTTTAACTCCCCAGTCAAAAGAGGTTCTAGAGATTGATAGATCTTTTAATCCACCTTTTACAAAGTTGATAATCTCATTTTTCTTTGCTCTTGGTAAAATACAATCTTCATTCTCTTCATACCATTTTAAAAGTCTATCTTCATATTTTGATAGTCTAAAAAAGAAACTCTCTTCTTTTACAATATTTGTAGGTTTTCCACAGTCAGGACAAAATTGTTCATCAACTAGTTGTTTTTCTGTAAAAAAAGTTTCACAAGATACACAATAATATCCTTCATAATCACCTTTGTAGATATCACCTTTGTTATACATTGTTTCAAATGCTTTTTGAACTCCAATTTTATGCTCTTCATCAGTAGTTCTGATAAACTTATCATAAGTAATATCAAAGTCATCCCATAGTTTTCTAAATTTTCCTGAGATTTCATCTGCATACTCTTTTGGTGTTTTACCTCTTGCTTCTGCACTTTGAGCTATTTTTTGACCATGTTCATCTGTTCCTGTCAAAAGAAAAGTATCAGCTCCAATAAGCCTAGAGTATCTTGCAACTGTATCAGCAATAATTGTTGTATATGCATGCCCAATATGAGCAACATCATTAACATAATAGATTGGAGTAGTAATATAAACATTTTTGCAACTATTTTCCATATATAACCTTTTATACCTTTTTCTAATTAAAATTCAAATCCACCGCCAGAACCTTTATTCATAGATTCATATACAGCTAAAATATATCTTTTTCTAAGTTCACACTCAAAAAACTTATCACAAGGAGTACAAGAGTCTAAACCATTAGTTGTTTGACACTCATTTAATTCAACAAGTTTCAACTCAAGTTTTTCATCCCACTCGTCTAATCTTTGATTATTTTCCATACTCTTTATACACTTCTTTTACTCTTTTTATTTCATCTTTTGAACCAAAAAAACATGGAGTAGTATCATGAATATGTGTTGTTTCAACTTCAAGTACTCTTTTAAAACCATCAGTTGCTGCTCCTCCTGCAAACTCGTATGTTAAAGCAAAAGGGAAAACTTCAAAAAGCTGTCTCAATTTTCCTTTTGGTTTATCTGCTGTCCCAGGATATGAGAATAATCCACCACCTTTTAAAAGTATTTGATGTAAATCAGGAACCATTCCTCCTGAATATCTTAAATAATAACCATCATCAAACATCTCTTTTAAAAGTTTTCTATGGTGAGTTGGCCAACACATTTGTGTTGAACCAGTTGCATTTAAAATACCTTTTTCATTAAGGTTGATATCTGTTATAAATTTAAATTCCCCATCATGTAATCTATACATTTTTACAGAGTTATTTTGAGCAACAACCATCTCTATTCTAGGCCCAAAAACTACATAAACTGCTGCTATAATATTTTTTGCATTAAACTCATTTTTATAGATTCCATATATTGATCCAACTGATAAGTTTACATCAACTAATGAAGAACCATCTAAAGGATCATAAGCTATTAAATACTCTCCATTATCATGTAAAGGTACAATTGATTCTTGTTCTTCGCTTACAATAGCTTTAATTGAAGGAATTGTAGAGAAAATCTTTTCTATAATAATATCACTTGCAATATCAAGTTTTAATTGAGTATCTCCAGTAGAGTTTTCATTTTCACTCTTACTAGTATCTCCTTTATCTATTACTTTTTTAATCTCAATACTTGCATTTTCTATTGCTTTTAATATCTCTTCCATTACACTCTCTTTGCATTTATTTCTATCCAAGAGATTATCTCTTCTGGATTATTTAAATCAAGTCTATCAATATTTGTAGGTATTAAACTTCTTTCAATTGAATCATCATGAGCTATTGCATCTGTTACAGGAAAGTAAGATTCATCAAGTTTTCCTCTAAAAACAGAAATCCTTGGTAAGGGTAGAGTTTTTAATCCCTCTACTAATAAATAATCAAACTCTCCAAAAAGTCTAATAAGCTCTTCAATTTCTGATCTTTTATGACTAAATAGTGTTGTTCTTGTAGGACTTACCACAGCCACATTTGCACCTGTTTTAAAAAACTTATCACTATCTTTTCCTGGTACATCAAAAAATGCTTTATCTTTTGGATCATGCTTAACAATACAAACCTCAAAACCTTTTGCTTTTAAGATTTCTGAAACCTTTACAACAAGTGTTGTTTTTCCACTATTTGATGGTCCACTAAAGGCCACTACTAACTTTTTAAATTCTTTACTCATAAGGGGGATTTTATCCAAATGATGGTTAAAGTTACATTAGTGTAAAATAGCAAATATTAATTATTTGGAGCAATTTAAATGAATAAATTTCACTCAATCTTTTTACTATTTTCTTTAGTGTTTTTAACCTCATGTACAAATAAGAACTCATTGGGCTTTTCATATAAAAATGATTTTAATGCAAAATCAGTGCAAAATACAAAAAAAAGAGATATTGTTGTTAATAATGAAGTGAAATTTATGTTTTTTGTTACTTATTTAAATTTAGTGGATAATAAATACAATAACAATAATATTGATAGTTTTATTGTTGGCTTCCAAAATGTAGATAAAAAAGATTTTGATTTACAAAAAAGTGATTTTACTATTACTTCTAAATCTAAAGAAGAGATAGAAGAAATAGATGGGAAAAAAGTAAAAGTAAAAGATGAAAAATTTACTAAAGAGAATAATAATATTTTCATTGGAGAGAAACCAATTAAAATAACTAAATTGGATAAAGGATCAGATTTAGTAAAAAATATCTCTTTAAAGAATAACTGGGCTGAATATTATTTAGTTGAATTTAATGCTACAAAAAGTAGTAAAATAGTTTTAGATATAAAAAGTCCTACTTTTGAGACAAGTTTAATAAATTTTCAAAAATAGTATTTATAGTAATTTTATCTTTTCTTTTTGACATAAAATTATAATATAAACAATAATTTAAAAGAAACTCTTCAATATCTTTATTTTCTAAGGATTCAAATTTTATAAATAATTCCAATAAAGAGTCAGCTTTTGACTCTAAAATTAAGATATCATTTGAATCATTAAAGTATTTTAAATAACTTGTTAATACTCTTTTAAAATCTAAATTCATGCTATCTAAATACAAATTGGCATATTTTAAACTAAACTCTTCATTAAAAAGATCTACGTTTTCAAAAACAATATTTCTATTCTTTAATTCATTGGGATTTAATTTAAAAAGTCCTACTTCATTAAAATCTTCTGAAATATACTCTTTATTAAAATCTGATTTTATCTTTGCAATGGAATAGAGCAAGGCACCTTTTTTAATATCATAATCTTTTAATAATTGATGGATAAATTCAATATTTTTTGAATCTAAAGTATCTACTTCTTCTCTTAATAATTCTTTTGCATAATATGAATAAAAATCCAAATTATCACTTTGTGAAAGCTTTTTTAGTTCTTCCTCATCTTTTGTTATTAAATAAATCCAAAAACTAAACTTATCTAATATATACTTTTCTGTTGTGATATTTTTTGCCTCTTGCAAATATTTATATGCACTATTAAAATCATTTAACCTTATGGCATTTAAAGCTAAATAAAATATAGAATCCAAATCTAAGTTCTCAATACTTAAACCAGTTAAAGAGCTATTTAAAATATCCATATTGGAATCAGAAAGGGTTGTTTTTAAGAGTTTATTAAAATTGATTTTATCATTAATAATTTTTTCAAAAGTTGTTTTAGGGAATTTATAATTAAAATATTTTTCTCTAAAACTATTATCTACACTTAAAAAAAGCTCATAAAAAATATCTTCTCTTTGTGTAATTAGTTTTGTAAAAGGGATAGAAGAAGATAAAATGGCAATTTTTTTTGCAAAAAGAGGATACTTATCTTTCGTTTTTTGTATAATCATTTGCAAATCAATTAATGAAAGAGTAGAAGCCTTTTTTAAATCTAAGCCACTTACAATACAGTCTGCATAAGTACCAATAATTTCCTCTTTTGTCATATTTATACATTGTGCAACTCCAAAAGTTTCATCATGTCCAAATTTTTTTGCAAAGTTTTTAAAAATTGTTAAACTCATATTATCAAGATAAGATATTACATTGTATGCTTCATCACTTGTAATATTAGTTTTTAGATACTCATTAATAAAAAAGTCTCTTTTGATTCCCTTTTCTAACGTTGAAATATGGTTAATATCCAAGAGAAAAGAGGATTTTTGTTCTTCTTGTTTTAGATTAGATGATACTTCTAATGTCTCGTTTGCTAATAAAGATATAGCGCAAAGTGAAGATATTAGAAGTTTTTTCATTTATTACATCATTCCCATAAAGAGTCTTCCTAAAAATGTCTCTAAAAAGATAAGAACAAAGATAACAATAAGTGGAGCTAAATCCATACCGCCAACAACTGTTGGTATAAATCTTCTAACAAGTGCATAAGCTGGTTCAGTCAATCTATACAACATTTGAACAATAGGATTATAAGGATCTGGTCTTACCCAAGAGAGTAGGGCTGATATAATAATCACCCATTTGTAAAGGGAAATAACTGCCAAAACAACAGTAAATATTGAACTTAATAATGCATCTATCATTTTATAATCTCTCCTAGATAGTTTTTAGTTAAAAAATAGATATCAGAGATATCTGGACCTTCATTACAACCAGTTAATAGATATCTTAAGAGTTTTAGAACTATATTTTCATCTATTTTTGTATTATTTCTTATATACTCTTTTAAATCATTAAAACTGTCAAAAAATGGAGCTTTTTGAATAGATAGTTTTATCTCTTTAAACTCTTTTTCAAACTCTTTAATTGAACACTTAGAAGAGAAAATTAACTCAATTTTAGATTTTATCTCTTTTAAAGTACTTGCCTCACTTAAAAATAGTTTTGCTAGCTTTCCAATATCACTATCTGCAAAACCTAAAATTTTTGAGAGTCTCATATCATCTAAAGTTTCAAGATGTTTTCTATTTATCTCTTTTAGTTTATTAATATCAAAATTAACAGAACTAGCTGATAAGTTTTTTATATCAAACCACTTTATTGCATCTTCTAAAGTAAATATCTCTGTAGGAGTTTTATTCCCCAATAAAACGAGATAATTTGCAATGGCACTTGGTAAAAAACCTCCATCAATAAAATATTTAACAGAGTGTTTTTCATCATCTTTATTAAAATTTATATCTGTTAAATGAAGATATTTAAGCTCTTTGCCATAATTTAAAAGATTTCTAATATGAATCTGTTTTGGTGTATCTAAAATATGTTTTTCATTTCTAATTACTAAAGATATATCGTATAACATGTCATCAACTGCACAGGCATAATTATATGTAGCTGATTTATCATGATTTAATATAATAAAAGAGTCAACAGCAAATGGCTCGAAATTAAAATCTCCCTTTAAAAGATCTGCAAAAACAATATTTGAGTCTGGCATTTTTGCTCTTACTGTAAATGGTGCATTACAATTTAGAACTGTTTCATCAGACAAGCTTGCACAGAAACCATCATAATAAAAAGCTCTATTCTCTTTTTTTGCTTCCTGTTTTAACTCATCTAATTTTTCATCTGAGCAAAAACAAGCAAAAGCTTTTTTTTGACCCATTAATTGCATTGCAAGTTTTTGGTGATATTTTAAATTTTCACTTTGATATACAACTTGTGAAAAATCAATAGAAAAAAGATTTAAAAGCTCAATTATCTCTTTGTCATTGCCTTCAATGATATTTTTTTTATCTAAATCATTAACAACTAACATAAGAGGCTCATTTAACTGTTTTGATAATATATAGTTAAATATTGCAATTCTTAAATCGTTAAGCTGCAAACTATGCATAAGGCTTTGTGCAAATCTCAACAACTTATTTCCTTACTATTGAAAATGATAATTTTTCAATTTCATCATGTGTTTTTATATATTTATTCAAATCATCGAGTTTTAAATTCTCAATTTTCTCTAATTCTTTTTCATTATAATCTTGCTCTAAACCTCTATAAAAAAGAGTAAAAGCTCTATTTAATCTTTGCGATAATGTTTCTGTTCTAAGGGGTTCACTTCCAAGTAAAAATTTTTTTGCAGATTCTAACTCTTCAGCAGTAACTCCATTTTTTACAAATTCATTTACAAGTGAAACAACTAAATCTTTTGCCTCATTTGCACTTTCAAGTTTTGTTTGAAGATATCCAGTAAAATATGAGTATGATTTATTCACAGAAATATAACCATACGCAGAGTAAGCTAATCCTCTTTTTACTCTAATCTCTTCCATTAATCTTGAACCAAAGCCACTTCCACCTAAGATAAATGAAGCAACTTTTGCCATATATTTATCTTCATCTTTAACATCAACAAAGAATGGACTTCCAAAATATATATAAGCTTGTTGAGTCTCTTTTATAATCTCTTTTGTCTCTGATTTTTGTGATATTTTGATTTTTTTTGTTTTATTTTTGTTTTTTTCTGCTAAAACACTTATTGTATCACTAATTTTATTAACTATATCATCATAGGCAAAATCTCCACCTACAACAACAATTAAGTTATTTAAATCCAATGATTTAGTTAAAAAAGTTTTTATATCATTTAGTTTTATTTTTGATATTGATTCAATAGTTCCAGAAGATGGATTTTCCAATGCAGAGCCTTTAAAAATAATCTCTTTGAGATTTTTCTCTGCAATATAATCAAAATCATTCTCTTTTCTTTTTAATGATCCAATTTGAAGTGTTTTAAGTTTTTCTAAAACTTTTTCATCATAGTTTGGATCTTTTAAAAGCGTTTTAAGTAACTCTAAACTTTTTTCATGTACATCTTTTATAGAAGAGAGTTCAATAACTAAAGTTTCAAATCCATTACTTGCATGTAGTGAAATTGCAGAGTTTTCTAACTCTTCTGCAAATTTTGTAGTTCCTAGTTTTTTTGTACCTTCATTTAAAAGTTTTGTAGATAGAGATACCAATCCACTTTTATCTTCATCTTGCATATATCCTGAATTTGTAAAAACAAGCTGCAAATTTAAGATAGGAAGACTATTTTCCTTCTCAAATATTAGTGGTATTTCAACACCTTTTATATTAATATGCTTTATTTGAGCACCCATTAACATTCCTTGTAAAAATAAAAAAATTATTATTGATTTGAAAATTTTAATTAACATTAAAAACTTTAGAACCTCTCTAAAATTTCATAAGCTGTATTTCTTTTAGCTGGATTTTCTCCAACGTCTTTTATAAGTTGAATCATCTCATCTTGATTCATACAATTTGTTGCTCCTGCTGCTGCTACAACATTCTCTTCCATCATTGTACTTCCTAAATCATTTGCACCAAATTTCAATGCCATTTGACCTATATAACTTCCTTGTGTTACCCATGAACTTTGAATATTAGGAAAATTATCTAAATATATTCTTGAAACAGCAAGAAGTCTTAAGTATCTATTTGAAGATTGAGGTTTTAAATCAGGGATTTCCTCTTTTAGCTTTGTATTAGAACTTTGGAAAGACCACATAATAAAAGCTCTAAATCCACCTGTTTCATCTTGTAATCTTCTTATTCTATCCCAATGTTCAATAATCTCTTCATCTGTTTCAACTGTTCCAAACATCATTGTTGCAGTTGTTTTCATACCAATTGAGTGTGCAAGTTTGTGTATTTCTATCCACTCATCTGCATCAATTTTTTTGGGTGCAATAATATCTCTTACTCTATCACTTAAAATTTCTGCTCCAGCCCCAGGAATTGAACTTAATCCTTTTGCTTGTAATCTTTTTAAAACCTCTAATTTAGAGATTTTAGAGATTTTTGCAATAAAGGCAATTTCAATAGCAGAAAAAGAGTGTAGGGTGATTTGTGGAAATTTTGTATGAATATGTTCTACTAAGTCCTCATAATACTCTATTTTAAGTTTAGGATGAACTCCACCTTGCATAAGAATTTGAGTTCCACCAATTGCTAAAAGTTCTTCAATTTTTTTATCTATCTCTTCATAAGATAAAACATATGCATCATCATCTTTACCATGTCGATAAAAAGCACAAAACTTACAGTCTACCCAACAAACATTTGTATAATTAATATTTCTATCAACTACAAAAGTTGTGATTTTATCAGGATGAAGTAGTGCTTTTTTCTCACTTGCTAATTTCCCAAGCTCAACTAAAGAGGCATTTTTAATTAAATCTAAAGCCTCTTCATTTGAAATTCTTTTATCTATTATTGTATTCATTTTTTTAACCATTAAAACGATGATCCCAGTGCAAATTCGAAAGATGATGTTTCATCCCCTGGTTCATCATCAAGGGGTTGTGCAAAGAATAGTTGAAGTGGACCAAATGGAGAGTTCCATTCAAAAAGTGCACCCATACTAGATCTCTTAATTGTTGAAAAACTATTTTCTCCTATCATCCCATAATCATAAAATACACCCCATCTCATAGATGAACCAACTAATGGGAAACTTAACTCTAAAGAGTTAGCAAACATTCTTTTATAAGGATCATCAATAGCAGGATCATCAGGTCCAAAAGCATAAGATTCAAATCCTCTTAATGATTTTGTTCCACCTAAATATAAAGAGTCCCCTTGATTTATTTTCCCATTATCAATTAAGAAATTTACTTGTGCTCTATATCTTAAAATCCAGTCTAAATCATATAAAGTATTTAAAGAGTAAAAGTATTTGAAATATGCATTTGTTTTTACAAATTTTGAATCTCCACCAACCCCTGCATACTCAACAGAAGTTCCAACTTTCATACCTGATCTTGGAACAAGATAATCATCCGTATTATCATAATTAACATATGGGATTAATGAACTTTGAACATAATCTTGATTCTCTGCTTTTTTCTTTGTATATGTTGAAATATATTCATAATCCTCTTTAATAAAATCAAGTTTATACTTTAATCCACCATAAAGGTTTCTTATAATCTCTCTTCCCACACCAATTGTAAAACCTTTTGTAGTTTTATCCATATCATAATAATCTTTTGTACTATACTCTTGATCTCTATTATAAAGATCAAAAGAACCCGTATATTTACTATCTGCAATTGCTGGGTTTACTATAGATACTGTATACTCAGATTCTTTAGAAGAGAGGTCAACAGATAGTGCAGTTGAGATTCCCGAACCAAAAAGATTTCTTTCATTAATAGCAGCATTAATCATTACTTTATCGTAAGATCCATATCCACCACCAAGAATAATATTTCCTGTTGGCGCTTCTTTGATTTTTACAACTAAATCCATTTTATCTTCAGAGACTCTTTTTTGTTCTATTGTAACATCATCAAAATAACCTGTACGTTTTAATTTATTTTTTGATTCTTTAAAATCTGTTTGAGAAAAGAGATCTCCTGGAGCTAAGTAGACATTTCTTCTAATAACTCTGTCTAAAGTTCTACTATTTCCTGTGATTTTAACATCTCTTATATATACTTTCTGTCCAGGAATAACATTTAAAACTAAATCAACAATTCCCTCTTTTTCATCTTTTTTAATATCTTGTGTTACTTGAGCAAATGCATACCCTTGGTCAGCAATCTTAGTTTTAATAAAATCAATATCATCTCTCATTCTTTTAATATTAAATACTCGACCCTCTTTTAGTTTCATTTCCTCTTTTAGCTCACTTGCTTTTGCCAATTCTGGATCTACATAAATTGTTACACTTTTAAGATTATATTGTATTCCTTCATCAATATAAAAATCTAAATCTGCTTGATCTGAAGCAAAATCCACTTGCACAAAAGGATCTTCTACTTTTGCATCTAAATATCCATGTTCAAAATATAATTCTTGAATTCTTTTTCCATCATATTCTAACTGTTCACTATTTAACTCTCCACCATTTTGAGTAATAAACCATGAAGCAAACTCCTCTTCTTTGTTTGCAGTAACCTCTTCAAAATCACTTTGTTCTAAATTTTTAGCACCAAAATAGTTAGCTTTTTTTATAATAATTTCATCACCTTTATTTACATTAAAGGTAATTGCCAATGCATCTTCATTTAATTTTTCAATTTCAACTTCTACAACTGAGTTAATATAACCATCAGCCTCTAATTTTTTAAGAAGAGCCTCTTTTGCACTTTTAATTTTTTGAGTAGAGTACATCATACCCTTTTTTATATTTATCTCTTTTTTTAACTCTTCTTTATCGTCTTCTCTTGATTTATATCCTGTTATCTCAACATTTGCAATGGAAGGTTTCTCTTTAAAAAGGAATTTTAAAACGCCATTCTCTTGTGTTACAGTAATATCCTCAAAATATCCATAGTCATAAAAATCTTTAATTGCTTTATTGATTTTTTCAGTGCTAATATCTTCATTTGCACTTATACTAATTGTCTCTTTCGCAAGAGTTGTAGACATCTTTGTTAAATTAATAAACTCTATAGACTTTATTGTATCTGCATTAAGCAAACTTGCCAATGTAATCGATAATAAGATACTCTTTCTTTTCACAGTTATCCTTATACTCTTTATTTCAAGGCTAAAATATATCTAAATAAACTTTATAGGATGGTTAAGATATAATCACCTTTTTAAAATAAAATTATAAAGGCAAAAAATTGAATATAGGTATAATAGGACTCGGTTTGATGGGTGGGTCTCTAGCAAAAGCACTAAAAAAATACTCTTTAGCTAAAAAAATCTATGGATATGCAAGAAGTGAAAAATCAAAAAATGAGATTATAGAATTGAATTTAGTCGATGAATTAACAGATATTGATACAATGAAAAAAAATTGTGATTTAATTATTTTAGCTATTCCTGTTGATAATATAATATCTATTTTGCCAGAATTTTTAGATATTAATAAAAATACAACAATTATGGATTTAGGTTCAACAAAAGAGTTTATTATTAAAAGTGTTCCATCAACAATCAGAAAAAATTTTATTGCTGCACACCCTATGACTGGAACTGAAAAGTCAGGTCCTAAAGCAGCAATTGATAATTTATATGAAGGGAATACGGTTGTTTTATGTAATCTAGAAGATAATGACAATCTCCATGTAAATAGAGCATTTAGACTTTTTCAAGAGATTGGGATGAGAATAGTAGTAATGGATGCAAATGAACATGATATTCATGCCTGTTATATGTCTCATCTTCCCCATGCAATATCTTTTTCATTGGCTAATACAGTAATGAACCATGAAGATCCAAAATCTATTTTAGCTTTAGCAGCAGGTGGATTTAAAGATATGAGTAGGGTAGCTAAATCAAGCCCAAATATGTGGACTGACATTTTTAAACAAAATAGAAAAAATCTTTTAAAAGCTATTGACCAATTTGAAAGCCATATGAAAGAAGTTAGAGAAATGGTCCAAAATGAAGATTATGAAGATTTAAAAATGTGGATGGCAAAAGCCAATAGCTTACATGAGATACTTTAAAGTATCTCAACACTCTGTATTGCTTCTTGAAGTTTTATAGCTTGATAATGCTCTTTTACATCATGACATCTAATAATTGAAGCCCCATTTTTAATTGACTCCAAATGAATAGCTAAAGTTCCTGGAAGTCTATCTTCAATAGAAGAGGGGACAACCATATTAATCATAGATTTTCTACTTGCACCAATTAATAGTTCATAACCAAAATGTTTAAAATGTTCAAGATTTTTTAGAAGTAATAAATTATGCTCTAAAGTTTTACCAAAACCAATGCCAACATCTAAAACAATATTTTCAATACCAAAACCTTTTGCTTTTGCAACTCTATTTTCAAAAAATTCATCAATATCAAGAATTACATTTTCATAAAAGGGATCTTTTTGCATATTTGTTGGGTCTTTTTGCATATG
The DNA here is from genome assembly GCF_013201825.1 of Halarcobacter ebronensis. NCBI lineage: Bacteria > Pseudomonadati > Campylobacterota > Epsilonproteobacteria > Campylobacterales > Arcobacteraceae > Halarcobacter > Halarcobacter ebronensis. Next base: position 1,582,059 of record NZ_CP053836.1, read on the forward strand.
CATAATAACAACTTGTGCCTTGTATGAAGCAGAGAGTTTACAAACTTCATCATTTTCAAGACCTGTTATATCATTTACAATTTTAAAACCTCTATCTAATGCATATTTTAAAACTTCTGGTTCATAAGAATCAAGAGAGAAGTCTACTTTTTCATAGAGTTTTTGCTCAAAAATTAGATCCAAAATAGGTTTTAATCTTTCAAGTTCTTCTTTCCAAGGAACAGCAATACTTCCTGGTCTACTTGAAACTCCACCCAAATCAATAATATCAGCTCCATCTTCAATCATCTGTTCCATTTTTGAAATTGCATTTGAACCTTGAAATCTACTTTTTTCAAAAAAAGAGTCATCATTAGCATTAACTATACCCATGATTTTTGTTTTAAACTCTTTTTGATTTATAAATGTTTTTAAGTAATGTGCCAAATTTTTAAGTCCAAAAGGCTGAGCTAACTCTTTTTTACTTAAAATTTCAAAATGTTTTGTAGTTCCTATTAACAAAGCATCAAAATATTTTTCACTTGCAATTACAACACCATTTGGAACAGCTAAATCTGCACCAATAGACAGAGCATCTTGTTTTAAAATATTTGCAGCACCAACATGTAAGTCTTTTATATAAAGAGTATGAAGTTCACTCTTTTTTGATAAAATATTAACTCCACCCTTATCGCAACCAAGTTTTTCAAGGAAAGAGCTAATATTTTTATTCTTTACTTTAAAAACTCTCATTTAAACTCTTTTGTTTCTATTTAATAACATAAGTAAAAGAGAGGTAAGTACATTTATTGGTCTAGAGTTCAATTCTAAAAGTTTAATAGATTTTGAAAAAAGCTCCAACTCTTTTTGATTCAATTCAATTTTTTTTGAACTCACTTTATAAAGTATTGCTTCAATTATCGTTCTAGCTTCATCTTTAGTAATTCTTTGACTATCTTTTAGAAAAAGATAAACCTCTTTTAAATCCAATTTATCAACATCTAAAGTTATCTCTTCTCTTTTTGATACAGTTTTATAATATTTATGAGGAATTCTTGAAAAAATTGTTGGTAAAATAGACGATTTTGAACTTGTGATTATAATAAAAACTATATTTTTAGGAGGCTCTTCAAAAACTTTTAAAAGAGCATTTTGAGCTTCATTTCTAAAACTTCTACCAACTAAAATCAAATATTTTTTTTCATTTGAAGAGATATATGCCTCTTTTATAGCTGCATGGGCTTGAGCAATTTGAAATTCATCTTTTTGATCATTTTTTATAACTCTTATATTATGTTTTGAATAAAAAGGTAAAAGAGTATTTAATGCCTCTTCCACATCATTTACTATAAGTATTTGTGCTGTTTCAATCTTTTTATCTATAAACATATAAAAAAGAATCCAAACTAGTGTTCAACATTGATCTCTGCAAAAAGTGCAGCACTCAAAGTTTTATCATAAAGTCTAAACATTTGCAGAAGTTTCATATCTAAAGCTTCATCACTTGTTTTTAGATTAAATGCATCTTGAATCTCTTCATCAAAAATCCAAAGAAAAGAGTTTTTACTAAATTTTGGCAAAGTTGCTCTAACATCGTTACTTTTCCCAATATACCAAAAACAGTATCCATTAGGAAAAGAGATATTTAACATATCTTTTATAAATGAAATATCATCTTCTGTTTTTAAGTCATCCAAATCTTTATAGAATGACTTAAAATTATAAAAAGGCAAAAAAGGTCTATTTTGCTTGCTTGAGTTTAAATTAGTCAATATATATTTTAAAAACCAGTCTCTTTCACTATCTGTTATTATAAGTACAGAACAACTTCTTTCAAAAATATTTACTATTGACTTAGATACTAAAGGCACCCATTCATATTTTTTCTCTTCTAACCAAGGAGAGATTAATCTATCTTCTCTTATTGTATCAACGGTCCAATTTAAAAACTCTTGCACTATAAAAACCTATTTATCTAAATGATATGCTTCATGTAGTGCTCTAACAGCCAACTCAGCATATTTTTCTTCAATAATCATTGATATTTTTATTTCACTTGTTGAAATTATTCTTATATTTATATTCTCATTCGCTAATGCACTAAATGCTTTTGAAGCAACACCTGTGTGAGATTTCATACCAACACCTACAATTGATACTTTACAGATAGTATCATTGTAATCAATTTTTTCAGCTTCTGCTTTAAATTGAGACATAACTTTTTTACAAATCTCTAAGTCAGTTCTTGGAATTGTAAAATCCATATCAGTTTTACCATCTGCACCTCTTGTTTGTACTATCATATCAACATTAATATTAGCATCTGCAAGTGCAGTAAAAATAGTCGATGCAATACCTGGTCTATCTATAACCCCATACATACCAACTCTAATTTGATTTTTATCCAATGCAATACCACTTACAACTGGTTTTTCCATAATGTTCTCTTCCTTAGTTATTAATGTACCTTCAACTTCTGGCGTAAAGCTGCTTCTTGATACTAAATTTACATTTAATTTTTTCGCCATCTCTACAGATCTATTTTGTAATACTTTTGCTCCCAATGAAGCTAGTTCTAGCATTTCATCATAAGAGATTTTATCCAACTTTTTAGCTTTTGGTTCAATTCTAGGATCTGTCGTGTAAATACCATCAACATCAGTATATATTTCACAAACATCAGCTTCAATTGCACCTGCAATTGCTACAGCAGTTAAATCAGAACCACCTCTACCTAAAGTAGATACTCTTTTTGTATCAATTGTAACACCTTGAAACCCTGCAACAATTACAATCTTGCCATCTTTTATAGCATTTTTCATATTTGTTGTGTCAATCTCTTCAATTCTTGCTTTTGTATGAGAACTATCTGTAAAAATACCAGCTTCTCTCCCACTCATTGAAGTAGTTTTATAACCTTGTTCATTTAATGCAATAGATAATAAAGCAGAGGTAACTCGCTCACCTGAGCTTAATAACATATCAACTTCACTTGGTTCTGGACTTTTTGAGTAATACTCTGCGTATTCAATCAATTTATTAGTCTCACCACTCATTGCAGAAACAACTGCAATTATATCGTGACCTTCATCTTTAATTTTTTTAATGATGTTTGCAACATTTTGTATTCTATCAAGTGTTCCTACACTTGTACCGCCAAATTTTAAAACTTTTAACATTTTCTATATGTAACCCTCTTTTTTAAAATATTTTAACACTTGCTTATAAACTGTTCTTTTAAAGAACGTAATATAATCATATATCTTGTTAGTTGGCACAAATTTATACTCACTGAACTCTGGAA